>DATKDQ010000398.1:0-13186 GCA_035544635.1 Thermoanaerobaculia bacterium
CCCTCAGGCTCTCGAGGCGCTGCCGATCCGCCTCCTGCCAGGGAAAGGGATGGTGCAGGCGGGGCGTGCTCCCGCCGGCAAGGACCAGGATCAGGAGCAGGATGGTGAGCCCTGCCGCCAGGGTGTAGCTGAACGCCCGGCTGAGCTCGCTGAGCTGCGTTCCCAGCTCGCTCAACCGCGCGGCGCGGCTGGCCAAGGTGTCCACCGGCTCGGCGGAGACCGCCGGCTCGGGCGGCGAGGCCGGCGCCGCTTCGACGCTCGACGCCGGCACGGGCGGTGCCGGCGCCTCGGACGACGCCGCGGCCATCGACGACGGGCGGACGGTCTCGAGGAGACCGGCCTGGTCCAGCCGATGGAGCGCGAAGCGCAGCCGGAACTCGTCGACGCCGAGCCGCTCCTTGAAGTCACTCGACGGGGTGAGCCCGTCGAGAGAGCGCAGGAGCGCGTCCTCGAACGGCGTGAGCCAGAGCTCGCCGTCCTCGGCGGCGCCGGCCTCCTCCTGCCAGCTCAGCACGCGGAACGTGCGTCGCCCCAGGAGCGGCCTCAGGACCTCGCGTCCGAGAGGTCGGACGGTGACGCCGAGCAGCCGGGGATCCTCCTCCGACGCCCGGAGCAGGAGCTCCTCCACCGAGAGCGCCCGTAGATCGAGCGACCGGGGCACCTCTCCCTCGTAGAACGTGTAGTCGCCCGCCTTCCATCCGAGCAGTCGAACCAGGAGCAGATAGGCGTGCTGCCGCACGCAGCCCGCGAGCGTGTCGGGCGGCACCAACCCGGTGGCGAGCAGATGGTCGATCACGGTGCCCTCGAGATCCGCGGCCTCGATCCCCGCCACCTGATCGCGGTTGAGATGACCGGCGGCGACCAGGATGCGACCCAGCCCGTGGGTGAGGGATTCCTTGAGGGAATCGGCGCCGGTGATCTCGCCACTTCGGAAGCGAACCGCGAGCACGTCCTCCTCGTTCTGCACCGTCAGCGTGCCGGTCGAGCTGCGCGCGGCCAGCATCAGCAGCACGCGGTCCACGCTGGTCTCGGCCAGTTGACCGCTAGTCCACACGGATTCTCCCCGCACCGATCAGAGCGCGCGCCGCCAGGTAGAGCAGCAGGAGCGTGATGCTCACCACCCAGACCGTCGAGGCGCCGGGGTTGAATCCCCAGGGCAGGCGGTAGCCGAGGGCGGTCATCCGTGGCAGGAGAAGGATCGCGACCGGCGCCAGGAGCGCGCAGAATGCACGCCAGCCGCGGCCGTCCAGGAGCGACGGAAGCCCGGGCGCCCAGGCCACCGCTCGGCCGCTCGGCATCGATCTCGCCCGCGCGGCACGGCTCCCACCCACGCGATGGCGCATCAGCAGGACGGCGATCACGCCCGCGGTGGCGAGGAAGGCCCCGACGATGAAGAGACGCAGCGGCGAAAGCCCCGCTACCGGGTCGAGCTGGGTCTTCGGCTCGTAGCTCGCCCGCAGCGTCCCACGGACCTCGCCGTCCCGCGCGTACCCGTCGCGCATGACCGCGAGCGTCGAGGGTCCCTCCGAGAACCATCGCGAGACCCGATCGGGAGCCACCTGACGGACCCGCGCCAGCACCCGCTCCGCCTCCTCGAACGCGAGGTAGTCGCGATAGAGCACCCAGAGGTTGCGGTGGGGCTCGATGCGGCCCGGGTCGATCGCAGCGGCGCGCTCGAGATGGTCGATCGCCTGGCTGGTCTCGCGACGACGCAGATAGTAGGCGCCGAGGTTGTTGTGCGCCGCCGCGTTGAGAGGCTCCATCTCGAGCAGGCGCTGGTAGAGCAGGCGCGCGTACTCGGTCTGGCCCAGATCCTGGTGCAGGTCCGCCGCCAGATGCACCGCCGGCGCCGCGCCCCGGAGCTCGGCGTGAAGCGCCTCGACGTCGTTGATCAGTCCGCCGTAGAGCCGGCGCTCCTGGAGGCTACGCGCCGCCTCCATCGGATCGGACAGCTCGACCGCAACGCGGCGCACCTGCGCCGACAGCAGGAACGGCGCTCCGACCAGGACGGCGATCACCGTTCCCACCACCGCCCGCTCCGAGGGGCGGGCGTACGGCGCGAGCAGGATCGCCCAGTAGAACGGGATCGCGATCCATGCCGCCGGGACCAGGGCGGGAAGGACGACCACCACCAGCGCGACCAGATAGGAGGTGGTGACCGGCCGCGCCCGACTGACGAACTCGGCGATGTCTCCGATCAGTGCGGCACCGTGCGCCGCGAGCTGGAGCGCGACGTAGAGCGCGCCGCTCAGGACCACGGCCGCGATCCCCCATACCAGCAGGTTCTCCGCCGTGAGGCGGAGCAGGAGCGACGCCCGGCCGAGTCGCGCGTAGCCGCGAAGCTCGTGACCGATCATAGCCAGGTAGCGGCCTTCATGCCACGCCACCGCGGCGCTCGCGAAGGCCACCTCGGGGCGGCCGGGATCGAGCTGCTCGGCCATGCCGAGCGCCCAACGCGCCCGTACCGTGTTGCCGTCGTTCGCGGACTGGGAGGCACGCGCGAGCATGGCGAAGCAGGCTTCCGGCAGCCGGCTCATACCGAGCTCCCCGGCGGCCTGGAGCAGATCGCCGACCGCGAGCTTCGCGGCAGTCTCCTCACCGCGGAGGAACGCGCTGTCCCACTGCAGCCAGTTGTCCTGGAGCGCCGACAGCGTGCTTCTCGCCGGGGAGGTGAGCGGCATCACGTCCTCGAGGTGCGCGGGGGGCGGGGCGCTCGCCACCGCCGGCAAAGGACCGGCCTGGGCGCTCGCCGCCGTCATCGCCAGCACGGCCAGGAGCGCGGAGCAGCGCAGCGCTGGACGTCCTAAACCCCCGATTCGCAATCGCTTCCCCGAGGTTCGAGCAATCCGGGAAGAGGCCCGCGGTATCGTAGCAAAGCCGCCCCGCGAGGGAACGCTGTGAGCGAAGAGAAAGCGCACGATCTCGCGACCCTCGATGCTCTGGTGGCGCGCCTGCGCGGACCGGACGGCTGCCCGTGGGATCGCGAGCAGGGATTCGACGACATCCGCGCCTATCTGCTCGAGGAGGCGCACGAGGTGGCGGCGGCGATCGATCGTCGCGACTGGGCCGAGCTGGAAGAGGAGCTCGGAGACCTCCTCTTCCAGCTCGCCTTCCTCGGCCGCATGAGCGAGGAGCAGGGGCGGCCCGGTCTCGCACGCTCGATCGCGAGCGTCGAGGCGAAGATGATCGAGCGGCACCCTCACGTCTTCGGCGAGACCAGCGAGGCTGCCGCGGCGGCCGCGACCGGCGTCGGCGACGGGAGCGGGGGGTCGAAAGAGGCCGGCTACGCCGGCTCGCGGCCGCTCGACGCCGATGCCGTCGCCGCCGCGTGGGAGCGCCGCAAGCTCCAGAGCCGCGGCCGGGAAGCCTCGCTCCTCGACGGCCTCGCCGCTTCGATGCCGAGCCTGCTCGCCGCCTATCGCATGACGCAGAAGGCCGCCGGTGTGGGCTTCGACTGGAGCACCGCCGGCGAGGTCCTGGCCAAGGTGAAGGAGGAGCTCGGCGAGCTGGAGCACGCGCTCGAGCACGATCGCGATCGGGCGCGCGACGAGATCGGAGATCTGCTGTTCGCGATCGCCAACCTGGCGCGTCATCTCGGCATCGATCCCGAGGCCGCCGCGGCGCGGACCAACCTCAAGTTCCGCCGCCGCTTCCGCCACATCGAAGACCGCCTGCGCGAGCAGGGCCGCCGCCTCGACCAGTCGACGCTCGGCGAGATGGACGCGCTGTGGGACGAGGCCAAGCAGCGCGAAGCCGAGGAGGCGGTGCGGAGCGGTGATGCGGACTGACCGCGGCCGCGAAGATCCACCGCGCGGATCAACCGCGCCGCGCTCGCGGGCCGAGCTCGCCCACGATCGTCTGAAGCCAGGGAAGGATGGTCGCGGCCATGATGCGGTGGCCCTCGACGGTGGGATGGATGCCGTCCGCCTGGTTGAGCTCGGGCCGGCCGCCGACGCCTTCGAGCAGGAACGGCACCAGCGGAACCTCGAGCTCCTCCGCGATGAGCGGGTACAGCGCGGCGAAGTGGGGAGCGTACTCGGGGCCGTAGTTGGGCGGCATCCTCATTCCCAAGAGGAGGACGCGCGCGCCCGCCTCCCGGGCGCGGCTCACGATCCGGCGCAGGTTGGCCTCGGTGTCCGCGAGCGGGAGCCCGCGCAGGCCGTCGTTGGCGCCCAGGCTCACGACGATCACGTCCGGGTCCTGGGCGAGGAGCCACTCCAGCCGCCGCAGGCCGCCGGCGCTGGTATCGCCGCTCACGCCCGCGTTCAGCACCCGCACCGGATGGCCGGCGACGGCGAGCCGCGCCGCGGCGACGGCGGGGAACGCCTGGTCCTCGGCCACTCCATGACCCGCGGTGAGACTGTCGCCGAGAAAGACGACGAGCGGCGCCCACGCGGCCGTGGTCGCGGCGGACGACCGTGCGTCGCCCGAAGACGAGGGAGACCCGGGGGCGGGCGCGAGGTCGGCGACGAACGGTGAGGCCGCGGCGGCGGCGCCCGCCGTGGCCGGCGACGGACCGCGAGCGGCCATCAGGACGGCAAGACCCGCCGCCAGCACGAACACGGCGAAGCACACGAGAACGCGCGGGACCGATCGGGAGGCGGCTACCATCGTCCCTCATTGTAGCCCCGCCGTCGCCCGGAGCCGAGACCGAGCGGCGCGGGTGCTAAGCTGCGAGGGACCCGGGTCGAAGGCGGGAAATCCCGCCTCGAGCGATCCGGCAGGGGCGGCACCGTGGGCGCCCCTGTTCGCACGCGGCAGGACGGAGCTCAAGTCGAAGCCGCGGGAACCGTAGCCCGGTCTCGACTCGTGCCGTCCTCGTCCCCCACCGCCATTCCATCCGCCAACCTCCCCCGCCTCGAGGTCCGTCGACTGACGAGGACCCTGCGCTCGGGAGATCGGCCACTGGTGGTTCTCGACGAGGTCTCCCTCTCGATCGGCGCCGGGGAGTCGGTCGCGGTCCTCGGGCCTTCGGGCAGCGGCAAGTCGACGCTGCTCGCGCTCATGGCCGGGCTCGACCGCCCGTCGAGCGGGCAGATCCTCTACGAAGGCCGCGAGATTCAGGGCCTCTCGGAGGACGAGCTCGCGATGTGGCGGCGCCGCAACGTCGGCTTCGTGTTCCAGTCCTTCCAGCTCCTGCAGCACCTGACCGCGCGCGAGAACGTGCTCCTTCCGCTCGAGCTCCGCGGTGACCCTGCCCCGGCCCATGCCGCCGACGAGCTGCTCGAGCAGGTCGGTCTCTCGGACCGCGGACACCACTATCCGACGCAGCTCTCGGGCGGCGAGCAGCAGCGCATCGCGGTCGCCCGCGCCTTTGCGGCACGCCCCGCGCTTCTCCTCGCCGACGAGCCCACGGGCAATCTCGACACCCGCACCGGCCAGACCGTGCTCGAGATGCTGGACCGCCTCCAGCGCCGCCACGGCGCGAGCCTGGTCCTGGTCACCCACGATCCCGCCACCGCGCGGCTCGCCGAGCGGCGGGTCCACCTGCTCGACGGACGTCTGGTCCGCGAGGAGCGCGACGAGCGCCCGGAGCGAGCCGGCCGGGCGCGGCAGGCGGAGCCTCCGGACGCCGTCGCCGCGCACGGCGCCGCGCAGCTCCGCGGCGGCTCCTGATCCGTCGCCCCGCCGTGTCCCTGCGCTTCCTTCTCCGCCAACTGGCGCGCGAGCTCCGCGGCGTGGCGCACCGGCTGGTCGCCTTCGTCCTCTGCCTCGCGGTCGGTGTCGCGGCGGTGGTGATCGTGGCCGGCATCTCGTCGAGCCTCGACCGCGGGATCCGGCTCGAAGCCCGCAACCTGCTCGCCGCCGACCTCGCGGTCGAGTCGAGCCGGTCGCCGTCGGACGAGATCCTGGCCGCGATCGATGCCCTCCCGGGAAGCCGACGGGCCGGGATCCGCGAGCTGGTGACGATCGTCGCCGCACCGCGCCCCGCCCCGCACCCCGATTCGCTGGCGCCGCGTCCGGACGACCCGCCGCGCACACTCCTGGTCGAGCTCAAGGTTGTCGACGGCCCCTACCCGTTCTACGGCGACCTCGAGCTCGACCCACCCTCCGCGCTCGCGCCGCTCCTCGGCGACGACGGCGTGGTGGTCGCGCCCGATCTGCTGGCGCGGCTCGGCGTCGCGGTCGGAGACGAGATCTCGGTCGGCGGCGAGCCGTTCACGATCCGCGGCCTGGTCTTAGTCGAGCCCGACCGCCTCGGCGGCGCCTTCACGTTGGGACCGCGCGTCTTCCTCGGCGCCGCCGGCCTCGACCGTACTCCCCTGGTCGACCTCGGGAGCCGCGTCGAGCACTCGGTGCTGGTCCAGCTTCCGATCGAGACCCCGCTCGAGACGCTGCGCGCGCACGCCGAGGACCTGGCCGAGATCGCGCCCCGCGCCGACGGCTACCGGGTCGAGACCTACGACCAGGCGCAGCCGGCGCTGCGCCGCGGGCTGGAGCGCCTGGAGCGCTTCCTCGGTCTGGTCGCGCTGCTCTCACTCCTGGTGGGGGGGGTAGGCGTGGGGCAGGCGATCCGGGTGTGGATCGCCGGACGCAGCGACGCCATCGCGATCCTCAAGTGCCTGGGTCTGCGCCCGCGCGAGACCTTCCTCCTCTACCTCGGGCAGGCGGCGGCGCTCGGCCTGCTCGGGAGCCTCGCCGGCTGCGCCCTCGGCCTCGCGATCAGCGCCGCGCTGCCCTTCTTCCTGCGCGACATCGTCCCGGCGGAGCTCCTCGACCCCTGGCAGCCGATGGCGCTCCTGCGCGGGATCGCGCTCGGCCTAGGCACCACCGTGGTGTTCGCGGTGCCGCCGCTGAC
This sequence comes from Thermoanaerobaculia bacterium, assembly GCA_035544635.1. Taxonomy (GTDB): domain Bacteria; phylum Acidobacteriota; class Thermoanaerobaculia; order Multivoradales; family Multivoraceae; genus DATAFT01. The sequence goes on from DATKDQ010000398.1 coordinate 6,800, forward strand.
CCAGGTGCTGCGCGTGCCGCCCGCGCGCGTGCTGCGCCAGAACGCCGAGCCGCTGCCGGGCACGCGAGCGGTGACCATCGCCTGCGCGCTGCTCCTGGTCCTCGGCACCGCCGCGCTCGCCGGCGCTCAAGCCGGCGAGGCTCTGCTCGCCGCCCAGTTCACCGCCGGGCTGGCGGGCACGGCGCTCGCGCTGGCGGTGGCCGCGTGGGTGCTGGTGCGGGCGGCGCGGCGGCTCCCGCGCGGCGCCGGCGGCCGGGTGTGGCTGCGCCACGGCATCGCCTCGCTGGCGCGCCCCGGCGCCGCCACGCTGGCCGCGATCGTCGCCATCGGTCTCGGTCTCCTGGTCGTGTTCGCCACCCAGCAGGTGCAGTCGCAGCTGCGCGCGCGCATGGAGGCCGAGATCCCCGACGACGCGCCCTCCGCGTTCTTCGCCGACGTCCAGCCCGACCAATGGGAGCCCCTGGCGGAGCTGCTCGAGCGCCAGGACGCGAGCGCCGTGGTGTCGGTGCCGGTGGTGGTGGCGCGCGTGCGCGCGATCGACGGCGAGAGCGTCGCCGAGCTGGTGGAGGGGGCCGGCGGGCCCGGCGGGCGCCGCTGGGCGCTCACGCGTGAGCAGCGACTGACCTACATGGAGAAGCTGCCCGAGGGGAACCGCATCGTCGCCAGCAGCGCGCCGCGGGCTCCAGCTTCGCCTCCTGCTGCCGGCCCATCACTCGGCGATCCCGATCCGGCGAGCGGCGACAGCGCCGGCTCGGTCGCAGGCGAGCTGTGGACCGATCCCGAGCGCAACGAGCTCTCCGTCGACGAGGATTTCGCCCGCGACCTCGGGGTCCGGCTCGGCTCGACCATCGACTTCGACATCCAGGGCGTTGCGATGTCCTTCGTCGTGACCAGCCTGCGGGCGGTCGACTGGGAGAGCTTCGGCCTGAACTTCTTCATCGTGGCCGAGCCGGGTGCGCTCGAGGCGGCGCCGCAGATCCGTATCGCCACGGCGAAGCTCCCCGAGGGCTCCGAGCAGCGCATCCAGGACCTGGTGGTGAGCGAGTTCCCCAACGTCACGGTGGTGCTCGTCAAGGACGTGCTCGAGCGCATCGTTGCGCTCCTGCGGCAGGTGGGCTGGGGCATCTCGTTCCTGGGAGCGTTCACGCTGGTCGCGGGCCTCGTCATCCTGGCCGCGACCGTCGGCGTCGAGTCCAGCCGGCGCGGCCGCGAGGTCGCGCTGCTCAAGACCCTGGGCATGCGGCGCGCGGACGTGGTCGCGCTCTTCGCCACCGAGTACGCGCTGCTCGGTCTGGTCGCCGGCATCGTCGGCGCGATCGGCGGCGGAGTCGTCTCGTGGATCGCGCTCACGCGCGGCATGGACCTCCAGTGGAGGCTCGAGCCGGCGGCCTTCGCCATCGCGGTGGCGACCGCCGTCGCACTGTCGGTCGTCGCCGGCGCGGGCGCGAGCGCCGGAGCGCTGCGACGTCGGCCCGCCGAGGTCCTGCGCTCGGAGTAGCCCCGGCGGATCGCAGGGTGCGAGCGCCGAGTGAGAGGCCGCCCTACTCGCTCGCGATCGCTTCGCTCACCCGGACGAACCGGTATCCCGCAGAGCGAGCGCGCGGGATCTCCTCGGCGAGCACAGCGAGGGTCTCGGGATAGGGGTGACCGATCGCGATCGCGGGCGCGCCGCCGTCGGCCAGGGCGAGCAGGCGGTGGAGCTCGCGCCGGATCGCTTCCGGATCGCGATCGCCGTCGAGGAAGACCTTGCGCTCGCCGGCCGCCATACCGAGGTCGCGCGCCAGGCTGAAGCCCACGCTCTGTGGGCTGGTGCGTGAATCGAGGAAGAACATCCCCCTCGCCCGCACCACCTCGAGCACCGCCTCCATCGCGACGCGATCCTCGGAGAGAGCCGAGCCCATGTGGTTGTTGACGCCGGCGGCGCCCGGCACGGCGTCGAGCGCGCGCCGGGTCGAGGCCCGGAGCGCGCGCGGCCGCATGCCGGCGTCGAGCGCGCCCGGTCCGGGGTCCTCGCCCCGATGGGCCTCCATCGGCAGATGGCAGAGCACCTCCTCGCCGAGCTCGGCCAGCCTGATCGCCACCTCGGCGCTGCGGGGCTCGAACGGCAGGACGGCGTAGGTGAGGGGGACGCCGAAGGCGCGCAGCTGGTCGATCACCTCGAGGCTGCGGCCGAGGTCGTCGATGACGATCGCGAGGCTCCCGCGCGACGGGGCACCGCTCGCTCGCGGCGAGCCGACCGGAGCCTCCAGGTCGCCGCGCGCCCCGGAGTCGGCCGCCGTGGGCGGTCGATCGAAGCCATCGGGATGCGAGTGCCGAGCCGAATCGGACTTGGTCCACCGCCCCCAGCCATACCCCGCCCCAACCAGAGCGGCGGCGATCACCGCCAGCGCCAGCCAGCGCGCCCCGGAGCCGTGCGCGCCGCCACGACGCCCGGAGCGCCAGCCCCCGGCACCGGAGGCTCGCCCCACCGTTTGGCCCGCACTACGGAGGCGGGAGCGGCGCGAACGCGGCATGGGATGGAGCGCAGAGAGGGGTCGCGACCGCCGAGGCCGTCCTCCGGCCCCGGCGCGGCGTCAGGCGGCCTTCTTCTCGACCTCGCGCGCGCCGCCGCGCAGGACGTCGAGGGCCCGCTTCAGGATGAGGTCTTCGATCGACTGCTCGAGCTCCTTGAAGCTGCCCGCCCGGACACCGACCACGACGTCGGGCTCGACGCTGTCGTCGAGCGGCTTGCCGTCGGGTCCGGTGAAGAACGCGTCGGTGAGCACCAGCGAGCCGCCGGCGGCGAGATCGATGACCTTGGTGCGCCCCGCGAAGCCGAACGTCGGCTGTCCGACCAGCTTGGCCCCGCCGCGCTGGCGCAGGATCTGGGCGAACACCTCGGCCGCTCCCTGGGTGCCGCGGTTGACCAGGACCGCCGCGTCGCCGCGCCAGCTCCTCGCCGCCTGGCTCGAGTAGCTCTCGAGCTTCTGGTCGCGCTTGAGGAGGAATCCGAGGTCGCCGTCGGCGAACAGCTTCGCCACCTCGTACGCGGTCTCGACCTCGCCGAACGCTACGCCCCGGACGTCGATCAGGAGCTCGTCCCCGGCGACGCCCGAGAGCAGCTCGCGCACGCGACGGGGAGCCTCGGCCGAGAACGCCGCGATCCGCAGCAGCGGCACGCCCTCGAACTCCTCGAGGTACGCCACTAGCGGCTCGAACTCGCTCAGCTCGAGGACCAGATCCTTGGTCTCGCCGGCGCGCAGCACCTCGAGCTCGACGCGGGTGCCGGGTGCTCCGCTCAGACGCTCCTCGATCTTCCACTGCGGGAGCTCGCGCGTCGACTGCCCGTCGATCTCGGCGATGATGTCGCCCTGCTTGAGCCCGATCTTGGCGGCCGGCCCCTCCTCCTGTACGGCGACCACGAACGCGATGCCGCGCTCCTTGGCGAGGCGCAGCCCGCTGCGCGTGACCCCGAGCCGGCGCGCAGCCAGGTAGCTCTGGACCGCCTCTTCGGGGACGTACATCGAGAACGGGTCGAGCGCGTCCGGCGCGCCGTCGAGCGCGCCGCTCATCAGCAGGTCGAGGTCGGTCTCGTCGACGTAGGCCTGGCGCACCAGGCGTAGGACCTCGGTGAAGACCGAGAGGTACTTGTAGATGGAGTCGTCTTCGCCGGCGCGGGACGGCGCGCCCAGGAGGGTGCCCGACAGGATGGTGAGGACCAGCGCGCTCGACGCGAACAGGAAGACAAGCCGGCTTCGATTCATGCGGTTGGGGGAGGTTGGTGCCGGTCTAGCGCAGCCAATCGAGCGGATCGACCGCACGGTTGTCCTCTCGCAGCTCGAAGTAGAGCTCGCCGGATGGCGAGCCGAGGACGTGATCGAAAGATACCACATCGCCCTTCTCCACCCGCAGCTCGGAGAGCCCGGCGTAAAGGCTCAGCACCATCCCCGCGTGCTGTACCACGACGGTCAGTCCGAACCCCTGGAAGGGCGCCGCGTAGAGGACGCGGCCGGGGTAGATCGACCGCACCTCGCGGGCGGCCGGCGCGACCGCGATCGCCACTCCGTTGTGGGGAACGTGGGTGCGGTAGCGGGGATCGAGGCGGGGGCCGAACTCGGTCACCACCTCGCCCAGGATCGGCCAGTCGAGGACGCCCTTGAACTGCCGTACGTCGGTTTCCTCGAGGACCGCGGCGTCCTCTGCCACCAGGATGCCGATCAGACGGTCGAGGCGCTGCTCGCGCTGGCGCAGCGCCTCGGCCCGCCCCTCGAGCTGCCGGCGCCGCCGGTCGGCTTCGGCGGCGAGCTCCCGGTGGCGCGCCCGCGCCGAGGCTGCCGCGGCCAGCCGCTCCTCCTCCTGCGTCACCCAGGACGAGAGCCGCTCGCGCTCCACCGCCAGCGCCGCCCGCTCCTGCGCCAGGCGGCGGGAGGTCTTCCGGTACTCCTCGAGCGCCAGCGCGTCGCGCCGGGCGAGGAAGCGAAGCTGGCGGATGGCGGTGGGCGCGTCGGAGCTGCCCGCGGACGGGGAGGCTGCGGCGGGCTCGTCCCGGGTCGGGGGCAGGGTGGCGGGCGCCGGCCGCATCGCGAGCACCAGGCGCAGCATGCGCTCGCGGCCGAGGCTGTAGAGGACGACCAGATGAACGCGCAGCGACTCGTGGAGGCGAGTGAGGCGCGCCTCGAGGTCGCGCACGGCGCGCTCACCGCTCTCGACCGCGACATCCTGCAGCTCGAGGGCGAGGCGGGCCTCGCGCACCTTGCCTTCGCGCAGCTCCAGCTCGAGGGCGGTGGCGCGCAGACGCTCGGCGAGAGTGCGGCTGCGCACCCGCGCGGCGTCGAGCTCGTCTTCCAGGCGGTCGATCTCGCGGCGGACGGTCGCGAGCTCCTGCTCGCGAGTGGGAGGCGGGCCCGCGGCGGCGAGCGCGAGCCCGAGAACGGCGAGAGAGGCGGTGCGCCAGGTGCGACTCAGAACGAGTCGACAGCCTCCTCTTCGTTGTCCATCACCTCGAAGACGGTGACCAGCTGGGTGATCTGGAGGATGTCGTTCACCTTCGGAGGCAGGCCGACCAGCTTGAGCCGACCGCCCCGGTTGGTCACCGTGGTGTAGGCAGCCACCAGCTCGCCGATGCCGGAGGAGTCGATGGTGGAGACGTCCTTGAGGTTGATCAGGATCTTGCGCGATCCCGAGTCGAGGGCCTCGATCACCGAGTCGCGCAGCGCGATGTCGCCGGCGCCGATGGTGATCTTGCCCTTGGGCTCGAGAATGGTGACACCCTGCCGATTCCGAACGCCGATCTTCATCGCTCTCCCTCCTCCTGGTTCCGCCCGGGGGTCACTACGCCGCCAACGATGCGCTTGCGCAAGGTCACCTCGGTGCCGCCACTGTCGCGGAACCGGTACTCGACGCCGTCCATGAACTTCCCCATGTAGAAGATGCCTCGGCCATCGGGCTTGAGCAGGTTCTCGGGGGCCAGTGGGTTCCCGACCCGTCCGGGATCGAATCCGAGACCCTCGTCGAGGACGCTGATCACCAGCTCCTCACCCTCGACGCGAAGATCGATCTCGACTTTCTTTCCCGGGTCCTGCAGGTTGCCGTGCTTGATCGCGTTGGCGACGGCCTCGCGAACCGCGATTCCCACCCAGTAGCGCGTGTCCTCGTCGCATTCGAGGCGCCGCAGCGACTCGTCGAGCACGACCTGCACCAGCTCGATGTTCTCGAACCTGCTGCCGAGGGCGAGATGGAATTGGCACTCAGGTCGAGACACCCGCCTCTCCGGCGGGGGACTCTACCACGGGGCGAAACGGCTCAGGCGCTGGCAGAGCTGGGCGACGGAGGCGAGCGCTTCCGGCGCGACGCCGCGTTCGAGCGTTCGCGCGACCAGCGGCACGACGACCAGGAGCTGGACCAGATCGAACACCGCGTGCGCGGCGATGGGCGCCCAAACGCTGCCGCGCCGCCGGGCGAGCTCGGCGTAGCACAGCGACAGCAGGGTGACGCCGACCAGCATGAACGGCTGTCCGTAGCCGAGGTGAGCGAGCGCGAACAGGGCGGTCGAGAGCGCGATGCCGACCCGCGGTTGCAGGAACCCGCGGAAGAACGTCTCCTCGACGACGCCCGCGGAGAGCGCTACGGCGACGCGCGCCCAGGCCGGCAGCCCGCCGATCCACAGCACCACCGAGGGCGGCTGCTCCGGCAGCGCTTCGCGTCCACCCAGAAGAGCGATCAGGCCGGCGAGCAGGAGAAGCACCAGCAGGACCAGCATCCAGATCGCGAGACCGATCCCCGCGCCGATCGCGAGCTCGCGGCCGGGAGACGAGGGGCGAAGGCCGTAGGCGTCGAGGAAGCCGGCGCCGGCACCCGGCGGCTGCCCCGGCGGGTAGGGGCCGGACGGGGCGGCCGGGGCGCGCCGTC
>DATKDQ010000399.1:0-4273 GCA_035544635.1 Thermoanaerobaculia bacterium
TCCATCACCGCCACCACGTCGGCGATCGACAGCGCCTCCTCCTGCTCGTGCGTCACCAGCACCGCCGTCGTGCCCACGGCGCGCAGGATCCTGCGCACCTCCTCGCGCAGGTGGACGCGCAGCACCGCGTCGAGGTTGGCGAAGGGCTCGTCGAGGAGCACCAGGCTCGGCTCCGGGGCGAGCGCGCGAGCGAGGGCGACGCGCTGCTGCTGGCCACCGGAGAGCTGGTCCGGGAAACGCGACTCGAGGCCCTCGAGCCCCACCAGACGCAGCACCTCGGTGACGCGATCCGCGGCGTCAGCGGCGCCACGGAGCCCGTACCCGACGTTGCCGCTCACGGTGAGATGCGGGAAGAGCGCGCCTTCCTGGAACACCATCCCGATGCGACGCCGCTCCGGCGGCACCCAGGCCCCGCCGCCGACCACGCGCCGGCCGCCGATCTCGATCGAGCCGCCCGCGACCTCGCCGAACCCGGCGATCGCGCGCAGGAGGCTGGTCTTGCCGCAGCCGCTGGGACCGAGGATGGCGGTGATGCGGCCGGGCGGCACCCGGAGATCGGCATGATCGACGGCGACGGTGTCGCCGTAGCGCACCACGAGGCCGCGCACCTCGAGCAGCGGCGCGGACGCCGCGCCCGCGTCGAGGCGCGCCCGCTCGCTCATGCCCTCTCCCTCTCGCCGAGAGACGGCCGGATCAGGAGCAGGTAGAGCAGCGGCGCCGAGACCACGAGGAGAAGAACCGACGGCAGCGCCGCCTGCGAGAAGACCGCCTCCCCCGCCGCGCTCCACACCCGCGTGGCCAGGGTCTCGAAGCCGATCGGCCGCAGGATCAAGGTCGCGGGCAGCTCTTTGAGCGTGGTCAGAAACACCAGACCGCCTCCGGCGAGAAGGCCGGGACGGATCACCGGCAGCGTGACCGTCACCAGAGCGCGCCACGGCCCACTGCCCAACGACCGCGCCGCCTCCTCGAACGAGGGCGAGACCGCCTGGAGCGCCGAGCGGGTGGCGGCGATCGCCTCGGGCAGGAAGCGCACCAGATACGCGGCCACCAGGAGCGGCGCGGTCTGGTACAGCCGCGGCGCCCAGCGGGTGGCGAAGAAGACGAGGGCGAGCGCCACCACCAGGCCGGGCAGCGCGTAGCCGGCGGCGGTGAGCCGCTCGATCAGGCGTGCCGCCGCGGTGCGATGACGCACCCACCACACCGACGGCGGCACCGACAGCGCCACCGCGGCCGCCGCCGTGATCAGCGCCACGGCGAGCGAGCGCGCAGCCGCGCCCCACGCGGCGTCGAGCGCGGCGCCGGCGGCGAGCGCGCGCCAGGCCCAGCTCGCGACCACCGCGACCGGCAGGGCGAGCGAGGCGGCGACGATCAGCGCCACCGCGGCGAGAGCCGGCCAGCGCCAGCGACCCAAGACCACCAGGGCGGCGGGTCGGGCGGAGCGCGTGCGCGTCGGGCGGCAGCGCCGGACCAGGAGCGCCTCGACCGCGACGAACGCGAGCGTGAGCGCCACCAGCACCGTGCCGAGCGAGGCCGCCACCGTACGGTCGAAGAGCGATCGGTAGGCGTTGTAGATCGACAGCGTGAAGGTGTCGTAGCGCACGATCGACACCGCCCCGAAGTCCGACAGGGTGTAGAGGCACACCAGGAGCCCGCCGCCGAGGAGCGCGGGACGGAGCTGCGGCAGCGTGACGCGCGCGAACGTGCGCCAGCGTCCGGCGCCGAGCGTGCGCGAGCTCTCCTCGAGCGCCGGGTCGAGGCCCTCGAACGCGCCGGCCAGAAGCAGGTAGAGGTACGGGTACTGGAACAGCCCGAGCGCCAGGAGCGCGCCCGAGTAGCCGTAGGCGATGTCCGGCAGACGCTCGACGCCGAGCGGCGCGAGCCAACTCTGAAGATGACCACGCGGGCCGAGCGCCGCGACCAGGCAGAACGCCGAGACGTAGGAGGGGAACACCAGCGGCAGCGCGAGCAGCACCGCCCACACCCGGCGACCGGGCAGGTCGGTGCGCGTTGCGAGCCAGGCCGCGGGCAGGGCGATGGCGATCGTCGTCGCGAGCACTCCGGCCACCAGGAGGAGCGTGCGCGCGCACAACGCCAGCGTGCCGGGCGAGACGACGACCTCGAGGTAGCGCTCGAGCCCGTTCTGGGACGACCTCACCACCAGGTAGACCAGCGGCAGGTTGACCGCGGCCGCGGTCAGGACCGCGGGCGCGATCAGCCAGGCGGGAGCACGGCCGCCGTCGCCGCGACGCGGCAGGGCGCGGCGCGCGACGAGCGGGGACGATCGGCCGCCCTCGACGGTCGGGCTCTCCGGCACCCTGCTACCGAAGGAGGCCGCTCTTCCGAATGGCGGCAAGGGTTTCCTCGAGCACTGCGGACACCTCGCCGAAGTCGACCTCCGGGGTCCGGACCTCGGCGAGCGGCGGCAGCGCCGCCGCCGGCTCGGCGCCCTCGAGCAGCGGGTACTCGAAGGTCTCGGCGGCGAAGTATCGCTGCGACTCGGGTGAGAGCAGGAAGCGGACCAGCTCGATCGCCTCGGGACGATCGCCGAGCACGCCTACGCCGGCGACGTTGATGAAGCTCGACGCCTCCCCCTCGGGCATGAAGAAGCTCGCGGCCGGCGCGCCCGGGCGCTCGGTCGTGGCCCTCCACACGTAGTAGTGATTGACCAGACCCCAGTCGATCTCGCCGGCGATCACGGCATCGACGATCGGGCCGTTCGAGGCATACAAGCGCGGCTGGTTCGAGGCGATGCCGGCGAGCAGCGCGTCGAGCGCCGCGGCCCCGCGCGCCACCCGGTACACCGCCATGTGCGCCTGGAACGAGGCGTTCGACGGCGCCACCCCGAAGCGGCCGGCGAAGCGCGGATGGGCCACTTCCTCGAGGCTCTGCGGCAAGTCGGCGGCAGCGAGGCGCGCGGTGTCGTGAACGACCGCGCGTGCCCGGCCGGAGACGCCGACCCAGCGCCGGTCGGGGCCGGACGTGAAGCGGGCCGCCACCAGGGCGACCACGTCGGCCGGCAGCTCGCGCAGGCTTCCCGCCTCGGCCAGGGCGCCGAGGGCCGCCGCGTCCTGTGAGAAGAAGACGTCGGCGGGCGTCCGCACGCCCTCCTCGAGCAGCGTGGCGGCGAGCTCCGCCGTGTCGCCGTATCGCACTCCCACCGCAATCCCGGTGCGCTCGGTGAACTGGCGGAAGAGCGGGGCCACCAGGCTCTCGCTGCGTCCGGAGTAGACGGTCAGCGGCCGCGTCCGCTGCGACGCCGTCCGGTCCTCGGCCGCGGTGCCGGTGGCGTGCGAGTCGCCGCAGCCGGCGGCGATCGCCGCCAGCGCCGCCGACACCGCGAGGACCGATACCAAGGACCACCGGTGCGACCCGGGCCGCACCTGGCGCCTCCGACCTCGCCGCCTGCCGGGCACGGACCGCCTCACGTCAGAAGGTCCAGTCGAAGCCGACCAGAGCCGTGCGAGGCAGACCAGGACGCACGCCGGCCGGGCGCCGCGCCGCGGCATAGACCTCGTCGGTGAGGTTGCGGATCTGAACCTTGAGGCTCAGCAGGTCGAGGATCGGGAAGCGCGTCGTGAGGTCGAGCACGAAGTGCTGGTCGGTGCCCTCGCCGGCCGGAATCGCCCCCTGCCCGGCGGTGGTTCTCATCTCGTCGACGTAGCTGCCGGAGAGGTGGGCCTCCCAGCGGTCGGCCACCACCCCCAGGCTCAGGAAGAGCTGGTGCTCGGGCAGGTAGGGCAGCTCGTCGCCGACCTCGACCTGCGGCGCCCAGTCCTCGAACGAGGTGGCGAAGCTGGTCCGGAACTCGGCCTGGGTCCAGGTGTAGGCGCCCCGGATCGGCAGCGACCACCGCGTGCTCCGGCCGCGGGCGAGGTCGTAGCCCAGGCCGAGCTCGATGCCGCGCGCCACCACCTCGCCGCCGTTGAACAGATCGCCGGTGCCGCCGCCCCCCGACGACAGGGTGTCGCGCCCGAGCAGGTTGTCGTAGTCGTTGTAGAACGCCACCGCGTCGTACTGCACCGGTCCGCCGACCCCGCGCACGCCGAGCTCGTAGTTGAGGCTCTTCTCGGGATCGGTGCTCTCGTTGGCGCCGGGCCCCGGCGGAGCGAAGCCACGGTGCACGCCGAGGAAGACGCTGGTGCGGTCGCCGACGAGGTAGTCAACGCCGAGACCGGGCACCCAGGCGTCGACGCCGTTCTCCGCCACCGCGAGGTCGGCTCCGCTGCGATCGGGATCCGATCGGCCGAAGTTCTCGCGCCGGAAGTCGATCGTC
>DATKDQ010000400.1:0-3060 GCA_035544635.1 Thermoanaerobaculia bacterium
CCGAAGGGGCGCGTGCTCTTCTCCGTCCGCTCCAGCCCACGAGCTTCCGCTCGACCCGCGGACGGGGGAACGCTGGAAGCCGGCATCGCCGCTCAGGTTACCGCGACCGGCGTCCGGCGCCTCGATCCACTCCTCGATCGTCGCCGACCACAGCCGCGCCTGCGAGATCGCGATGCCGGGACTACGGCACGTACCAGATCGGCGACGACCAGGCGCGCTCCTGGATCGTGGCCGGGAGCTCCGGGTTGGGCTCGACGCCGGCGCGGATCGCGTCCCAGGTGGACCAGCGGCAGGTCGGATTCTCGAGCACGCGCACGAAGTAGAACGCCCGCTGCCCCGGCACGAACGTCGGGTCGCTCCACAGCCTCGAGAGCTCGGCGGAGCCGCGGTCCGCGGTCGCAGAACAGCTCGCGAGGTCCACCGCTGCCCCGTTGTCCGGACAGCGGTGGGTGGCCGGATCCGGAGCCAGCCCGTCCGAGCAGGCGACGTCGAAGACCCGCTCGCGCCCCTCGCCGCCATCGACCCACCCCTTGACCACCTGGAGGCGCTGCAGCGGCGCGCTCGTCGGGTCTCGCATCGCCCACACCAGGAACCGCGGCGCGTCCTCGCCCCGGGCCGCCAGGTCCGCGCCCATGGGCACGCCGCCCGCGTAGGCGGTCTCGACCGCGCCGGCCTCGCTCGCGAGATCGTCGGCGAAGTCGTAGCCGGCGAAGAAGCGCACGCGGATGCGGGGCCCGCTGGTCGCGAAGGTCTCCTTGCGCCGCAGCGCGTCGTAGATCGACTCGCGCGTGTTCTCCTCGGCCCACACTCCGGCGAGACCCGAGGCACCCCAAAGGTTGTAGTAGGTATCGGCGTAGGGCTGGCCCATGGCGGGCTGGGTGGGGGCGGTGGTAGCCACCACGCCCGTAGTCGGCTGCGCCGTCCTCGGCACCGAGCCGCGCTTCTCCGGCGTGTCGTCGAGCTTGCCAACCTTCGAGAAGAAGCTCTCCTCGTCGAAGGAGCCGGCGGCGTTGTGGGTGTCGCTCGAGCCGATGAGACCGAACTTGAACGGGTTGAAGCCGCTCGACTCCTCGAGCGCGAGCCCGTTCCGGTACGCCTCGCGCGCGTAGCTCCCGGGCACGTCGCTGGGGATCGTGGTGGCGATCCGGAGCTGCATGATCTCGAAGCTCGCCCACTCGTCGTTGGGCGAGAGCATGGGGTGGGTGTCGGAGGTGCCCTTCACCTGCGTGACCTCGACCAGCGGCTCGTTGCGCATGCGCAGGTCGGCGTAGGCGGCATCGAGCGGCTTGCCGTCGAAGCTCTCGAGCCGGAACATCTGTCCGTTCGACCCGTTCGAGTTGTGCGGGATGGCGAGCGCCTCGATCCCCTCGGCGCGCCGCTCATCGAGCCAGGCCCACAGGTCCTCCGGGTTGGGCGAGTCGGTCGCGCTGAAGGGCAGGTCGGGGCCGCGGCCGCGGAAGATCACGTTGCGGTGGAGGTTCTGCGAGTCGGGGGCCGAGGTGTACTCGTACCCCACGAAGGTGGTGAACTCGCCGGGCGCGTAGTGGCGCTCGGCCGCGGCGATCGTCTCCTGCCAGGCCGAGCGGTGCGCCGGCTCCCAGCCCGCGAGCTCGCGAGCGAGCTCGCCGCTCATCCGGAGCTGCCGCATCCTCTGGAACGCCTCGCGGATCGAGGCCGCCTCGGTGGCGCCGAGCACGGTCCGCGCCAGGGAGGTCTGCGACAGCGCTCCTTCCGGGTCGGTGAAGGAGGAGTAGACGCCGAGGTACTCGCCGTGGTCGGTCACGGCGACGAAGTCGAGAGGCTCGCCCGAGAGCTGGACCTGGAACCCCCCCGCGTGCTCGATCGCCTCGCCCTTGCCGTACCGGTACGCGTCGTCCGGAGTCGAGCGGGTGTTGAAGATGAACGCGTCGCTCGAGAAGCGGGTGTGGACGTGGAGGTCGCCGAAGTAGGCGTCGCGCAGCGGGTTGGGCTGGCGAGCGGTGCGGGCACCGACGCCCGGCTCACCGGATTCCCGTGCCTCCTCCCGCGAACAGGCGCCGCAGAGGATGGTGACGATCGCGAGCACGATCGCCAGGGAATAGATCCTCGTCGAAGTGTGCCGAAGCATGCCGAACCTCCTCCCGCTCGGGAACCGCCATGGTAACGCTCTCGAGCGCGAGCGCCAGCACGGTCCAGCTCTCGTTTCTCCAGGCCGCCCCGGCTGGTCGACTCGCGGAAACGCGGATAGGCTTCCGCAGCTCATTGAGCGGTGGGAGCCTTGGCTCGTTTCTTGCTGTATCGAAAGCACGACTAGAGAAGCGGCGGCTCGAGGGGGCCCCGACACCCATGGCGGTCGATCGCCCCCGGAGGGGCAGGGATGGCAGCATGACGCACCGACCAAGGCAGCTCTCGGCGAGGTGGATCCTGGGATCGGCAGGTGTCCTCGCCTGGCTCGTCGCCGCGGTCGGAGCCGTGAGCGGTGGGGCACCGCTCGTGGACCCCACGGCGCCGGTCGCATCGACCGCGGCGCCGATCGACGGCAGCGGTATGCCGGTCGTGGAGACGGAGGCGCCGACTGAGCAAACGGAGGAGCGGGACGAGAAGATCGAGGCGTCCCTCGAGGAAGTCGAGGCGTCCCCCGAGGAAGTCGACTCCCCCGCGTCCGGACTGCGCGTCTTCCGCGATCCCGAGACCGGACAGTTCGTGACCGATCCGAACGAGGCGCAGCGCCGCCTGCTGGCGCTCCACCCGCGCGCCGCTGTCTCACGCTCCGTCCAGGGTCTGCGTCCGTTCACGCTCGAAGGCGGCGGCCGCGGCATCAACCTGCAGGGCAGGTTCCAGAGCGCCCTGATGGTGCGGGTGATGGAGGACGGCTCGCTGCGGACGACCTGCGGCGACCCCGCGCACGCCGGGCTGCACGACGACCACACATCTCCTGCGACCGCGGACGACCGAGAGGCTGCTGGAGCTGCTCAGAACGCGCCGGCAGCCCGCTCCAGGGGGCGGGACGTCGCCAACCGCCGATGACCGAGTGCCGTCCATGAATCGCCGAGTCTCACCCGCCGGCAAGCTACCTTCGGG
>DATKDQ010000401.1:0-11330 GCA_035544635.1 Thermoanaerobaculia bacterium
GCGTGTAAGCTGGTCGAGAGATGGGAGCGAACGACCCGAAAGCGACCTCCGAGCGGCTCGCCGCTCAGCTCCGCTTCGTCCTCGAGATCGACAAGCTCAAGACCGTGCTGCGCCGGACCTGGATCCTCGACCGCTCGCGCCGCGAGAGCTCCGCCGAGCACTCCTGGCACCTGGCGATGATGGCGGTCCTGCTCGCGGAGTACGGGCCCGACGGCCTCGACCTCGGACGCGCGATCCGGATGATCCTGGTCCACGATCTGGTCGAGATCGACGCCGGCGACACCTTCTGCTACGACGAGAGGGCCGTCCTCGACCAGGAGGAGCGCGAGCGGCTCGCCGCCGACCGTCTGTTCGCGTTGCTGCCGAGCGATCTCGCCGAGGAGCTGCGGGGACTCTGGGAGGAGTTCGAGAAGCGCACCTCACCCGAGGCACGCTTCGCAGCGGCGCTCGATCGCCTGCAGCCCGTGCTCCACAACTACAACACCGAGGGTGGCACCTGGCGAGAGCACGAGGTGACGAGCGATCAGGTCCTCGAGCGCAACCGCCCGATCGGCGACGGCGCGCCCGAGCTGTGGCAGCACGTGCGCGCGCTGCTCGACGACGCGGTCGCGCGCGGCCTGCTGAAGGGTTGATCCTCGGCGGCGAGCGCACCCCGCCGCCGCGGCCGGCAGGGCCGCGCTCACGGCGCCGGAAGCCCCGACGTCCCGATCGCCGCCGGGCTGGTCACGGCCGCCCGCACCTCACCGCTGCTCGAGATCGCGCGCCGCCGGGTAGCCCTCCACCCCGGTCGCCTCCCGCACCGCCCGCACCACGGCCTCGGCCACCGCCTCGGCGGCGAGCTCGCCCACGGTCAGGAGCGAGCGTCCCCCGACCGCGCCGGTGGCGACCACGAAGAGGGCGTCGCCGTCACCCGGCGTGTGAGCCGGCGCGATCGAGCGCGCCAGGCCGTCGTGCGCCACCTGCGCGACACGCTTCGCCTCGGCCTTGGTCAAGAGCGCATTGGTGGCCACCACACCGATCGTGGTATTCGCCCCCGGACGCACCTCCGGCACGGCGCCCGTCCGCACCAGCTTGCGCACGTCGAGCGTCATCCTGCCGTCCTCGGATCGCACGCCGGCGACGACGCGGCCGGTGGCGGGATCGATCACGTCGCCCACCGCGTTGACGGCGACCAGCGCCGCCACCACCAGCTCGCCGGCGCGGATCGCGGAGGTGCCCAGCCCGCCCTTCATCGCGCGCGCAGGCCCGAGCAGCTTGCCCACCGTCGCTCCGCCGCCCGCGCCGACACTACCTTCGGCCGGGCGCTCCGTCGTCGCCGCCCGCGCCGCCTGGTAGCCGCAGGCCGCGTCGGGACGGATCGACGGGTCGCCGACCGCGAGGTCGAAGAGCGCCGCCGCCGGTACGATGGGGACGCGCACCGGACCGACCGCGTACCCCACGCCACGCTCCTCGAGGTAGCGCATGACACCGGACGCGGTGTCGAGCCCGAAGGCGCTCCCTCCCGACAGCACGATGGCGTGCACCTGCTGCACCGTGTTGACCGGATCCAGGAGGTCCGTCTCGCGCGTCGCCGGCGCCGCCCCCCGCACGTCCACGCTCGCCACCGCGCCGCCCTCGACCAGGACGACCGTGCAGCCGGTCGGGCGCTCGCGCAGGGTGTGGCTCCCGACTCGGATGCCGTCGACGGCGGTGAGCCCGCCGGCCTCGGCCGCCGCCGCGGTGCCGGCGATCGCGGCGGCCATCAGCAACGCCCCTCCGCGACGGCGGCGGCCGCGTCGACCGGCGACGCCGGCGCGCCCACCTGGAGCGACCGGCAGTCCCAGGAGCCGATCACGCCCGCATCGCTCAAGCGGGAGTCTTCTCATGGAGGATCTCCGCCCGGCGCGAGCCGGGGCCGTCCGAGGGCCGCTCGCCGACGCTCTCCACCGGCCGCGCGCCCGCGCTCTTCCCGGGCCGCTCGCCGGTGCTCTCCACCGGCCCCACCGCGGCGCCCTCGGCTTGCTGTGCGCCCAGTACCGCGCGCGCCTCGAGCGCGAGCGCGTCGAGCGACGCCTCCATCCGCGCGCGCGCCAGCTCGAGCTCGGCGGACGAGAGCCGGCGCGGCACGTGCTGCGGCTGGCCGACGACCACCGCGACCCGCGCGCCGGGCCGCGGGATCTCCATCCGATCCCACGACCCCAGCCGCCACGATCGGTCCGCGGCGAACGCGAGCGGCACGATCGGCACCTGGGCGAACTGCGCGAGCAGGACGGCGCCCGCCTTGGCGGCGTGACGCGGGCCGCGCGGGCCATCGGGCGCGACCAGCGGCGAGGAGCGTTGCTTCACCAGCGAGCGATAGAGGGCGAGGATCGCGGCGCGGCCGCCGCGGGACGTCGATCCACGGGCGACCGGGATGCCGAGCGACGCTGCGAGCCGCGCCACCAGCTCGCCGTCGCGCGACTGGCTCGCGATCACGGTGAGCGCGAGCCCGCCTCGGTGCAGGCGCCGGTCGAGGAAGCGGGCGGCCGCGAACGCCTGGCCGTGCCACAGCGTGAGAACGACGGGACCGCTCACCAGGAGGTCGTCGAGACGCTCGGGGCGTCCGACCACGTAACGGTAGCTCGCCGCCAGGGTGTGGTAGAGCGCCGCGACCACCGGCGGCCCCAGCGCGCCTGCCAGCTTCTCCTTCATCGCGCTCCCAGTCCCTCGCCGCACGCCGCCGCCACGCGCTCGGCATAGGCGAGCACGTCCTCCACGGTCTGCATTCCCGACGCCTCCGCGTCGGTGATCTCGACGCCGAACGCCTCCTCGAGCTCGAGCAGGAGCTCGAGAGCCTTCGGCGAGTCGATCCCGAGATCGCCCACCAGGTCCATGTCGGCTCCGATCTCGGCTTGCGGCCGGCCGCTGACGCGCGCCAGCGCAACCAGCGCGACCAGCGCAGTCTCGCGGGTAGGGCTGCTCATGGCTCCAATCGCTCCAGCTCGCGGGCGAGATAGCGGGCGCGCAGCTCGCGGCGCCGCACCTTGCCGCTCGTCGTCTTCGGGATCTTACCCCTGCGCACGAAGGCGACGTCCGCGAGCGCGAGCGCGAGCCGGCGGCCGATGCGGCTGCGAAGGTCGCGCTCCAACGCACGCAGATCGGCGGCGCCGTCCGCGGCGACCTCGACCACGACCACCGGCTCCTCGCCCCCCTCGCGCGGCACCGAGAAGGCGCCGGCCCGGCACGCACCGCCGCCTCCCGCCAGCTCCTCGGCGAGCCACTCGATCTCGTGCGGCATCAGGTTCTGTCCGCGCACGATCAGGATGTCCTTGATGCGTCCGGTGAGGTAGAGCTCGCCGCCGCGCAGGAACCCGAGGTCGCCGGTGCGCAGCCACCCGCCGTCGAGCGCCTCGCGCGTCGCGTCCGGGTCGTCCCAGTAGCCGTCGAAGACGGCGGGCCCGCGCACCCGCACCTCGCCGACGCGGCTCTCGGCCAGCGGCAGGCCGTCGGACGCGGTGACGCGTACCTCGGTGTCCGCCACCGGGACGCCGACCGAGACCACCTCCGCGGGCTCGCCCGCGCTGCGCCCTTCGTCGGGAACGGCGGCGGTGTGGACGCCCACTCCCGAGCAGTCGAAAGTCACCGCGAGCGTCGCCTCGGCGAGCCCGTAGCAGGGCCGGGTCGCGGAGGCCGCGAGCCCGCTTCGAGCGAACGCGGAGCAGAACGCGGCGGCGGTCTCGGCGCGCACCATCTCGGCCCCCATGAGCGCGGCGCGCCACCGCGACAGATCGAGCGCGGCACGCTCCTCCGCACCCACGCGCTCGACGCAGAGCTGGTAGGCGAAGTTCGGCGCGGGCGACACCGAGGTGCCGGCGGCCGTCACCAGGTCGAGCCAGGTCCGCGGTCTCGCCAGGAAGGCGCGCGGGCTCGCCAGGTGGAGGTCGAGACCGTTGAGGAGCGAGTAGAGGATGCCACCGACCAGACCCATGTCGTGGTGCAGCGGCAGCCACAGCACGTGACGCTCCTGCCACGCCCACGCCGGGGATCCCCACGGCCGGCCGATCGCCTCGGCGCTCGCCAGCGGGTTGTGCACCGCCGCGCGATGGGAGATGCGCGCGGCTCTCGGCACTCCGGTCGAACCGCTGGTGAGCTGGAGGAAGGCGGTCGAGTCGGGATCGATCTCGCGCCGCGCGAGCGCGCCCTCGAGCTCGCCGCTCGCGAGCTCCACCGTGGAGACGACGAGGGCTGCCAGCGGAGACGGACCATCTTCCCGGATCACGCGCGCGAGGCTCTCGCCGCAGACCAGGAGCGACGCGCCGAGCCGGCCGGCGACTCCGGCCGCTCGATCGAGGACGGCGGCCGGCGAGCCCAGGCCCTCGGGCGGGGCCAGCGCGACCGGGAGCGCGCCGAGGAGGAGCGCGCCGAACCAGGCGTCGAGCCACTCCCACGAGGTGCCGAGGCAGATCAGGACCCGGTCACCGGCGCGCACGCCGCGGCGCGCGAGCCGCCGTGCCTGGGCCTCGAAGCCGAGCTCGAGCTCGGGATAGCGCCGCCATTCGGTCGAGCGGCCGCGCCGGTCGACCAGACCGATGCCGCGCGCCGGGAAGTGTCGAGCCGCCCGCCGCCAGGCGGAGACCAGATCCGCCGGCGGCGCTGGAAACGGGAGGCTCATCGGCGCACGTCGAGTGCCATCTCAGGAGCTAGTGAATGAGACTTCCGCAGCGCCGCCGCGGCGCCAAAGTGTGCAGCTAAGGAAGGTGCTATTCAGCACCTTAGCGCCGTCCGCGGCACCCCCGCTACACCCGGAACTGGAGGTCGTAGAGCCGCTTGTAGGTGCCGCCCAGGTCGAGCAGCTCGGCGTGGCTGCCCTGCTCGACGATGCGCCCCCGCTCCATCACCACGATGGAGTCCGCCGACATCACCGTCGACAGCCGGTGGGCGATCACCAGCGTGGTGCGGCCCTGCATCAGGTTGACCAGCGCCTTCTGCACCAGCGACTCCGATTCGGTGTCGAGCTGTGACGTGGCCTCGTCGAGCACCAGAATGGGCGCGTTCTTGAGCAGCGCCCGCGCGATCGCCAAGCGCTGCCGCTGCCCGCCCGAGAGCTGCTGGCCCGACTCGCCGATGACGGTGTCGTAGCCCTGCGGCATCTCCATGATGAACTCGTCGGCGTACGACGCCGCAGCGGCTTCGCGCACCCGCTCGAGCGAGAGCTCGCTGCGGCCGTAGGCGATGTTGTTGCGAACGGTGTCGTTGAACAGGATGGTCTCCTGGGTCACCAGGCCGATCAGCGACCGCAGGTTCGCCAACGACAGATCGCGGATGTCGATGCCGTCGATCGTGACTCTGCCGCGCTCGGGATCGAAGAAGCGCGGCAGCAGGTTGACGACCGTGGACTTGCCCGCGCCCGACGGGCCCACCAGCGCCACCGTCCTGCCGGTAGGGATCTCGAGGTCGAAGTCCTCGAGCACGTAGCCACCGCCCTCGCGATAGCCGAAGTGGACGCCCTCGAACCGGATGCCCTCGCGCACGGTGTCGATCGGGGGCACTCGAGCCCGGTCCACGATGTCGTTGGGCAGCCCGAGCATCTGGAACACCCGCTGCGCGGCGGCCAGAGCGCTCTGGAGCACGAGGTTCACCTTGTTGAGCCGGCGGATCGGGTCGTAGAGCAGGAGCAGGTTGGTGAAGAACTGGATGAGGAGCGGGGTGGTGAGCTGGCCCGCCCGGATCAGGTGCGCGGCGTAGATCAGGAGAGCGCAGCCGCCGAGCGCGCTCATGGTCTCGACCACCGGAGTCGAGAAGTTGGAGAGCACCTGGGCGCGCAGGTTCACGCGCAGGTGGCGGTCGGTGGCTCTACGGAAGCGGTCGAGCTCGAATGCCTCCATGCCGAACGCCTTCACGATGCGGTGGCCGCGCACCATCTCGGTGAGCAGGCTCGAGAGCTCCGCCATGCGCTCCTGGCTACGATGGCTGGTCTGGCGCATGCCCCGACCGAAGCGGTAGATGGGGTAGATGATGAGCGGCGCGCCGAGCAGGCAGACGATCGCGAGCTCGAAGTGGGTGGAGAGCAGGAGCGCCAGCAGCACCACCAGCGTCGCGGATTGCTGGACCAGATCGAACAGGCGGTTCGACACCGCGGCCTGCATCTTGTCGACGTCCGACACCACACGGCTGAAGAGCTCGCCCGAGCTGTGCTCGGCGTGAAAGCGACTCGACTGGTGCAGCACGTGATCGCAGAGGTGGTTGCGCAGATCGGTGGTCACGCCGAGGCCGGCATGTTGGAAGGCGTAGCCGCTCGCGAACGCCGACACCATGCGCAGCATGTAGATCAGGAAGAAGAGCGTCGGCACGAAGTAGACGACGCTCTCCGGCGTGATCCCGAAGAACACCTTCATCCGCTGGTACAGGCGGTCGAGCCGGTCGCGCAGGTCGAGGTTCCACCAGGCGCCGGACGCGGTGGCGGAGCCATCGTCCGGCCCGGCCTCTCCCGCGCGGCCGGAGCCGGGCTCACCGAGCAGCGGGAGCTCACGCGCGACCGCGTCGTCGAACGGGAGCACCTCGGAGAAGATCGGCTCGATCAGGGCGACCATGGCTGCCGTGGTCGCGGCGTACGCCAGCGTCGCGAGCAGCGCGATCCCGATCCAGCCCAGGTAGGGAGCCAGGTAGCGCCCGAACGGGCGCAGCGAGGTCATGAGTCGGGATTCCGCCACTACGAGGACCGCCACCCGGCGACGCAGCTTATCCCAGCGTCGCACGGCACTCCGACCTGTGCCGCGCGCCCACCGATCCGATCCGCCACGACGCGCGGGGCTCCTGACCTCGCGCCTCGCTCTGCTATGTTGGCGCACCGGAGACCTCGTTGCGACGCCACCGCGCCCCCCTGGGACTGGCCGCTCTCGTCCTCGTCCTCGGGCTTCCCGCTCTCGCGCGCTACGGCGTCACCTGGGACGAGGCGCTCGGCGACTTCTTCTTCGGCGAGCGCTATCTCTCCTTCTTCCTGTCGTTCGATCGGCGCTACCTCGACTTCGCCGCCGACCCCTATCCCGCCGGCCGCGTCCCCGACCTCTCCGTCTCGCCCTTCCGCGACCGTCCCTGGGAGTACTACCCTGTCGCCAACGCGCTCGCGGCGGCGTCGTCGCGGCTGCTCTCGGGACGCCTGGGATGGCTCGACCCGTTCGACGGCTTCCACGCGGTGAACCTGTTCCTGGGCGCGATCCTGGCGGCCGCGCTCTACGTGTTCGTGCGCCGCCGCTTCGACGCGACGGCGGCGCTCGCCTCGTGCGTCCTCCTGTTCACGGCGCCGCGGATCGTCGCGCACCTCTGCTCGAACGTGAAGGACCCACCGGAGATGGCGCTCTTCGCGCTCACGATCTTCGCGTTCGCAGCCGCTTACGAGCGCGGATCGACGCTCGGCCTCGCCGGCGCGGGCGTGCTGTGGGGGCTCGCGCTCGGGACCAAGGCGAACGCGCTGTTTCTGCCCGCGGTGGTCCTGGTCGCGATCGCGGTCGGACGCCGGCCCGAGCGCTGGCGCGGGCGAACCGCGACCTTGGTCGCTGCGCTCTCGGCAGGCGCGGCAGCAGGCCTCCTCACCGTGCTCGCGCTGTGGCCCTATCTTTGGGGCGCCCCGCTCGAGCGGGCGCGCGAGCACCTCGAGTACATCGGGTTGCGCCTCTTCGCCACCCGGCCGGAGAGCATCCAGCCGCCGCTCGAAGCGATCGCCTTCACCACGCCGCTGCCCTTTCTGGCGCTCGCGGCGGCGGGCGCCGGGATCGCGCTGCGCGAGCTGCGCGGGCGCGATCCGCGCTTCGTCCTGCCGCTCGCCTGGATCACCGTCGTCCTGGTGCGGCTCCACCTGCCGGGCGCCGTCAACTTCGACGGCGTGCGCCACTTCCTCGAGCTCTTTCCCCCGCTCGCGATCCTCGGCGGCGTCGCCGCCTCGCGGCTCGCCGGCGTCGTGCGCGGCGTCGCGGCGACCACCGAGCCGGAGACGACCGATCGCCGCCGGCTGCGGCGCGCCGCGGCCGCGGCCGTGCTCGCGCTCCTGCTCGCGCCGGCGATGGTCGCGGTGCTCCGCGTCCACCCCTTCGAGCTCGCCTACTGGAACGCTCTCGCCGGTGGGCTCGACGGCGCGCGCGCGAAGCGGCTGGCGCAGGCCGGCGACTACTGGGCGACCAGCTACCGGGCGGGGCTCGAGTGGCTGAACGCGCACGCGCCCGAGGACGCCGCGCTCGCGGTGCCGATCGCGCAGCACGCGGTCCGGCTGGTGGCGCCGCTGCGACTGCGGAGCGACATCGGCCTCCTCGACCTCGCCCGGCCGGAGCTACCCGAGCTGCGACCGGGGACGCTCCAGATCCTCGAACAGGTCGCGAGCGAGCGGCCGGTGTACGTCATGTTCGTGCTCCGCGACGACTGGACGAACGAGCTGGTCGAGGACTGCCGGGCGCGTCTCGACCCGCTGGTGCGCTGGACCGTCGACGGAGCGCCGATCCTCCTGGTCTATCGCTGGACGCCTCCGGCCTGAGCGCGCATTCCGTGGCGATCGCGCTGCGGCACGGCTCGACTCGGCGGCTCCCCGAATCGAGGGCGACGCCGCGACGGTCGCCGGCCGCGCCTCACAGCCCCAGACGCCGCCTCCAGCTCCACCAGGCCTGGCGCAGCTTCCAGAAGCGGCTGGCGGCGAGCGTGCGCTTCAGCTCGCGCAGCTCGGCGTCCCGCCCGCGCACGCCCCACCACAAGGCGCCACCGGTGCGCAGCGCCTTGCCGAGGCGAAGATCGCGCTCGCGGATCTGGTGCTCGAGCTCGCGGATCCTCCGCTCGGCCTCCTGCAGCCGCAGGTAGAGGGCCGTGCCCTCGACCGTTCCGACGTGGAGCACGAACTCGCTTCCCGAGTGCGACCGTGCCTTCACCAGAACCAGGTGCTCGGGCTCGAGCGCGCCGCCGTCCGGCGCCGTGACCGCGAGCCTCCAACCCGTGCGCGCCCGCGGGACGCCGAGGAACGCCGCCACATCCGGGCGCGAGCCGCAGGCGCCGCCGCGAGCCGTCACGGCCCCGTTCACCGCGACCGACACGCTCTCGACCGGCGACCCATCGTGCTCGGCCGCCCAGCCCGCGAGCACGGCGGGCTCGCCGGCCGAAGGCGGCATCAGCTCTTCGAGGCGGCCCTGCGGCTCGAACGCGAGGTCCGGCGCCGGCCTCGTCGTCCTGGTCACCAGGTAAAGATCCTGGTACGACCACAGCCCGCGCGGAAAGCGATACCAGGTGAGACCGGCGTCGATCGCGGCAAGGGTGCGCGCCACGAAGCGCTCGGACACCCAGCTGGATCCGTACTGCCGCCGGTCGAGCTCCTCGATCTCGCTCGTCTCCTCGAAGTAGAAGCCGTCCTCTCCCATGGTTCGGCCGGGGAGCAGCACGCTCTCACCGTGGACCGTGAAGATCAGGACCCCGCGATCCCCGAGCAGGCCGAGCAGGCGCTCGAGCCAGCCGCGAAACGTCGAGGACGGCAGATGCGTGAAGAACGAGATCGCGGTCACCAGATCGAACTCGAGATCGCAGCGCAAGAGCTCCGGGGCTGGCGCGGACGGCAGGCTCGCGACCCCGAGACGCCGCTCCTGAAACTCGAGCGCCTCCGGGAGCAGGTCGGAGATCCACACCCGGCCCGGCGGGTGCTCCGCGACCAGAAACCGCGTGCTGCGGCCGAACCCGCTCGCGAAGTCGAGGATGCGCGCCTCGCGCCGGCGCTCGCCCATCCCCCAGCCGAGCACCTGGCGCACCAGCTTCTGGACGCTCAGGCCCTCGCGGAAGTAGCTGACCAGGGCGGCGTCGCGATGTCCGTAGAGCCGTTCGAGATAGCGCAGCGAGCGATCGGCGGGCGGCGTCTCCTCCTCGATCGCCGCGTGGCCGAGCTGGTCGTCGAGGAGCGCGCGGACCAGGGAGTGTGCGGCGGTCATGGACGCGGCGACGACACGCGGCTCGAGGAGAGCCATGAAGGCTACACCACTCGTTTGCTAGACTCGCGCGCGTTCGTCGGTTCCCGCGCATTCCCCGTGTGAGGTGAGCATGGACAGCAAGGCATATCGTCGCTCGGCGGTCCTCCTCGCGGCAGCGCTCGCGCTGGTCGCCGGGAGCGCCTCCGGCCGCTCCGACAACTGGCCCGCGTTCCGCGGCGCCGACGCCATGAGCCAGGCCGCGGACGATCCGCGCCTGCCCGAGACCTGGAGCGCCACCGAGAACGTGGCCTGGAAGACGCCGATCCCCGGCCTCGCGTGGTCGTCGCCGGTGGTGTGGGGGAACCGCGTCTACCTGACCACGGTGGTGTCCGAGGGGGAGGTCGAGGAGCCCCAGAAGGGCCTCTACTTCGGCGGCAACCGGCCGGAGCCGCCGCAGGACGTGCACCACTTCAAGGTGATCGCGCTCGACACCGCGACCGGCCAGACGGTCTGGGACAAGACGGTGCTCTCGACCCGGCCGCAGTTCCCCAAGCATCTCAAGAACACGTTCGCCTCCGAGACCCCGGCGACCGACGGCGAGCGCATCTACGCCTACTTCGGGAACGTCGGCGTCTACGCGCTCGACCTCGACGGCAACCTGGTGTGGGAGCAGCCGTTCGAGATGGTCCGCACCCGCTACGGCTGGGGCACGGCGGCCTCGCCCATCGTGCACGGCGACCTGCTGTTCATCGTCAACGACAACGAGGACACCTCGTTTCTGGCGGCGCTCGACAAGAGGACCGGCGAAGAGAGGTGGCGAGCCACCCGGGAGGAGGGCACCAACTGGGTCACGCCGTTCGTGTGGCAGCACGAGCTGCGGACCGAGCTCGTCACCGCCGGCACCGACCGCGTGCGCTCCTACGACCTCGACGGCAAGCTGCTGTGGGAGCTCGGCGGGATGTCTTCGATCGCGATCCCGCAGCCGTTCGCGGCGCATGGGCTGCTGTACGTGAGCTCGGGCTACATCGGCGATCAGAAGCGCCCGGTGTTCGCGGTCCGGCCCGGCGCCTCCGGCGACATCACGCTGGCCGAGGGCGCGCAGTCGAACGAATGGATCGTGTGGTTCCAGCCCCAGGCCGGTCCCTACAACCCGACACCGCTGGTCTACGGAGACCACCTCTACACGCTGCTCGACCGCGGCTTCTTCACCATGCACGACGCCAAGACCGGCGAGCTGGTGTACGACAAGCAGCGCATCGAGCGCGGCGTGAGCGCGTTCACCGCATCACCCTGGGCCTACAACGGCAAGATCTTCGTGCTGTCGGAGGACGGCGACACCTTCGTGATCGACGCCGGCGAGGAGTTCCAGGTGGTGGCCAAGAACTCGCTCGACGAGATGTGCATGGCGACGCCGGCGATCGCCGACGGCAGCCTCTACATCCGCAC
>DATKDQ010000402.1:0-16935 GCA_035544635.1 Thermoanaerobaculia bacterium
TCTTCGAGGATGTCGAGCCAGTAGCGAACGCCGTCCTTGCCGCCCCTCGCCTCGAGCAGGGTGCGCAGCGCCCGGATCGTGCGTCCCTGGCGACCGATGACTTTGCCCAGATCTCCCGCCGCGACGCGGATCTCGAAGCGCACCCCGTCGGGCGCCTCCCGCTCCTCGATCGTGACCGCGTCCCGATCGTCGACCAGAAGCCGAACCGCGTCGCTGAGCTCCTGCTGTAGCTCGCTCATCGCACGCTAGGGGGCGGCGGTCTTCGCCGCCTGCTGCTCGGCCGCCGCCGCCTGACCGACGAGCTTGCGCACCGAGTCGGAGAGCCCGGCGCCGCGCCGCACCCAGTAATCGACGCGGTCGCGGTCGATCTCGAGCACCGCCGGCTGGCGCGAGGGGTCCCAGAAGCCGATCTCGTCGATCGCCGGAGCTTGGGGTACGCGGCGCGTGTCGGACACCACCACGCGATAGAACGGCCGGTTGCGTGCGCCCATCCGGCGCAGCCGAATCTTCACCATCAGCGTCTTGCCTCCGTTGCCGTGAGCCACCCCACCGTTCGATCGACCCAGCGCGCTCTGATTCCGCTGTGTCTGGCGAGCCCGCGGACCCTTGTGAGCCCACGATGGGCAGCCCGAGCGGCGCGGGGAAGGGGGGTTCCCGCGAGAACGGTGCAGTGTAGCAGAGGGGGCAGCTGCGCCCAAGCGCCGCCGCTGCCCGTCCCCAGCCGCGATCACCCCCCCAGCGCCTGACGCAGCCACTTGCCCTGAATGCCCTTCATCATCCGCCGCATCTCCTTGTACTGCTTGAGGAGCTGGTTGATGTCCTGCACCGTGGTTCCCGAGCCGCGCGCGATGCGCCTCTTGCGCGAAGCGTTCAGGATCTCGGGGCGGCGGCGCTCCTGGGACGTCATCGAGCCCAGGATCGCTTGGATGACGCCCAGCCGGCGCTCGTCCACCTGGGAGGCGTCGAGGCCGCGCAGCGGCCCGCCCTTGGGCAGGAGCTCGAGGAGCGAAGCCAGGGGACCCATGCGCCTCAGCTTCAGGAGCTGGTCCTGCAGATCCTCGAGCGTGAACTCCCGCTTCGCCAGACGGCGAGCCATCCGCTGGGCGTCCTCGCCGTCGAACGCCTGCTCGGCCTTCTCGAGCAGAGACAGCACGTCGCCCATGCCGAGGATCCGCGATGCCATGCGCTCGGGCGCGAAAGGCTCGAGGTCGGCCGCCTTCTCGCCGGTGCCGACGTAACGGAGGGGCACTCCGGTGACGCTGCGGATCGAGAGGGCGGCGCCGCCCCGCGCGTCGCCGTCGAGCTTGGAGAGGACGACGCCGGTGAGCGGAATCCGGCTCGCGAACTCCGAGGCGCTCCTGACCGCGTCCTGCCCGGTCATGGCGTCGGCGACGTAGAGTGTCTCGCAGGGGGAGAGAGCGCGCGCTACCGCCTCGAGCTGGTTCATCAGCTCGGCGTCGACGTGGAGCCGGCCGGCGGTGTCGACGATCGCGACGTCGTGGCCGCCGCGGGTCGCGGCCTCCGCCACCCGCCGCACCAGGCTCAGCACGTCCTCTCCCTCGACCGGCTTCAACACCGGGATGCCCGCCGCGGCGCCCACCTGTCCGAGCTGCTCGACGGCGGCCGCGCGCTGCAGGTCGGCGGCGACCAGGAGCGGGCTGCGGCCGCGGCCGCGCAGGCGCAGCGCGAGCTTGCCCGCGGTGGTGGTCTTGCCCGATCCCTGGAGGCCGCAGAGGAGGATGACGGCGGGCCGTCCCGCCAGGCGTAGCTCTCCGCCCGGTTCGCCCAGGAGCGCGATCAGCTCGTCGCGCACGATCTTGAGCACCTGCTGATCGGCGGTGAGGCTGCCGAGGATCTCGGCGCCCAGAGCGCGCTCCTTGACGCGATCGACGAACGAGCGCACCACCTTGAAGTTGACGTCCGCCTCGAGCAGCGCCATCCGGATCTCGCGCGCGGCTGCGGCGACGTCCTCCTCGCCGACCCGGCCCTCTGCCCGCAGGTTGCGGAAGATTCCCTGGAATCGCTGCTGCAAGGTCTCGAACATGGTCTTCCTCCTAGCGATCCTCGCGCTGCAGGCGTAGCGCCAGGTACGCCGGAAGCACGGACATCGCCACCAGCGCGCTCGCGGACGAGCCCATGATGGCGACGTAGCCGATCGACTGGATCCCCGGGTACGACGAAAGCGAAAGCGATCCGAAGCCGACCACCGTCGCCGTCGCCGCCAGCACCACCGCCTTGCCGGTCTCGCACAGCCCCGCCACCAGGCTCTCCTGCGTACCGCCCTTCTCCTCGCGGTAGCGGTGGATCATGTGCACGCCGTAGTCCACACCCAGTCCGATGATCATCGCGGTCACGAACACGTTGAAGAAGTTCATCGAGAGCGACAGCAGCACCATCCCGCCGAGCATCCACACCAGCCCGACGGAGAGCGGAACGAGAGACGCCACGGTGTCGAAGAGGCGCCGGAAGTCGATCCACAGGAGCGCGACCACCAGCACCAGGCCGATCAGCGTCGCGACCACGGCGTCCCGACGAACGGTCGAGCGCATGAACTCGCTGACCACGTTGACCCCGGAAAGCTCCGCGCGCGGCCCGAGCTCGGAGGCGAGCCGGACCGCGCTCGGGGGCGCTTCCCGCCTCCACTGCCGCGGCGGTGGATGGAGATAGACGATCGAGGTCCAGCCGTGCTCGGTGCGGCGGACGAAGCGCTCGAGCAGACGCTGGCTGGCATCGTCGACGCGCAGATCCTCGAGCGAGATGGGCCGCTCGACGGCGGCCGCCCGCTCGAACAGCTCGAGACCGTCCGCGAAGGCTTCGCCGCGCATGCCCTCGCGCTCCACCGCCTCGAGAAAGACGCGGCGGACGCGCTCGACGTCGAGGCGGTCGACGCGCCGGTCCTCGAGCCAGGCGAGGGTCTCGAGCTGGCGCTTCGCAGGCGGCAGGATCGAGAGGATGCTCTCGTGGCGCACCAGCTCGTCGGTGCCGGCGAAGCGCTGTGCTCCCTCCACCGCCTCGGCCGTGAGCTCGAGCACTTCCTCGAGCGTATCCCCGCGCAGGACCAGCATCATGAAGTCGAATCCGGACCCGAAGTGGTCGGCCATCAGTCGCTCGACTTTCGCGTTGCGGGTGCCTCGCGGCCGCATCTCACGGATCGAGTCCTCGAAGCGGAGGCGAGTCGCGAGCCCGCCCATGAGGAGCGTCACCACCGCTGCGACCGCGAGCACGGCGCGCGGGTGGCGCATCGAGAAGCGGATCAGGCGATCGGTCCCGAAGCCGTGCAGGTAGAGTCGCGGCTCGCGCCGCCGCCTCCGGTGATGCGCCTCGCTCCACGCCAGCATCGCGGGCAGCAGGAAGACCACCGCCAACAGGCAGAACAGGATTCCCGTGCCGGTGAGAAACCCCATCTGGCGCAGACCCTGGAAGTCGGTGACGGTGAACGCCCAGAAGGTGGCGGCCGTGGTCACCGCGCCGGAGAGCACGGCGCGCCCGGTCGACCCGTTCATGGTGGCGAGGGCGCCCGCGATCGACTGGCCCTGGCGGCGCTCCTCGACGTAGCGACCGTACGAGACGATGACGAAATCGATGCCGAGGCCGATCAGGAGCGCGGCGGTGGCGCCGCTCACCGCGTTGAGCGCGCCCACGGTGACACCCATCAGGCCGAACGTCAGCACGAGTCCGGTGCCGAGCGGGATCAGCGCGTAGAGGACGAGCCCGACGCGGCGGAAGGCGTAGACGAACAGCGCCATCACTCCGAGGGTCGACGTGACGTTGTTGACCACCAGGTCGCGGCGGATGTACTTCGCGTCCTCGAGCGCGGTGATGTAGTTGCCGCCGAGCTCGATTCTGGGCGGCGGCGGCGGATCGGAGCCGGCGATCTCCTCCCACTCGGCGAGGAGCGCCTCCGAGCGGGCCTCGACCGCGGCCACCATCTCCTCGGTGAACGCGAAGCTCTGCGCCGGATGGATCGGCTTCGCCAGCAGCAGCAGCAGCCTGCGGTCGGAGGAGAGAAAGAAGCCGCTCGACAGGTCGACGCGCAACGCGCCCCGGGTTCCGGAGAGCCGCTCGAGAAACACGTCGGCGAGACCGATGGGATCGATCCGGATCAGTCGCTTCGCGATCATCGACTGGGGGGTCGCCAACGTCCGCCGGATCTCCGCGGCGCGGCGCTCGAGCTCCTCGCCCGAGAGCTTCTGCTCGAAGCGCCGCCGTCCTTCCTCGTCGAGAAAGAGGAAGGCGTGCGGGAAGTGCGTCTCGAGCAGCTCCTCCATGTTCCCGATGCGATAGTCGACGTACTCGATCTGCGACAGCTCCTCGAGGCCATGGGCGAGCTCCTCGACGAACGCCTCGTAGGGGTCGACCGCCACTTCGACGGGGAGCTCGACCAGCACGAGCAGCGTGTCGACACCCCCGAACTCCTCCAGGGTGTGGCGGAAGGTCTGGACCACCTGCGAGTCGCGCGGCAGCAGGTTGAGCACGTCACTGTCGAACTGGAGACGCGAGGCGGCGACCAGGCTCACCGCCACCAGCACGCCGGCCGCCGCGAAGATCCGCACGTAGTGCGCGACGCCCCACAGGGCGATCCGCTGCAGGGTTTGCTTCGGCATCGTGAGGTCGGGGCGGAGCGGGGCGGACGGCCAAGACTAGCTGACACCGGGTCCGGCGTCCGCCGTCACTCCGGGTTGCGCACCACCGAGCGCCCGTAGCGCAGGAAGTACTCGAAACCCGAATAGAGCGTGACCAGAACCGCCGCCCACATCGTCGCCGGGGCGAGCTTCTGGAACTCGCCGAGCTGCTTGGAGACGATGGCGAGCGAGATGGCGGCGATCTGGAGCACGGTCTTCAGCTTGCCGGCGCTGGAGGCCGCGATCGCCCGGTTCTGCAGCGCCGCGACGCTGCGCAGGGCCGAGACCGCGAACTCGCGCGCCACGACGACGACCACCATCCAGGCCGGCACCAGGCCGATCCCGACGAGAGAGATGAACGCCGCGGAGGTGAGGATCTTGTCGGCCGCCGGATCGAGGAGCTGGCCCAGCCGCGTCACCTGCTGGCGGCGGCGGGCGATGAAGCCGTCGAGGAAGTCGGTGGCCGACGCCGCGAGGAAGAGTCCGAGCCCGATGAACTCCTTGTCCTCGACCTCGGTCAAGAGAACGACGACGATCAGCGGGACGAGCAGGATCCGGATCAGCGAAAGGACGTTGGGGAGATTGAGCATTGGACCGCCGCGCCGGAGTCGCCGCCCCGGACACGGACCGCGCCGCGCGATCGTCGTCTAACTAGCGCCCCGCTCCGGGGACGATCCGATCGGGAACGACCCGGTCGGAGGCCGTCCGGATTCCCGGCGGGGAGGCGACGCGAGAGACTGCGGAGCCGACCGGGACGACCGGGCGGCCCGCGGTCCCGGCAGCGGGAGCGCCGTACGCCGCGAGCACGCGCCGCACGTAATCCGTCGTCTCGCGGTATGGCGGCACGCCGCGGTACCTGTCGACCGCCCCGGGGCCGGCATTGTAGCCCGCCAGGGCGAGCGTGAGATCGCCGCGGAAGCGGTCGAGGAGCTTGCGCAGGTAGGCGGTGCCGCCGCGCAGGTTCTGGTCGACGTCGAAGGCGTTCTCGACGCCGAGATCGACGGCGGTCGAAGGCATGAGCTGCATCAGGCCCATCGCTCCCTTGTGCGATATGGCGCGCACGTCGAACGCCGACTCGACCCGGATCACGGCCTCCACCAGGCGCGGATCGAGGTCCTGGGCGAGCGCGTGGTCGGTGATGCGCTGGCGCAGCTCGCGGGGCGCGGTCACCGGGTGCTGAAAGCGACGAGACGACGACGGACCGCCGGCCAGGAGGGGCTCACGCGGGCGATCGGGGTTGTTGGAGAAGACGAAGACGCCGTCGGCGCGCCGCCCGACCGAGAGCTCCTGCGCCCCCGCCACGACCGGTACCAGTGCGCACACCAGCGCCCCGACAGTCCACTTCCTCCTCACCCACCGGCCTCCAGGTACCGAGGTGAAGTCCGAATGATACGCCGAGGGGGCTCAGGAAGCCAGCCAAGACCCTATGCTCGTTGCGAGCCGGTATCAGGCCTCCGGGAGCGCCTGGGGCACCAGGCGCGAGGCTCGACGCTCGCCGGCGGAGCGGGGCGCCCATTCTGGGCGGGTGAGAGAGCTGTTCCGGGACCAGATCTGGCTCAGGCGGAGGCGCGCGAGTCCCCGCGGAGCTGGCCTTCGACCGCCGCGGGCACCGCCTGGAGCGCGGCGGTCAGCCGCTCGGGGTCCTTGCCGCCGGCCTGGGCGAAATCGGAGCGGCCACCTCCGGCGCCGCCGACCAGCGCGCCCAGACGGCGGGCGAGCTGACCGGCGTCGACGCGCGCGGTGAGGTCGGCGGTCACCGTCACGACCACGCTCACCTTCTCCTCCTCGCGCGCGCCCAGGACGACGACTCCCGACCCCAGTCGCTGCCGGAGCAGGTCGGCCATGCTGCGGAGCTGGCCGAGAGGGGCGGGGGCGACCTCACGAGCCACCACCTTCACGCCGTCGACGACGATCTCCTCGTCCGCGCTCTCTCCGTCGCCGCCCGCGATCTGGCGCAGGCGCAGCCGCTCGATCTCCCTTTCCGCCTGGCGCAGCCGGTCCTTGAGCGATGCGATCTCCTGCGGCGCCCGGTCGGCAGGCACCGCGAGCTCGGACTCGATCGAGCGCAGGAGGCGGTGCTGGTCGCGCGCGAGGCTCTCCGCGGCGTCACCCGAGAGCGCCTCGATGCGACGCACGCCCGACGCGACGCCGCGCTCCGAGACGATGCGGAAGCTGCCGATCTCGCCGGTGTTCCGCACGTGGCAGCCGCCGCACAACTCGAGGCTCCAACCCGGCACCTCGACCGTGCGCACCCGCTCGCCGTACTTCTCGCCGAAGAGCGCCATCGCGCCACGAGCGATCGCCTCGGGGTACTCCCGCTCCTCGATGACCGTCGGCACCGCGCGCCACACCCACTCCCGCACCAGATCCTCGACGGCGTCGCGCTCGGCCTCCGCCAGCGGGCGGTCGAAGGTGAAGTCGAAGCGCAGCCGGTCGGGGTGGACCAGCGAGCCCGCCTGGCGGACCTGGAGGCCGAGACGCTGGCGCAGGGAGGCATGCAGGAGATGGGTGGCGGTGTGGTTGCGCTCGGTGCGCCGGCGCCGGGCGGCGTCGACTCGGAGCGCGAGCGACGCGCCTACGACCACCACCCCCTCCGTCACTTCCACATAGTGATAGACCAGGCCGGTGCCGTCCTTCTGGGTGTCGCGGACGATCAGTCGTGCCCCGCTCGAGGCCGCGGTGCCGGTGTCGCCCACCTGTCCGCCCGCCTCCGCGTAGAACACGGTCCGGTCCAGGACCAGGATTCCCCGCTCGCCGGCACCGAGACGGCGCGCCGTCTGGTAGGCGCCGCCCTCCTCGCGCGCCAGACGCAGGACCGAGGCGCCCTCGATCTCGAGCAGGTCGTACCCCTGGAACACGGTTGCCGGCAGATCGTCGCCGCCGACCGCCGCCCGCAGGCTGGCCGCCTGTCCCTGCGCGCCCCTGGTCGCGCTCCGGGAGCGCTCGCGCTGGCGCTCGAGCGCGTGGCGGAAGCCCTCCTCGTCGAGCGTGAAGCCCTCCTCCTCGAGGATCTCGCGGACGAGCTCGATCGGCAGGCCGAAGGTGTCGTAGAGGCGGAACGCCTCGTCGCCCTCGAGCCGGCTGCGGCCTTCGGTGCGCGCCGCCTCGACCAGCTCCTGGACGTGGCGGGAGGCAGCCGCCACCGTCGACCGGAACTTCTCCTCCTCGACCCGTACCGTGGCCCCGGACGCCTCGCGCGTGGCGGCCAGCTCGGGGTACTCCGGCATGGTCTCGGCCAGCACCGGCAGCAGTCGGTCGAGGAAAGGCCGCTCGAGCCCGAGGCGCAGGCCGTGGCGCACCGCGCGGCGCAGGATCCGCCGCAGCACGTAACCGCGGCCCTCGTTCCCCGGGACGACGCCGTCGGCGAGCAGGAACCCGACGGCGCGCAGGTGATCCGCCACCACCCGCATCGAAAGGTCGTCTCCGGGCTCGACGCCGTAGCGTCGCTCCGCCAGCTCGGCGATGGCGAGCAGCAGCGGACGGAAGAGGTCGGTGTCGTAGTTCGAGGGCACGCCCTGGAGCACGGCTGCGACCCGCTCGAGCCCCGCGCCGGTGTCGATCGAAGGGTTGGGCAGCGGCTCGAGCTCTCCTCCCGGCTTGGCGTCGAACTGCATGAAGACGAGGTTCCAGAACTCGAAGTAGCGGCCGCTCGCGCTGCCTTCCGCCCAGGCGACCGCGGGCTCCCGTGGTGCGAGATCGATGTGGATCTCGCTGCAGGGGCCGCAGGGGCCGGTCTCGCCCATCGCCCAGAAGTTGTCCTCTCTGCCGCAGCGGACGATGCGTGCCTCGGGGAGCCCGGCGATCCTCCGCCAGAGGGCGAACGCCTCGTCGTCTTCCTCGTACACCGTGGCGTAGAGCACCTCCGGGTCCAGGCCCCACACCCGCGTCACCAGCTCCCAGGCGAGCTCGATCGCCTCCGCCTTGAAGTAGTCGCCGAACGAGAAGTTGCCCAGCATCTCGAAGAAGGTGTGGTGGCGCGGGCTCGGCCCGACGTTCTCGAGGTCGTTGTGCTTGCCCGAGACGCGCAGCGACTTCTGGACGCTCGTGGCGCGGCGCTGCGGAGGCCGCTCGATACCGAGGAAGAAGTTCTTGAAGGGCACCATGCCCGCGTTGGTGAACAGCAGCGTCGGGTCCGACTGCGGCACCAGCGGCGCGCTCGGATAGACGCGGTGCCCGCGCTCCGCGAAGAAATCGAGAAAGCTCTGACGGATGTCGCTGCCCTTCATGGGTACACCGCGAAGCCGCTGCGGGGCTCCGCCCGTTTGAGCTGGAGTGAGGGGAGACGGGGGCCGCGCCGTTCAACCACCGTGGTCCGGAGGCTCGAGGTCCGTCGGCTCCTCCGAAAGAGCCAGAATATCACGCGACGAGAAGCCCATCCGGTCGAGATAGCGCTCGAGCGCCCGCGGATCGGCGCCGGGCCGGCGGCGCTGGAAGCGCCGCACCGCCGCGCGCGCGAGGCTGTACTCGTTCCCGGGAAGGGCCTCCGCCAGCGCCGACTCGATCGTCTCCGCCGCGACGCCCTTGCGCGCCAGCTCGGCGCGCAGCCGTCGCGCCCCCTGCGGCGACCGCCGAAGCCGCGAGGCGATGAGCTCGGCGGCACACCGGCGGTCGTCGACCAGACCGGCGCGTCGCAGCCGGTCGAGCGTGCCGCGCACGTCGCCGGCGGCGAAGCCCTTGCGCTCGAGCTTGCACTCGAGCTCCCGCTCGAAATGAGAGCGCCGCGCCAGGAGGTCGAGCGCCGCCCGGTGCGCCGCCTCGGGCGACGACGGTCGAGGGCCGCGCGCGGCGCCGGTGCCCCTCCGGCTGGTGGAGGGCGGGCGCGGCTCGGCCGGATCCTCCGCGTCAGCCACTACGCCGGTTCTCGAACTGCTCGCGCCCGACCAGCACCCCGACGTCGAGCCCCGACTCCATCTGCTCGCGCGCCTCGTCGCCGGTGAACTGCACGCCCTCGAGCTTGAGCCGGAACTCATCCGGGTTGGAGGCGCGCTTCATCGCCTCCTCGACGGTGATGAGCTCCGACTTGTACAGGTAGTAGAGCGACTGGTCGAAGGTCTGCATCCCGTACTGGCTGGTGCCGAGCGCGATCTGATCGCGGATGTACTTGGTCTTCTCCTTGTTCTCGATGCAGTCGCGGATGTACGGAGTGACGATCATCACCTCGACCGCCGGCACGCGGCCCAGCCCGTCGGCTCGGGGCAGTAGGCGCATCGACACCACCGCGTGCAGGACCTGCGCGAGCTGAATGCGCACCTGCTGCTGGTGGTGGGGCGGAAACACCGCGATCATGCGGTTGACGGTCTCGGTGGCGTCGAGGGTGTGGAGCGTCGAGAGCACCAGGTGCCCGGTCTCGGCGGCGAGGATCGCCGTCTCGATGGTCTCGTAGTCGCGCATCTCACCGACCAGGATGACGTCTGGATCCTGGCGCAGCGAGGCGCGCAGCGCGGTCGCGAACGATCGCGTGTCGACGTCGAGCTCGCGCTGGGTGACCAGCGACTTCTTGTCGCGGTGCACGTACTCGATGGGGTCCTCGATGGTCACCACGTGCTCGCCGCGGCGGGCGTTGACGTGATCGATCATGGCGGCGAGCGTGGTGCTCTTGCCCGAGCCGGTGGTGCCGGTGCAGAGGACGAGACCCCGCGGCTCTTCGCAGATCTTCTCCAGGACCTTGGGGAGGTTGAGCTCGCCGAGCGTGAAGATCTGGGAGGGAATGACGCGCAGCACCATGCCGACCGCGCTGCGCTGCTGGAAGATCGCGCAGCGGAAGCGACCGAGGCCCGTGACCTCGTAGGAGAGGTCGATCTCCATCTCTTCCTTGAAGCGCTGCTTCTGGCGCGCGTTCATGATCGAGAGCGCCATCGCCGAGGTGTCGTCCTGCATCAGGCGCTTCAGGTGGGTCAGCGGCTCGAGCCGGCCGTCGACGCGAATCACCGGCGGATTGCCCACCTTGAGGTGGAGGTCGGAGGCGCCGCTCTCGACCGCGATCTTGAGCAGGTCGTTGATGCTCATACCTCTCCTCCGTACGTGGCGGCGCCGGGATGCAGCTCTCGGGAAGAAACTTGGCTATATCTCTCTCGAAACCTAGATGCTAGCCGGGATGCGCCGTGCTGTCAAAAGCGAGCGCCGGAGCATTCGCCCTGGAGGAGCACCCAGGCCGCCGCGGCGAGCGCCGCCGTCTCGACCCGCAGCAGCGAGGGAACCAGCCGCATCGGCGCCGCGCCCAGGCGCGATGCGGCGTCGATCTCCGCGGGCGTGAACCCGCCTTCCGGTCCGATCAGCAGGACGGCACGCTCGGCCGAGCCGCCCGCAAGCCATTGCGGCTCGGCATCGGCCGCCGGGTCGAGCACGAAGGCCGCCGCGCCGTCGAGCCCACCGAGCTCGCCGATCGCCTCCTCGATCCCGCGCGCCGCCGTCACCTCGGGCAGCCACGACCGACCGCACTGCTCCACCGCAGCCCGGGCGACCCGGCGGAGCCGCTCGAGCGCCGCGGCATCGAGCTCGCGCTGGGCGCGCTCGCACGCTAGGAAGCGGAACGCGCGAACACCGAGCTCAGTACCCTTCTCGACCAGCCAGGAGGCCCGGCTCGGGCGGGGCGCCCCCACCAGGAGCTCGACTCCGATCCGCGGCTCGAGCGACGGCCCTGCCGCTCCCAGCCGGACCACGGCGCGCCGGCTCTCCACCCGGACCACCTCGCCCCAGCGCGCGCGGCCACGACCGTCGACGGCCCGCACCGCATCTCCGCGCGCCGCCCGAGCCGCCCGGAAGAGATGGCGGTAGGCGTCGCCCTCGACCACGAGGTCCGCGACGTCGAGCTCCACCGGCGTGACCAGAACCGTAGGAGTCACCGCGCCCGCTCCGAGCGGAGACGCCAGGCCGACCACTCGCCTTCGACCTTCTCGCCGAGAGCGACCAGGGACAGATCTCGGAAGCCTGCGACCACGTCGCGGCGCTCCACGGTCAGCGCCCCCGAGTAGACGAGAGACCCGCCAGGACGGAGGCGCTCGATCAGGTCGGGCAGCTGCGGGAACAGATGCGCCGACAGCAGGTTGGCGGCGATCAGGTCGAACGAGGCGCTCCCCAACGCCGCCGCCGTCCCTCCGATGAGCGCCACGTGGAGCTGGTTGAGGCTGCGGTTGGCGCCGGCGAGGAGCACCGACTCGAGGTCGCTCTCGAGCGCGACCACGCGGTGCGCGCCCAGGCGCCGGCACGCGAACGAGAGGACGCCGCTTCCGGCGCCGACGTCGAGAACGTCGAGCCCGGCCATCGGGATCTCCTCCAACCACTCGACCGCGAGTCGGGTCGAGGCGTGGCTCCCGGTGCCGAACGCCCGCCGCGCCGGCAAGCGCAGCAACTGACGACCCGCGGGGGCGCGGGTCTCGCCGCGCGGCTCGCCGGGATCCACCCAGAAGCACCCGCCGAGCGCGAACGGGGAGGCCGCCGCGCGCCAACCAGCCTGCCAGTCCTCTGCCGCGACCAGCTCCTCGGCGATCAGCTCGACACCGTGCGCGGAGCCCGTCCATACCGGGACGGCCCCCTCCTCGTAGTAGGCGTCGATCGAGCCGACGTGGAGCTCGAGGCCCAGAGGCTGCCCTCCCCAGAGCTCGGCGCTGAAGGTCTCGACGCGCTCGTCCGGGACCCGAAAACGGCGCCGGACGTAGCGCGTCTCGGGGCACGGCAGGAAAATGCTGGCAAGCACTTTCCGCAGCCAACTAACCGAAGAGGTCCTTGACGCGGCGGAAGACCGAGCGCTCCTGCGGCACGGCGTCGGGGATCTTCTC
Organism: Thermoanaerobaculia bacterium; assembly: GCA_035544635.1. Lineage (GTDB taxonomy): Bacteria > Acidobacteriota > Thermoanaerobaculia > Multivoradales > Multivoraceae > DATAFT01. The sequence goes on from DATKDQ010000402.1 coordinate 12,398, forward strand.
GGCGAGCTCCGCGATCTGAGTGCGCAGCTCGGGAGCCAGGTCGCGCGCCCGGGGCACGTCGATCACGATCGCGACGTGGTGATCCCCGATGCCGCCGGCAAGACGAGGAATGCCCTTGCCGCGCAGCGCCAGGACGTCACCCTGCCGGCTACCCGACGGCACCTCGAGCGAGGCCTTGCCGTGAAGCGTATCCACTTCGATCTCGGCGCCCAGGACCGCTTTCGGCCACGAGATCACGATCTCCGAGAGCACGTCGACGCCCCGGCGCTGGAATACCTCGTGCTCCTCGACGTGGATCACGACGTAGAGGTCGCCCGGGGGGCCGCCGCGCGAGCCGTGCTCGCCCTCGCCCGAGAGCCGCAGCCGCGCACCCTCGTCGACGCCGGCCGGCACCTTGACCGTGATCGAGCGCTCCTTCTCCACGCGGCCCCGGCCGCCGCATTGGGAGCAGGGGTCGCGGACGATGCTGCCGGTTCCACCGCAGCGCGGGCAGGTGCGCGCTACCGTGAAGAAGCCCTGCGTGAACCGGACCTGGCCGTGTCCGGCGCAGCCCGGGCAGGTCTCGGGCGCCGAACCGCCGGCGCTCCCGCCGCCCTGGCAACTGGGGCAGGTCTCCAGGCGCGGGATCCGCAGCGTGGGCTCGGCGCCGAACGCCGCCTCCTCGAACGAGAGCGAGAGGTCGTAGCGCAGATCGGCGCCCGGCGCCGGACCGCCCCGCCGCGCCCGGCGCCGAGTCCCGAACCCGAAAAGGTCGCCCAGGATGTCCGAGAAGTCGGCGAACACCTCGGCGTCGAAGCCGCCGAACCCGCCCCCGCCGGCGGCCTGGTGCCCGAACCGGTCGAAACGGCTGCGGTGGCCCGGGTCCGACAGCACGGCGTACGCCTCGGCCGCCTCCTTGAACTTCTCCTCGGCCGTGGCGTCGCCCGGATTCTTGTCCGGGTGGTACTTGACGGCGAGCCTGCGGTAGGCCGACTTGATCTCCTGCACCTTGGCGTCGCGCGCGACGCCCAGCACCTCGTAGTAATCCCGCTTCCCGGCCATCGGCGATCCCGGCGGCGCTAGTCCCGAGTGGTGCGGAGCATGATGTCCGAGAGGTCCTGCGACACGGAATTGAGGTCGAACATGGCCGCCTCCATGTCCTCCCGCTTGTCCGAGATCAGCGCCGCGAGCGACTTGCGGAAGATCTCGCGGATGCGCTCCTGGTCGGAGTCGGGAAGGTAGGAGACGAACTGCTCGAACACGCGCTCATTGGTGTAGAGCAACCCCTCGAGCCGCCCCCGCAGGCGCTTGACCTCGCGCCGCGTATGGTCCTCGGTGGCGTGCCGGTCGGCGTCGGCCACCAGCCGGCCGACCTCGTCCTGCGAAAGACCGCTGGCGGGATTGATCGTCATCGTCTGCGACTGGTTGGTGGCGAGGTCCCGCGCCGAGACCGTGTGGATGCTGTTCGAGTCGATCGCGAACGTGACCTCGATCTGGGGCACGCCGCGCGGGGCGGGCGGGATGCCCACCAACTCGATCTTCCCGAGCGAGCGGTTCTCGCTCGAGATCTCGCGCTCCCCCTGCAGGATGTGGATCTCGACCGTGTCCTGGTTGTCGACCACGGTGGTGAAGATCTGTGAAGCCTTGGTCGGAATCGTCGAGTTGCGCTCGATCAACTTGGTGAAGATGCCGCCCTGGGTCTCGATGCCCAGGGATAGCGGCGTCACGTCGAGCAGCACCACGTCCTTGACCGATCCCTGGAGGATGCCGCCCTGGATCGCGGCGCCGATCGCCACCACCTCGTCGGGGTTGAGGTCTCGCTTGGGCGCCTGGGCGAAGATGTCCTCGACCGCGCGCACGACGCACGGCGAGCGCGTCTGGCCGCCGACCAGGAGCACCTCGTCGATCTCGCCGGGCTCGAGGCCGGCCTGGCGCAGCGCGTCGTAGCACGGCTCGGCGGTGCGCTCGACCAGATCTCCGACCAGCGCCTCGAACTCCGCCCGCGTCAGGGAGCGCGACAGATGCCGCGGCCCTTCCTCGCCGACCGAGATGAAGGGCAGATTGATCGCCGCCTCCTCCACCGTCGAGAGCTCCGCCTTGGCGCGCTCGGCGGCTTCCTTGAGGCGCTGCAGCGCCATGCGGTCGGCCCGTAGATTGACGCCGGTCTCGCGTTCGAACCCTTCGATCAGCCAGTCCATGATGCGACGGTCGAAGTCCTCGCCTCCGAGGTCGACGTCTCCGTTGGTCGCCCGCACCTCGAAGATGCCGTCGGACAGCTCCATGATCGAGATGTCGAAGGTGCCGCCTCCGAGGTCGTACACGGCGATGTGAACCGAGCCGCGACGCTGGTCGAGGCAGTAGGCGAGCGCCGCCGCCGTCGGCTCGTTGAGGATCCGGCGGACCTCGAGGCCGGCGATCTTGCAGCCGTCGCGAGTGGCCTGGCGCTGCGCGTCGTCGAAGTACGCCGGCACCGTGACGATCGCCTCGCCGGCCTCCTCGCCGAGCGCTTCCTCGGCCTGGATCCGGAGCTCGCGCAGCAGGATGCCGGAGATCTCCTCCGGGCTCATGGTTTGATCGCGCACGCGCACGTGCGCGTCCCCGTTCTTGGCGCCGACCACGGTGTAGGGAAGGTGCAGCTCGCGCGCCGTCTGCACCTCGGGCGAGTCGAACTTGCGCCCGATCAGGCGCTTGATGGCGAAGATCGTGTTCTCGGGGTTGGTGACCGACTGGCGCTTGGCGATATGCCCGACCAGGCGCTCGTTCTCCTCGGTGAACGCGACGATGGAAGGCGTGGTGTGGCTCCCGGTGCGGTTGGGGAGCACCCGCGGCGTAGCGACCCCCTCGACCACAGCGACACAGCTGTTGGTGGTTCCGAGATCGATCCCGAGAATCTTCGCCAACGCCTCTCCTCGGCCCCCGGGAGCCGGTTCGCCGCCGGGCGCCACGCAACGCTGCTACGCCGCGCCGCGCGGCGCGGCTGACGTGCCGCAGCCCCTCCGGCCGTGCCCGAGCGCCGCGGCGCCACCGGCGATCGACGGCTCCCGGCCGCTACCGATCGCCCTCGTCGTCGCCCGTGGAACGGCTCCCTTCGGCCGGACCTTCGGCCGGAACCGCGACCTTGACCATAGCCGGACGAAGGAGCCGTCCCTGATACCGGTAGCCCTTCTGGAACTCCTCGCTGACCCGCTGCTCCGCGACCCCGGGATCTTCGTAGCGGATGACTGCCTCGTGGATCGCCGGATCGAACGGCTCGCCGAGCGCCGGAACCTCCTCGACGCCGAAGCGGCGGAGGACATCGGCCGTCTGGCGCAGGATCATCTCGACCCCGGACTTGAGGTCGTCGAAGGTGCCCCCCGAGCTCAGCGCGCGGTCGAGGTTGTCCACCACGCCCAGGAACGCCCGCAAGGGCTCGACCAGTGCGGCGCGGGCGGTCTCGCCGCGCTCGCGCTCGACCCGCTTGCGGTAGTTGTCGTAGTCGGCGAGCGCCCGCAGGTACTTTTCGCGCATCGCGTCGAGCTCGGCTCCGGCCGCTTCGGGGGCGTCCTCGGGCACCGCCGGTGGCGGCGCGGCCCCCTCCGTCCGATCGACCGCTTCGACGGCGTCCCGCAGCGCATCCTCGGCGCTCTCGTTCTCGAGATCGAGCTCGTACACCTCGTCGGCCTCGTCAGTGGTGGTTCGACGACCGCGCCTTCCGCTCATCGCGGCTCCCGTCCGGGGTGATCGTCCGTCACGTCCATGGCCCCCCGCGTGAGCGCCGCCGAGAGCGCCTCGCCCAGGAAGTGCACGAGTGGGATCAGGCGAGGGTACTCCATGCGGGAGGGCCCCAGGATCCCGAGGCTTCCCAGCGTCTCGTGGCCCACGCCGTAGCTGGTGGCGATCAGGCTGAAGTCGAGGCTCGAGGTGAGATCGCTCTCCTTTCCGATCACCACCCGGACGCCCTGCCCCTCCATGCAGCGGTTCAACATCAGAACCAGCTGCGCCTTGTCTGCGAACGCCTGGAACAGGCGCTGCACCAGCTTGAGGTCCTTCATCTCCGGCTTGGAGAGGAGCGAACCGGTTCCCTCGACCACCACGTCCTGGGCCCGTGGGACGTCGAGCCCGTCCTTTGCCATGGCGAAGGCGCGCTGCATCAGAGTGTCCACCTGAGCCTTCTCGGCCGCCATCAGCTTGAGCAGGCGGTTGCGAACCTCGGACAACGCGAGCCCGGCGAAGTTCTCGGTCAGGTAGCTCGAGATGCGCGTCAGGTCCTCGCGCGGGATCACGTCGTCGATGTCGATGACCTTGTTGTCGATGAACCCGGTCGACGAGACCACGACGCAGAGCACCTTGGTGCCGGGGAGGGGCACGAACTCGATCGAACGCAGCGTGACCTCGGCGCGCGCCGGGACCAGCACGATCGACACCTGGTCGGACAGCTCCGACAGCAGGTGCGACGCGATCAGGGTGAGGCTTTCGGCGTCGGCGGCCTTGCCCAGGTTCTCGTTGACATAACGGCGCAGCGACCTCGGCGGCGCGATCTCCTGCATCAGGGCGTCGATGAAGAAGTGATAGCCGAGCGG
>DATKDQ010000403.1:0-3409 GCA_035544635.1 Thermoanaerobaculia bacterium
CCGATCGCGCTGCTCGCGATCGAGACCGGCCAGAGCCCGGTGCTCTACGCGCTGCCGGTCGCGTTCACCGCGTCCTGCGCGTTCCTGCTGCCGCTCGACCCGGTGCCGCTGCTCACCTACACCAAGGGCTACTACCGGATGATCCACATGCTCGTGCCCGGAACGCTCCTGTCCGCCGTCTGGGTGGTGGTGATGACCATCCTGATGCTGCTGGTCGCACCGATGGTGGGACTGCTCTAGAGAACGATTTCGGCGCCGAGGACGGCGCGGCAGAGGCTCGCAGGCGGTCTATGATCTCGGCGATCAGTCGAATGGAGGAACCATGAAGAGCATCGCAGCGCCGAGACTCGTACCGCTCCTTGCCACCGCCGCCGTTCTGGCGGGAATCGCCGCGGGGCCCGCGACAGCCGCGGCGCCTCCCGCCGCGGATCAGATCGCCGCCGCCATCCAGGCCGCGCCCGCCGAGCGCCGCAAAGGCGCCGCCGTGCTCGGGTACGACGAGGCGGGGAAGCTGGTCACGCTGCGGCCCGGCACCAACGATCTGATCTGTCTCGCCGACGACCCGGGCGACGACGTCTGGAGCGTCGCGTGCTACCACGAGGATCTGGAGCCGTTCATGGCGCGCGGCCGGGAGCTCACCGCCCAGGGTATCTCCGGTCCCGCTCGCAACGAGTCACGGTTCAAGGAGGTCGACGAGGGCAAGCTCCCGCTGCCGAAGGAGGCGCGCACCCTCTACGTGCTCCACGGCAGCGGCTACGACGCCGCGTCCCATGAGGTGCAGAACCCCTATCTGCGCTGGGTGCTCTACGTGCCGTACGCGACGGCGGAGTCGACCGGGCTCTCCACCCAGCCCACCGAGAGCGCGCCCTGGTTGATGGACCCCGGAACCGCGGGCGCCCACATCATGATCACGCCGCCACGACCGAACGGTTGATGCCGAGCGGGTGCGGATGACCGAGCGAGCCTGAGCGCGGATGGAGCGGCTGCCGCGAGATCGCGGGCCGCGGCAACGAAAGTGGTCGGGGTATCCTGAGGCCATGGGCTCGCGCCGCATCGGCCTCCTGACCGCGGGTGGAGACTGCCCGGGACTCAACGCGCTGATCCGTGCCGTGGTGCTCGCCGCGGCACCGCGGCGCTGGGACGTGCTGGGGATCGAAGACGCCACGAACGGGCTGGTCGATCTCGAGTACCATCGGCCGCTCGGCAACCACTGGCTCACCTTCGACGACGTCGAAGACATCCTGGCGCGCGGCGGCACCATTCTCGGCACGTCGAACAAGTCCGATCCGTTCCACTACGTCGTCCAGCGCGACGGGCACCGCGTCGAGGTCGACGTGTCGGACCGCATGATGGAGAACTATCGAGCGCTCGGGCTCGAGGGGATCATCTGGGTCGGCGGCGACGGCAGCATGCGGATCGCCCAGCGTATGGGCGAGAAGGGAATGCACATCGTCGGCGTCCCCAAGACGATCGACCTCGACCTCGGCGGCACCGACTACTCCTTCGGCTTCCACACCGCGGTCGAGACCATCACCTCCGCCGTCGACCGCCTCCAAGACACCGCCGAGAGCCACGACCGCGTGATGATCGTCGAGGTGATGGGCCGCGATGCCGGGTTCCTCGCGCTCCACGGCGCGCTCGCCGGCGGCGCGCACATCTGTCTCATCCCGGAGCTCCCGTACCGGATCGAGCCGGTCCTGGCCAAGATCCGGGAGCGCTGCAACGACGGCCTCCCCTACTCGATCGCGATCGTGGCGGAAGGAGCCGCGCCGGCGGGCGGCGCGCCCTCCTACGCCGGGCCGCCGGTGCCGGGTGAGATGCCGAAGCTGCTGGGCGCGGGCGCCCGGCTCGGCACCGAGCTCGAGCCCCACCTCGATCTCGACACCCGCGTCACCGTCCTCGGCCATGTGCAGCGCGGCGGCTCTCCCAATCAGTTCGATCGCATCCTGGCGACCCGGTTCGGAGTGGCGGCGGTCGAGGCGATCGAGCGCGGCGACTTCGGCAGGATGGTCTCGCTGCGCACGCCCGACATCGTGATGGTGCCGATCTCGGAGGCGATCGCGAAACCGCGGCGGGTCGAGCCGTCGAGCTCGCTCCTGCACGCCGCGAGAAGCGTCGGGGTCGAGCTCGGCGAGTAGGAGTGCCGTCCGCGGCGCCCAAGATGGTCAGCTCGGGAAAGTGCTAAACAGCGCCTTCCCGACCGCGGGCGACTGCACCCTCGATCAACTCGATGGTGGCAGCGACGCCGTACACCGCGGCGAAGCTCCCCATGCGCGGTCCCTGCGAATGGCCCAGCAGGCACTCGTAGAGCGCCTGGAACCACTGGCGCAGGTTGGTGAACCCGACGTCCTTGCCGGCTTCGTAGAACTCGTACTGAATGGTCTCCGGATCGGCCTCCGCCTCGAGCGCGCGCAGCCGCTCGACGAGGCGCGCCATTCCCGCCGCCTCCCGGTCGTCGGGCGCGCGATAGCTCTGCGACGGCGCGACGAAGTCCTGGTAGTAGCGGATGGCGTAGCCGATGAGACGATCGAGCTCGGGGTGGTTCTCCGGCGTCGCGTCCGGCCGGTAGCGCCGTACGAAGCCCCACAGTCTCTCCTTCTCGGTGACGTGGGCGCCGCTCACGATGTTGAGCAGCACCGAGAACGTCACCGGCACGTCGGGCTGGGGCGGCGAGCCGCCGTGGACGTGGAACACCGGGTTCTCGAGCCGCTGCTCCGGCGCCTCCTCGAAGAAGCGCGAGAGCGCCGCATAGTAGTCGTCGACAGCGCGCGGGATGACGTCGAAGTAGAGCCGCTTCGCGCGCCGCGGACTCTGGTACATGTACCAGGAGAGGCTCTCGGGGTTGGCGTAGGCGAGCCACTCCTCGATGGTCAGCCCGTTGCCCTTCGACTTAGAGATCTTCTCGCCCTTCTGGTCGAGAAAGAGCTCGTAGGTGAGCGACTCCGGTGGGCGGCCGCCGAGGATGCGCTGCACCATGCTCGAGAGCTTCACCGACTCCATCAGGTCCTTGCCCGACATCTCGTAGTCGACATCGAGGGCGTGCCAGCGCATCGCCCAGTCGACCTTCCACTGGCACTTGACGCTGCCGCCGGTCACCGGCACGGTGTGGCGCTCGCCCGCTTCGTCCTCGAAGGTCACCGTACCCGCTTCCGCGTCGCGAGCGAGCAGCGGCACCTGGAGGACGACCCCGGACTTCGGCGAGACCGGCAGGAACGGAGAGTAGCTGCGGCGACGCTCCTCCCCGAGCGTGGGGAGGATGACGTCGCGGATCTCGTCATAGTGGCGCAGCACCTCGAGCAGCGCGGCGTCGAAGCGGCCGCTGCGGTAGCACTGGGTCGCCGACAGGAACTCGTACTCGAAGCCGAGCTGATCCAGGAAGGCGCGCAGCCGCGCGTTGTTGTGCTCGCCG
>DATKDQ010000404.1:0-4275 GCA_035544635.1 Thermoanaerobaculia bacterium
CGTCGGCGCGACCACCGAGCTGTTCGACGGTCCCGTCAACGCCGGCCATTACCACTACGGGGTGACCGCCGACGGGCAGCGCTTCCTGCTCGCCGTCCCCGAGAGTCAGGGCGCCTCGGTGCCCCTCGTCCTGGTGCTGAACTGGCCCGCCGAACACTACCGGGCGAAAGCGACGCGACCGTGATCGGCACCCGCCGCGGCCCGAACGAGATCACCGCCGAGCTGGGCGTGCGCGGGACAGGCGTGCACCGCGCCACGCACCCGCGGCCCTGCCGGGCGTCGCTCTGAAGCCATCCCTCCGCCGACGCTGGCCTCGACGACGAGCTCGTCGAGCTCGCGACGGTCCTCGGCCGCAGTCACCAGGACGCCGGATTGGAAGGCTGGCCCAGCAACGTGGCGGAAGTAGAAGTAGCGGACTGCAGCAGCGTCACCGCGCGGACGAACCGCACCAAGTGGTCGCGCTCGGCCTGCATGTCGCGGAAGGTGGAGGAGATGAAGACGCAGATTTCGGTCCAGGCCTGGGGCATGGGCGGACCTCCTACACTCGCTGTTCCGCAGATGGGCCCATCTTAAGCCGCGCGCGCGGAGCTGCGGGAGCGCGATGACGGTTGTCGATCACGAAGGGGTTGAAGCGCACGCGCTGATGGCAGCGGGAGCAGGCGGAGGCCAGGTCCGGGTGCTCCCAGGCTTCGTCGGGCAAAGCCAGAATCGGTTCTCCCCCGTCATCCGTCGAGCTCGAGCACGACAGCGCGGCCAGCGCCGAGCGCGGCGGTGAGAAGCAGCGGCCGCAGGCAGGGCAGGCGACCGAAAGCACGTCGTCGTGGCCGCCGCGCTCCTGCCGGCAGAGGTAGGCGGCGGTGACCCGCGGCGGCTGCGCGGAAAGACCTTCCGCATGGAGCAGCAAGACCTCGAGCGGCCCGAGGGCGGCGAGGGCGCGGCCCGCGCCCTCCACGAGAACCTGTCGCAGGGGTTCCCCGGCGAAGAACCTGGCCAGGGGAGCGCCGCTGTGCGCGTCCCATAGGGTCAAGCAGCCATCGGCTCCTACCGAGGCCAGCCAGCTGCCGTCCGGCGAGTAGGCGCAGGCCCACACGGAGTCGGTGTGCCCACGCAAGACGGCGAGAGGTCGGCCATCGCGCGCGTCCCAAAGCCTTACTGTGCGGTCGCCTGACGCCGAGGCGAGCTGCCGGCCGTCGGGCGAGTACGCGCAACAGTAAAGAGCAGCCGTGTGGCCGACCAGCCGCAGTCGCCCGCGACCGCTCGCCATAGCGTGAATCTCGAGGGCGTGCCCGCGCGCGGCCAGCGCCACCGTCCGGCCGTCCGGCGAGAGGCAGTAAGGGAGCTGCCGACGGTCGCTGTCGCCACCGGCAATGACGACCCGTTGCGCGGGATGGAGCCCGTCGAGGATCCTGAGATCCCCGCCGTGGGTCGTGAGCCAGTACCGACCGTCCGCGGAGAAACGACAGTCGACCACGGCGGCGTCGTAGGCCACGCGAACACGGGGGACGGCCCCGAGGAGCGCTCGCGCCAGCCAACCGGGCCGCCCATCCCATAGGACGAGCGAGTTGTCGACCGAGCCGGAGAGGAAGTGCCGGCCATCGGGGGAGCAGGCCACCGCCAGCACCTCGCGCTGGTGGGTCTCGAGGCAGCCGGTCTGACGGGCCCGGTCGACGTCCCAGATCCTCACCGTGCGGTCGAAAGAGCCTGAGACGAGGCGCTCCCTCGAGCGGGCCCAGGCGCAGGTGGTGACCTCCAAGCGATGGCCCGCGAGCCGTCCAGTCTGGTGGCCCCCCTCCACGTCCCAGATCCTGAGGGTGCCGTCCCCGGCTCCGGTCGCCAGCCGCTTGCCGTCCGGGGAGAAGGAGCCGCAGGGGGAGAAGGTGGCGGCGGGGGCGGCGAGACCCTCGGCGCCGCCATCGGCATACTTCCACTCCCGGAGCTCGCCGGGCGCCACGGTCGGGTTCATGTCGCCCGTGCCGATGTCGCTGCCGGCCGAGAGCAACCGCAGGCCGCCCGGCGACCAGGCGCAACTGACCACGTTGGCGGCGTGCCCAGCGAACACCGCCAAGCGTCGGCCAGAGGCCACGTCCCAGACCTTGACCGTCAGGTCGGAGGCCGCGGCGGCCAACCGCTGCCCGTCGGGCGAGAAGGCGCAGGCCGTCACGCCGAAGAAGGCGTCCGACGACCAGCTCGTCGGCGATGCCTCGTCGTACCCATGAAGCGTCTGCAACGCACGCACCTCCGGCTTGGCCCGGTTGTAGACCTGCCCCGCGTCCCAGAGCCGCAGCGTGCGGTCGGCCGAGGCAGTGACGAGGCGCGATGGATTCCGCGCCGACCAGGCGCAGCAGTTCACCCGCGCCTCGTGCGCCCGCAGCCGCGCCCGTACGAAGCCGCCGCCATCTAGACCGACGTGGCCCAGATGCGCACGCTCAACGCCGCATAAGACGACTTCGCCGTCGACCAGGCCGACGGCGATGACCTGGTTGATCCCCACCACGGGAGAGAAGGCGCAGGCGGTCAGGGGACGATCGAAGGCGTAGCAATCCTCGGGCTCGGCGGTGGCGGCATCCCAGATCCGCAGCGTGCGATCGGCGGAAGCGGAGGCGATGCGCCGCCCGTCGGGCGAGAACGAGCAGACGTGGACATCGGCGGTGTGACCGTCGAGGGCCGCGAGCTCGTGCAGCGATTCGGCGTCCCAGAGCCGCGGTGTCGGATCGCCGTCGCTGGCCGTCAGCAGCCGGCGGCCGTCGGGCGAGTAAGCGCAGCAGCGCAGTGACTTCCGCCCGAGCGGCACCATCCCGACGAGCTCGCCGCTGGCGGCGTCCCAGACCTTGAGAGCGGGCGATCCCGAGGCGATGCGCGTGCCATCCGGGGAATAGACGCAGACCCCGGCGCCGCGCAGGATCATCGTGCAGGCGTCGCGTTGCGGGGAACGGTTGACCTGGCGCAGCCAGGGGCGCACTGGACGCCTAGCCCGGCGACGCTCTTCCGCCGCGCGAGCCGTGGCGGAGGCGGGCGCGGCGTTGGCGGCCAGCGAGAAGAGCTGATCGGGGTGCGCCGTCAGCACGTGGGTGCTGCCGCGTAGGAACCGCTGCAGCTCGGCGATGCGCGCCGAGCGCCCGGCCAGGCTCGACTCGCGGCTGGCCTGGGCTTGCTCGCGGTCGCCAGGGGCGAGCGGAGCTGCCGCCAGCTTGGTTCGCCGCTCCTGCCAGTCGTCGCGCAGCTGCTCGAAGCCCGTGATGGCCTCGGCCTGGATCCGCCCGAAGAACGGCAGGCGGAAGAGCATCGATCGCCGGCGGAGCGTGTGTCGCGTGGCCGCCGCCTGCTCGACGCAGGCAATGGCGCGGTCGAGCTCGTGGAGGCTCGCCGGCTCCTGAGCCAACAGGCGCTTTACGGCTCCGAGCTCGTCGGCCGCCCGCCGCAAGAGCCGCAGGGTGCCGCCGCCGGTCAGCAGGCGGTCGAGCGTCCACAGGGCCAGCACGAGGAGGACCAAACCGGCGACGAGCGAGACGCCGATCACGGATTCCTGCTTCCGTTGGTCAGCCGCGGATCTCGGTCGTGGTCGCGCTCGGCCTGCATGTCGCGGAAGGTCGAGGAGATGACGCGATTCTCGGTCCAAGCCTGCGGCATGGCTCAGCCTCCTTCGCCGCCTCGATGGTTGCCAGGGATTCCCATCCTACGCCGGGACGGAGGGCTCCGCGGCTGCCACCTCAGCCGTCGACCTGCGCCGGACAGGGGTAACGGCCCAGGCGCATCCCGGACTGCGACGCCGCGACCTCATGGGGGTCGGAAGCCCATGACTTCCCGGCGAAGCGCCACACTTCAGACGGCAGACGCCACAGCACCCCGAGCAGCTCAGCGCCAGAGCCCGAGGGCTCCGCGTCTCCCCCCGCTCTCCCCGTCGACCGGGGCGATCGTCGCCGCTCTCCAGGCCCTGGCCCCGGAGCGCGAGCTCAATGCGTGGTTCCGGCGATCTGAGAGGGAGCTGCTTCTCGACGAGAACTTCCCGCTCGCGCTCGAGCGACGGCTGCTCGAGGAGCCTCACTCCTCATTCGAGCAACCGGTGCCAGTTCGTCACCACGGTGACCGGTGGCGACACGGCTTCGGGGTCGACTCGCTGGACGAGGAAGCGCTCACCCCAGATCGCCTTGAGAGGAGTCGCCGCCGGAGCATCTTCGAGGTCGAAGAAGACGAAGATCTCGGCGGCTTGGCGATCGAAAACGTCGCGTACGACCTGGCCGTCGCTCACCAGGACCTGGTCGTAACGCGCTCCCCCGT
>DATKDQ010000405.1:0-7762 GCA_035544635.1 Thermoanaerobaculia bacterium
AGGGTGCCGAAAGCCGAGGCACGATGCACGCGCTGCTCTCCTCTGTCTCGACCCCTTGCTCCGCTGGCGCCTAGACACGTTGGCTGCAGCGCCCAACAACGCCCATAGCGAGACCGTGCGTCGGTGCTTTGGGTGGCGATCGAGAATGATTGCCCGGGGCAGGGAACTTTTCCCGGGCGACACCAAACTCGCTCCGCCTCTTCGCGGCGACGCGTCCTATGGACGGCCGTCTCGCGCTCGATGCGGCGCGGGCTCGGAGGAAATCGCGGGCTGATCGGGGCACACCTCCAGCGGTGCGAGTGACTCGCGCGACCGGGCGGCAACCGCGGCAAGCCCCAACACGAGGAAGAAGTACCGCTGGTACGAAAGGTGGAGGAAGACCGCGCTCACCAAGTACGCCGCGAGGCCGGCAAGCACGGCGAGAGCAGGGTCCGCCGCCCGGCGACGCAAGCCGATTGCCCGCACGCTGGACACGAGGAGCCCGAGGAATGGGATGAAGCCAAGCACGCCGTTCTCGGCCAGCTCTTCGAGGTACATGTTGTGCGCCCGACGGGGTCCGACCAGGCGCTTGAGCCGCAACTCGTTGCCGTAGGCGGTGATCCCGTAGCGCGCCTGAGCGGGGCCGATCCCGATCAGCGGACGCTCGATGGCGATGCGCGCCGCCGCCATGTTTTCGACGGCACGGCCGAGCACCGCGCCGTCGACGAGCTGCGCCCGGCTGCCTGCGAGCTGGGTCGCGCCGCGCAGCTCGGCGAGCCGGGCGAAGGTCTCCGGAGCGGTCATCGCCACCACTGCAGTCGCCAGCAGCGCCCCCGCGACGAGGTGCCTCCTGCGCGCACCCGTGAGCCAGCCCAGCCCCAGCAGCACGACCGCCGCCGCGACCAGCGCGCCGCGGGAGTAGGTGAGGAGCATGCCCGCCCCGATCGGCACGGAGCTGGCAGCCGCGGCGAGCCGCCACCGGCGCGGCGCGTCGGGCTCGAGTGCCAGGCACGTAGCCACGGCGAGTAAGACCAGCATGACCTGGGCGTACCGGTTCTTCTCACCGATCGGTCCGGCCAGCCTGGGGTGGCTTTCGCCGCCCTCCGCCGAGACGCTCGAGTCCGCGACTTGGGCAAGGCCGCCCAGCTCGTTGTCGTAGCTGCGAGTGAGGCGTTGTCCGATCGAGAGCGTCCCCATCACCACCCCGGCCAGGAGCAGCGCCCATAGGGCTTGCCTCAACGCGGTGCGGCCGCGCACCGCGTTGACCACCAGCAGGTAGAGCACGAGGCCTTCCGCTACGTGGGCCACCAGTCGATCGAGCGCCTCGTCGGGCCGCTCGGAGGAGGCGCCCGAGATCGCCATCGCCCCAAAGTAGGCGAGCATCCACCACAGCGGGCGGGGCAGGAGCACGGGCTGGCGCCGGCGCACTAGGTGCGTCGCACAGGGCACCGCCAGAAGCAGGAAGAAGACGTATGCCAGCCCGCGCGGCACTCCATGAAAACGGACCGCAACGGCGGGTAGGTTGAGCCACAGACCGAAGAGGACTAGCGCCGTCATCGACGCGGGCGCCGTCCAGGACACCGGCGCCGTAGCCACCGTGTAGCCGCTCGGAGGCACGGGCGGCGACGGCCCCACGCCACCAGGCCAGCGCACGTCCCCGACGCTGGGCAGGGTCATCGAGTGTCGACCAGCTCGTCCTCGCGGCGGCGTTCCACAGCGCCAACGATGAGGACGGCGGCGATCGCGCCGGCTATCCCACCGAGCACCACACGAGTGCGCCGCTGCGCGGAAATCGGACGGTCCGCCGGTAACGCAGTCGACGCGAGCACGATCTCATCGAGATCGAGCTGGGCACGCGCCAGCGAGGCCTGGTTTTGGTTCTCGGCCAGCAGCTCGCCGAGCTGCTCCAAGCGTGTCGCCTCCTGCTGTTGAGAGGCGAGGCGCTGCTCGATCGCAGTCATGAGGCTGGCGAGCTCGCGATCACGCCCGCGTTCCAGCGAGGCGAGCGCCAGCTCCTGCTCGGTCTGCAACGCCATCGCCTCGGCGGTGTGCTCCCGCATCGCAGCCTGGAGCTCGCCGCCGACCGTCGCCGCCTCGCGCGCGAGCTGCGCCTCGAGCGCGGCTACTCGGCCGCCAAGCAGAGCCGAGAACGGGTCGTAGAGCGAGGCGGCCGCGATCGCGTCCGCAGGTCTCGGCCGCGAATACATCGAGGGTGAGGCTCGCGACGACAGGGTCGTCGATGACGAGGCGCCGGTCGGGATCGACGGAGCCGTGAACCGTCCCAGATCGACCACCGGCGGCGCCGCCATGCGCTGCTGCCGGACGAAGGCGCCGCGCAGCGCCACCAGCTCCAGCAGCGCGCCACGCAGGTTGGCCCCGGTGCCTTCGGGGTCGACGACGCCCAGGCGCTCGATCACCGACTGGGCGAGCGCAGCGAAACGCGCCGACGCTGCCAACAGCGCTACGCGGTGGCGGCGCTCCCAGGCGGCTACCGTTTCGTCGAACTCCAGGCGCAGCTTGTCGGCGTTGGTGCCAAGCTCGATGGCCAGTCGCTCCTGGCGTTCGCGGTTCTCGGGGTACTGTCGCTCGACGAGGTCGAGCACCGCGACCACGGCCTGTCGGCGCCGCTCGCGGCCTCGCTCGAGGAAGACCTCCGCCCAGGTGTTCGCGATGCGCGCGGCGGCCTCTGGGTCGGTCCAGACCGCCTGCACCTCGAGCAGCGGGCTCAAGGCTTCCTCCGACCGGGTGGCGATATGGATCCGCGTCTCGAGCGTCTTGCCCAGCTCGAGCCGGTCCTCGGCGCCGATGACGCCACCTTCCCGCAACCGGCGCTCGGTCTCGGCGATCACTGCGGGGGACTCGAGAAGGCTCTGGTAGCCCTGGACGGTTAGCGGATCGGGCGCGAGCGTGGAGGCGAGCTTGGGAGGAGCCAGCACCAGCTGTGCGCGTGCGGAGTAGCGATCCCCGCCGCCCAGCATGAGCACGACCCCCACCACCGCCGCGCCCCCCGCGGCACCCACCAGAATCCGCAGTGCGTGACGACGCAGCAACGTGCCGAGAGTCTGAAGCGTGACCTCGCGAACCACCGGGGGCGAGCCTAGAGGCGCTGAGGACGTGGTCAAGACCTTCCGTCTCCGAACTGCGGGCGGCCAGCCCGTGTCGCACCGTCGTCGTCTCGCGCGACGCGCAATCTTACATCAGCAGTGGGCGGCCCGCCTCCTGCGAAGCATGGCGCCGCGGCCTTCCGACTACTCGGATCCCGAGGCGCCCCGGAGGCGCGGGCATCACCGTGTTCTCTCGCTCGGCATGAGCCCCCAGCCGGCGCCGACGAGGAGGTAGAGCGGCAACGGAAACTGCAGGTGGAGGAAGAACCCTGCCACCAGATAGCCTCCGGCGCCGAGTGCGAGGGCGGCCGCGATGCGCGCCCCCTCTGGATCCGTCGCCGCCAGGGCACGACCGGCCCGCCAGGAGCCCGCCACCGCGCCTCCCAGAATCGCCGAGAAGAGAGCCAGCCCGAGGAGGCCGCTCTCGGCTGCCACCTCCAGGTAGAGGCTATGGGCCCGCCGCGGCTCGCCACGGTCGTCGAGGGCGAGGGGAGGTGCGTAGAGGAGGTAGTGGTGCTGGTAGTTCCCGGGCCCGACGCCGATCAGCGGATGATCCCGCAGCATCTGCCACGCCACCGTCATCTCACTGGCGCGCCCGCGGATCGCGCCTTCGGCTTCGGCCGGCTCGGAAATCGCGCGGAAGACCCCGGCGAAGCGTTCCCGAGCGGGCGACAGCAGTACGACACCGACCACCAGCGCGCCGACGGCAAGCCCTCGTCGGCGGCGACTCGCCGGCCAGCTAACGGCCGCCATGGCGGCGGCGCCGAGGAGAGCCCCACGCGACAGCGAGGCGGCGAGCGCCGTGGCGGTAGTGCCGCTGGCGAGCGCGCCGAAGGCGCGGGTCGCCAAGGAAGCGGGACTCGTGCTCGCCTCGACGCTCAGTGCCAGGACTGGCAGCAAGGCCTGAGCGTAGAAGTTGGCGTCGCCGTACGGCCCGCCCGCTCGGCGGAAGGGCGTAGGCGGATCCAGCCGGTCCTCGTGGACCCGAGCGAACCCCCAGACGTCCGGTGCGAACCGGTCGCTCAGCAACTGGAGCACCGTGAGCGTTGCTATCAGCGTTCCGGCGACGAGTAGCCCCCAACGCAGCCCGAGCAGGCTGGACCGCCAACGCATTGCAGCCGCCGTCGCCAGCGTCAGCGCAGCCGCGAGGCCGTACTCGCGCAGGGTACTCGTCAACCGCTCGGACGCTGGCGCTACCCAGGCGCTAGCCGCCAACACCGTACCGTAGGCTGCAAGTAGGAAAAGCAAAGCCGTGGGCGCCCTGCGCGGGGATGCGCGGCCAACCAGCCGCCACACCAGCCCGAGGACCCAGCACCCGAGAAGGACCTCGAGCGGCATGGGAGCGCCCACGCGCGCCGAGGCCACCTCCGGAACTCTGGCGAAGACGGCGATCGCGACCACCGTCAGCCCGAGAGCGGGTGACAGCAGAGCGGCAGCGCAGCTTCCGGCCAGGCCCAGCATGGCAACGACCGCCCCGCCACCCAGGCGCACCACTACCCAGCCCGCGATGAAAGTGGCGATCAGCCCGCCGGCGACAACGGAGCGGCGGCTTCTACCCTGCCACCAGGGTCCGCCGGGGCGACCCTCGGCTCCCGACCGCAAGCCCGACTCCGCTTCGCCGGTCACGACGGTGAGTCGATCGACTCGGCACGCCGCGCGCCGAAATGCCGACCGAAGAGACCGGCGGACGCCACACCCAGGGTGGCACCGACGAGCGCTGCGACCAGGAGATCGGCCAGCGGACGCGGCCGCACCCTCGAGACCACGGGGTCGGCGTCGAGCAGCTCGGCCTGGTAGATCGAGTAGCGCTCCGCGAGGGCATCGGCCGCCCCGCGGGCGACAGCGCCCGCGAGCTCGCTCACGGCTCTGCGATCGGGTCCGTCGATGCGGATCTCGACCACCGCCGCCGGGACCCGTGGCGACGCGGAGACCTCATAGGCCTCCGGCACGACACCAAGCGCTTCCGCGGGCGGCCGCAGCAGCTCCGGGCTCGTCGCGATCTCGACCAACGTGAGCAGGATCCAGCGCTTCTCGATCCCGGCGATCGCGTCTCTCTGAGCGCGCTCGCTGGCACCGCGATGCGGCGAGACCAGAACTCGAGCGCTGGCGCGAAACTGCGGGTCGGACAAGGCGGTGTAGAGACCGGCGCCAGCGAGCGCGATCGCGGCGCCGAGGGCCGCCGCCGCAGCGCGCTTGCTGACCGGACTGTTCCTCAACGCGCGGTTCCCTCGCCCCCTCTCCAGATCGTCGCCGGCTCTCGACACCTGCGATCGCCACCGCCGGCGTGAACCCGACAGCCGTCTGCGACGGCGGGCGGCCGCGATTATCGCGCGGTGCGGTCCGCGGGCAAAATTCGGTTGCCGGAGGGAGGGCTCGCGCTCAACTCCCCAGCAGCCGACGAAGACCGGGCACACGGCCCAGCTCGGGGAGCGTCTCGAGCAGCTCGAGGCACTTCCGATTGACTCTCAGGAGCGCGATCCACAGCAACGCCACCACAGCGCCGTCGAGCCACAGCGGCGGATGCAGGATTCGATCGAACGCGAGCATTATGAGCGCACCGACCAGAATCGAGGCGGCGGGTCGACCCAGCTCCGGAGTGAGCAGCGTGACCCCCAGCTCACGTCGCAGCGCCACCTGATTGAACAAGTTGCGGACCACCAGGGTCAACGTCGTCCCGATCGCTGCTCCGGTCGCGCCAAGGACGGGGATGAGGAGCAGGTACGACACGATCGCGGTCAGCACGCTCGCCAGATCGCTCGCGACGATGACGCGCACTCGGCCCAGCGCACGCAGGGTGGCAGCGTTGAACCCCAGAGCGGCATTTGTGAGATGGCCGAGTGCGAGCCAGGCGAGGATGGCTCCCGAGCTCGCGTAGCGATCGCCGTAGAGCAGCACCGCCAGCGGCGCCGCCAGCACCGCGGTGACAACGAAGATCGGGAACGAGAGGACGGCGATCCATCCGGCCGTCCGGCGGTACAGGGAGGCGATGCCTTCGCGATCGCCGCGGGCGACCAGCCTGGCCGCCAGCGGCAGGAACAGGTACGCGAAGCTCTGCTCGACGATCATGTTGAGATGTGCCACCGGGCTGACGGCGCGGTACTCGGCGACCGCGGTGGCGCCGACCAGCCGCTCCAGGAAGACGACCACGAAGACCCCGCGCAGCATGAGCACGACGTCCGAGCTCAAGAGGGGAAGACTGAAGCCGAAGAACTCGCGGACCGGCCAGACCAGGCGCTGTTGGCGCAGGATCTCCCACCAGCCGCGGCGGCGGAAGGTGCGGACCAGCATCGTCGAGTAGAGCGCCACGCCCACGACCCCCGCCGTCAGTTGGGCCACGGCGAGATTCGAGACGCCCCCTCCCCAGAGGACCACCGCCGATATCGCCGCCAGGTTGAGCAGAGGGCCGAGCACGTGCTTGCGCAGGAAGATCGCCCGGGGACCGCTGAAGACGGCGAACAAAGTCACCAGCAGGGTGTCGAAGGCCGCGACCGGTGCGAGCGCGACCAGGATGACGAGCAGGTCCGCCGCCTGGGCATTGTCGATCAGCGTCGGATGGAGGACCGAGCGCAGGCCGAGCACCGTCAGCACGAAGGCGAGCCCGAGCCCGGCCAGCGTGGTCAGGACCACGCAGATCCCGCCGAAGAGCTCACTCCACTGTCGACGCTCCTCGTAGATGGGCAGAAAGCGCGCCGCGGCCCGGTTCAGTCCGAGCAGACTGATGGTGGACCCGAAGCTGACCACGGAGAGCGCGTAGGCGAACGCCCCGTAGTCCTGCTTGGTCAGGTAGCGCACGGTGATCACCTGGGTGACGAAGTTGAGGCCCAAGGACAGCAGCCGTCCGGCCAGGAGCAGGCTCGAGCCGCGCAGGTGCGCGCGGGTGCCGACTTCCGCCGAGGCCCCGGCGCCTGCGGTCGCGGTGCTGTGGATCGACGGCATGGGCGATCAGGAAGCGAGCGATTCCAGTCTGCTACGATCCCACATCTCGTGAGTAGCTCTGCTTCCCGCAGTGGCTCAGAGTCGTTCCGCCTGCCGCTTCATGCCAGCGTCTCGCTGGATTGTCGGCGGGTGAGCCCGGCGGTGGCGCGCGAGATACGCAACGCCCTGGCAGGCTACTCCGAAACCGTCGCCAGCGCGCCTGGCGCGACCGTGATTGCAGTCGAGCCGCTCGCCGATCCGCAGCGCTTTCACGAAGCCGCCTGGAAGCGGAAGAACCCCGACCCCTCATGGGCACAAGTGGACCGCGGCGAGCCGGTGGCGGTGTACCGCCATCGCCAACGAGCGGGTGTCGTGGTTCGCCTCGGCGAGCAGCTGGCGGTCGAGTACGACGACCATCCCTCGATCGCCAAGCGCGTCGTGGACGGCATCCTGTTCGCGCTGCAGACCGCAGTCCACCGGCGCGGCGGCCTGCTCTTCAAGGGAGCCGTGCTCCTCAAGGACGATGGCGCCGTCGGGCTGGTCGGGCCTTCTGGCGCGGGCAAGACCAGCCTGCTCCTCCATCTGCTGGCCGAGGGCTGGGGCTACCTCAGCGACGACATCTTCCTGCTCTTCGACGGCGAGGCCTTCGGTCTTCGGCGCTACGTCGCGTTCCACAACCATCACGTGCTGGCAATGCCGGAGATCTTCGATGGGGTGCGGCTATCGGGGCCGCGGCCCACCCGTTGGCGAGCCCAGCTCCGTCG
>DATKDQ010000406.1:0-2533 GCA_035544635.1 Thermoanaerobaculia bacterium
CAGCACGCTCCGGAGGCTAGGCCGCGAGATTGCCCGATCATTCCCAGCGCAGGACGATCGCGGGGTTCACCGTCGCCGCCCGCCAGGCCGGGACCAGGCAGGCGAGGATCGCCACCACCAGCAGGAGGACGATGGTCCCGGCGAACGCGAGCGGGTCGGTCGGGCTCACGAACAGGAGTTGGGTGAGGAGCCGCGTGACCGCTAGGGCGAGCGCGATCCCCAGCGCGAGCCCCACCGCCGCCAACGCGAGGCCCTCGGCGAGGACCATCCGCAGCACGGTCGTGGCGCGCGCGCCCATCGCCATGCGGATGCCGATCTCCCGCGAGCGGCGCCGCACCGCGTACGACATGACGCCGTAGATGCCGATCGACGCGAGGACGAGGGCGATGCCGCCGAGCGCGCTCAGCAGTGCGGCAGTCGAGCGCTGGCCGTCGACCGCGTCCGCCGCCGCCTCGGCGCCGGTGGTCGAGTTCAGTACCACATCGGGCGCCAGGCGCCGGAGCTCGGCCGAGGCGGCGAGGAGCACCGGCCCGGGATCCCCGGCGGTGCGCGCGAGCACGTTCATCCCGCTCACGTAGTGCTGCTCGAACGGCAGATAGGCGTAGGGCTGCGGGTCCTCGCCAGGATTGTTGTACTTGAGGACCTCGGCGACGCCGACCACCTCCACCGGCTCCATGCCGAAGAAGCGGAAGCGTCTGCCGACGGCGTTCTCGCCCGGCCAGTAGCGGTCGGCCATGGCGCGGTTGACGACCACCACCGCGACGCTTCCTTCGCGGTCGGTGGCGTCGATGGCGCGGCCCTCCTCGATCGCGACGCCGAGGGTCTCGAAGTAGCCCGCGCCGACCGCGCTGACCTGGACGTAGGTGCGCTCCTGCTCCGGGCTCTGTCCCTCGAGCAGGACCGAGCGCAGGAGGGTGCCCTGGAGCGGGCCCACCTGCGAGAGCGCGACGCCGGTGACGCCGGGCAGCGCGCCGATCCGGTCCTTCGCGTCGCGGAAGAGCTGCTCTCCGCGCTCGCGATCCAGGCCCAGGAGGCCGACGTCGAAGCCGACCACGGCGAGCCGCTCGATGTCGTAGCCGAGATCGACCTGCCGCGCCGCGGCCAGGCTGCGCACGAAGAGGCCGGCGCCCACCAGCGCCACGACGGCGAGCGCGAGCTGCACCACGACCAGGGCGTTGCGCGCGGAGGCGAATGCCGCTGCCGGCGCTGGCCGCGGCTCGCCCTGGTCCTTGATGGCGGAAACCAGATCGGCGCGCGACGCCTGGATCGCAGGCAGGAGCCCGAACAGGAAGCCGGTGGCGAGCGACAGGACGACGGTGAAGGCGAGCACGCGCGCGTCGATGCCCAGGTCGAGGTCGAGGTTGGGCCCGACCGGCAGGTTGCCGAACAGGTTCACCAGCCAGCCGCGGGTCAGAAACGCGAGCCCCAGGCCGAGGCCGCCGCCCGCGAGCGCCACCACCAGGCTCTCGGTCACGAGCTGGCGCACCAGGCGCGCGCGGGTGACGCCCATCGCGAGCCGGATCGCCACCTCCCGGCGGCGCTCGGTGGCGCGGGCGAGGAGCAGGTTGGCGACGTTGGCGCAGGCGATCAGGAGGACCAGGCCGACGGTGGCGGCGAGGGTGGCGGTGCCGGCGGCCACGGCGTCGCGATTGAACACCGCGGTCTCGGCGATGGGCTGGAGCGTGAGCCCGCGCCCCTGGTTCTCATTCGGATAGTCGCGCTCGAGACGCTGGGCGACCATCTCGAGATGGGCGCGCGCGGTCTCCGCGTCGACACCGGGGGCGAGTCGGCCGACGGCGTTCACGAACAGCCCGCGCCGCTCCTCGTACCAGTTGAGCGCGGGGTCTGGCCGGAAGGTGCGGTTCATCGCCATCGGCGCCCACAGCGCGGGAGCGAAGCCGATGTTGACTCCGTCGAAGCCCGGCGGCGCGATGCCGATGACGGTGAACGGCTGGCCGTTGATGCGGATCGAGTCGCCGGCCCCGACCGCGCCTCCGAGCCGGTCGTTCCAGAAGCGATGGTGAAGCACCACCACCGGATGCGCTCCTGGAGTGGAGTCCTCCTCGGGCGCGAAGAAGCGACCGCGGAGCGCGCGCACGCCGAGGGTCTCGAAGTAGTCGCCCGACACCAGGAGCGCCGGCTCCAGCGTCGGCTCGGCGGTGCCGGCGGCGATCGCGGCGCCGGTGAAGTCGTAGCCGGCGACGTGCGAGAACGCCTCGCTCTGCTCGCGCAGGTCCTTCCAGTTGAGGTGAGAGAGCGGGTTCTGCGCGCCGGCGCGCTCGTCGACGGTGAAGATCGACATCACCCGCTGCGGCTCCGCGATCGGGAGCGGCCGCAGGAAGAGCTCGTTCACCATGCTGAAGATGGCGGTGTTGGCGCCGATTCCCAGCGTCAGCGAGAGCACCGAGATGGCGGCGAACACGGGCTTTCTGAAGAGGACTCGGAGTGCGAAGCGAAGATCCTGGAGCAGGCCTTCCATGACTGCCCTCCCACGCCGCCGCGTCTACGCTAGGCGACCGATCCGGCGCCGCGC
>DATKDQ010000407.1:0-2447 GCA_035544635.1 Thermoanaerobaculia bacterium
TTGCACATCGTCCCCGAGGAGAGAAAGATCGCCGCCTCCTTGCCCAGGAGCTCGGCGCTCATCTCCTCGAGCAGGTTGACCGTCGGATCCTCGCCGATCATGTCGTCGCCCACCGGCGCCTCGGACATGAAGCGGCGCATCTCCGGCGTCGGCCGGGTGACGGTGTCGCTCAGGAAGTCGATCAGGCCCGCGGAGTTCTTCATCGTGCGTGCTCTCGGCAGTGACCCGATCCTCGCATCTTCGCCCGCGGCTTGTCGCCAGGGACTCGGGTAGCCGCACCCCGAAGCACATCCAAGGAGAGCGATCCCAACGGCTTACGCCAAAGTCGCGCGGGCTCGAGGCTCGGCGGATCGACTACGGCGGCGGGGGCTGGGCTACTCTTGCCGGCGACCATGGCGTACGGCGAGGAGCAGGAGGCGGCGCCACCAAAAAACGCCGGCGCGCCCGTCGCGCCGTCCTCGCCGGACCGGGAGCCCGCCCCCACGCCCCCACCCCCACAGGGCGAGCCCGGCTCCAGCCCGACCGCGCGACCCCGGCGGCCGGGGATCCTCACCTCTCTCGAGGTCCCCCAGTTCCGCTGGCTGTTCGCCTCCAACACCACGTTCTTTCTCGCCATGGGCGGCCAGCAGGTGCTGCGCTCGTGGCTGGTGGTCCAGATCACCGGCAGCGAGCTCGCGCTGGGCTGGGTGAGCGCGCTGGTCGCGCTCCCGATGCTCCTGATCGCCCCCATCGGCGGCGCCATCGCTGATCGCTTCGATCGCCGCATCGTCGTCGCCGGCGGACAGCTCATCGTCGTGCTCGGCGAGATCACCGTGCTCGCGCTCCTCCTCGCCGGCCGGCTCGAGTACTGGCATCTGCTGGTCATGGCCGGGCTGATGGGCACCGCGTTCCCGTTCATCATGCCGGCGCGCCAGGCGATCGTCGCCAACGTGGTGGGCCGCGCCCGGATGTCGAACGCGATGGCGCTCAACATGGCGGCGGTCAACACCACCCGCGTGGTCGGGCCGGCGGTGGCGGGGTTCGCGATCGGCGCGATCGGGGTCGGGCGGGCGTACGCGGTGAACGTCGCGCTCTACGTCATGGCCCTCACCTTCCTCGCCGGGCTGCGCTCGGCGCCCCCCGCGCGCGGCCCCAACCGCGGCACCATGAGGCAGAGCATGAACGAGGGCCTGCGCTACATCCTGCACGACCGCCTGGTGCTGGTGCTCCTCTTCTTCGGCCTGGTGCCGATGTTTCTGGTCATGCCCTTCCAGAACCTGCTGGTGGTCTTCACCGAGCAGGTCTGGCGGGTGGGCCCCGAGGGCCTCGGCATCCTGAGCGCGGCGGCCGGCGCCGGCGGCCTGGTCGGCGCGGTGCTGGTGGCGTGGCGGACCGAGTCCAAGGGCCGCCTGCGATCGATGATGATGGCCGCGTTCGCCTTCGGCAGCTTCCTCTTCCTGTTCGCGCTCTCGCCCTGGTACCTGCTGGCGCTGCCGCTGGTCTTCCTGGCCAACGTGTTCGCGAACTACTACAGCGCGCTCAACAACATCGCGATCCAGATGATGGTGCCCGACGCGGTGCGCGGGCGGGTCTCGAGCTTCCTCATGATGTCGTTCTCGCTGCCGCTCCTGGGGACCCTGCCGGTGGCGGCGGTGGCGGAGCTCATCGGCGCTCCGGCGGCGGTCGCCGGCGCGTCGGTGATCGCGGTCGCGGTGGCGGTCGGGTTCTACCTCGCGAGCCCGAGCCTGCGCGGAATGGACGAGCGGATGCGCCGCGCGATGGTGGAATGAGGGTCACGGCGCGGCCGGGACAAGTAGCCGGAGGAGCGTGCTACCCAGCACGCTCTGTAGGCTATCGTTCGGGGAGGACGTCATGCTGATCACCATCTCCCGCCAGTTCGCGGCGGGCGGGTCGCAGGTCGCGCGCCACGTCGCCGAGTCGCTCGGCTGGAGGCTGATCGACGACGAGCTGGTCGACCGCGTGGCCGAGCGCGCCGGGGTCTCGCGCGAGGAGGTCGCGGCGCTCGAGGAGCGAGCGCCGTCGTTCATCGAGCGCCTGGCGCGGCTGACGGCGCTCGAGCTGCCCGAGCTCTTCCTACCGACCGCCGACGCGATGCAGGAGTTCGGCGAAGGCCACCTGGTGAAGATCACGCGCGCGCTGGTCGAGGAGATCGCTGCCGAGGGGCGGTGCGTCGTGGTGGGGCGCGCCTCGGCGGCGGTCCTCGCCCGCACCGCGAACACCCTGCACGTGCGGGTGGTGGCGCCGCTTCCGATGCGCGTCCGGATCGCCACCGAGCGGCTCGGGCTCGACCCGGCGGAAGCGCCGCGGATCGTCGAGGAGCGCGACGCCAACCGCGCCCGCTACCACCGCGAGTACTACGACCGCGACTGGAACGACCCGGTGAACTACGACCTGGTGCTCAACACCGGCCGCCTGGGCTTCGAGGGCGCGGCACGGGTGATCGAGGA
>DATKDQ010000408.1:0-9484 GCA_035544635.1 Thermoanaerobaculia bacterium
GGGCTTCAGCGCCTCAGGTAGTCATCGGTGCCGTCGAGCCAGTCCTGCCGGGGCGGGCTGAAGAGGTCGAAGCCGCGGGTGTCCTCGATCGCCTCGACGCTGTGGGGCAGGTCACCTGGGATGACGAGGACCTGTCCCGGACCGACCACGTGCTCGTCCTCGCCATCACCCATCAGGAAACGCAGCCGGCCGCTCTCTACGTAGCTGAGCTGCTCGTTGTGGTGGGAGTGGCGGGGCACGCGGCTGCCCCGGTGGAGGTGGAGGAAGGCGAGCATCACGCGCTCGCCCGCGACCAACCGGCGCTCGAAGCTCGGGTTGACGACCTCCCACGGCTGAGCGTCGATCGAGACGAGCCTGGCCTTCATCTGCGGTCCTCCCGTCGAAGGCGGTCATGCCGGTGTGGCGGAGCGATGGTGGTACGGCACGGCGAAGCGGTCGGTCGCGCCGGGTCGAGGTGGTCCATGCGGCTCATCGGTGGCGCGGAGGTCAGGGCCCCGGCGCCGCTCGGCGATCGGGAGGCCGGTCCGCCGGACGGTCAGGTCGCGGGCTTCGCGTACGCGGGCCTGCGGCGCGCCCCCTCGACCTCGCCGACCACCAGGTCCGAGCGGTCCTGGCCGTCGACCGGCGGGACCGGGATCCCGACCAGGCCGGCGAGGGTCGGCGCGACGTCGACGATGCTGATCGGGTCGGCGACCCGCGCGCCGGTAACCCCCGGCAGGAGGAGGAAGACCGGGACGTGGCGGTCGTAGTCGTAGGGCGAGCCGTGGGTGGCGACCAGGCCGGCCGGGATGGCGTACTCGACGAGCTGGATCATGAGGTCGGGGCTGCGCTCGGGGTGGTAGCTGCGCCGATACAGCGTGCGGAAGGCGTCCTCGTCGACTCCCGGCGCCCCCTCGAGCTCGGCGCTCGTCCACACCCGCTCCACGATGTCGCAGCCCTCGAGCTCGCGCGCGATCGCGGCCTCGACCTCGCCCGGGTCGACGCCGGCCTCGGTGATCGCCGCGCGGTCGAGATAGAAGCCCTCGAGCACCCAGCGGTCGAGCCCGAAGCGCTCGCGCACGCGCTCGCCGGCCTCCTGGAAGCAGAGCGCATCCTCGGCGTCGGGTCGCTGCGCGGGCAGCCCGTCTTCGATGCGCTGCTCGGGTACCGGGGCCACGCCGTGGTCCGAGGAGAGCGCGACTAGATAGCGGTCGCTCCCCACCTGCCGGTCGAGGAAGTCGAGGAAGATGCCCAGCTCGCGGTCGATGCGCAGCACGGTGTCCGCCACCTGCGGGCTCTCGGGGCCGAAGCGGTGTCCGACCAGGTCCAGGCTCGAGAGGCCGACCGCGAGGTAGTCGAGGTGGTCGCGACCGCCCAGCTCCGCGGTCTCGATCAGCGCGCGGGCGAAGTCGAGCACGTGCGCGTCGAGCAGGGCCGAGTCGCCGAAGTCCTCGTAGAACCCGGAGTCGGGACCGATCGCGACGCCGCCCAGGGCGAACGGGAAGCGCGGGGTGAAGACGCCCTCGTCGAGCACGCGCAGGCCGAGGGCGTCGGCCGCCTCGATCACCGGCGGCAGCGGCTCGTAGGGCTTCGCGAAATGGCGCGCGGCGCGGCGCTCCTCGTTCCAGGTCTCCACCCACGCCGGGATCGCCGAGTCGTAGTAGGTGGAGGTGCGGAAGCCACCGTTGGAGTCGTCGTACCAGTAGGCGCCGTCGGGGTGGAGACCGGCCATGGCGATGGCGGCGCGGTCCTTGCCGCTCGCGGCGAACACGCGCGCGCCGGGGTCGAGGGCTCGCAGCCAGTCGGGCAGCGCCGTGCCCAGGAAGTTCCGGGGCGATCGCCCGTGCTCCTCGTCCCCAAAGCTGTAGACGGGAATTCCGGCCTCGCGGTCGAACCAGTAGTTGTTGACGATGCCCGAAGTCGCCGGGTGAAGGCCGGAGGCGAGCGCGGCATGACCCGCCGCAGTTACGGTCAGTGCATGATCGTAGGTGGCGTGCTCGAACAGGATGCCGTGATCCAGCAGCCGGCGCAGGCCCCCCTCGAGATAAGGGTCGAAGCGAGCCAGGTAGTCGTAGGCGAGCTGATCGACCGCGATCAGCACCAGGAGCCGAGGCCCCTCCCGCTCGATCGCCGGCGAGGCGGGCGCCGGCGGGGAGACCTGCCTGCAGCCGAGAGCGAGGGCGAGCGCGGCGATCGGGATCGAGAGCAGCCGGACGGTTCGCGACATGGTCTTCCTCTTCGCTGGACGGAGTGGGCGCGGCCCGCGCGATGGCCGCCCGATGTTACCCTCAAAGCCCGATGCCCTCCCCTACGACCGACTCTCCCGGGATCCAGGTGTACACCGACGGCGGTGCCGAGCCCAATCCCGGCGTCGGCGGCTGGGGCGCGGTGCTCCTCGATCCGTCGAGCGGCGAGCAGCGCGAGCTCTCGGGCGGGGAGCCGCACACCACCAACAACCGCATGGAGATGACCGCCGCCATCGCGGCGCTGGCCTCGCTCGATCCGCGCGCCGAGGTCGATCTCCACACCGACTCTTCGTACTTGCGCCTCGGCATCACGCGGTGGCTGCC
The DNA here is from genome assembly GCA_035544635.1 of Thermoanaerobaculia bacterium. Classification (GTDB taxonomy): domain Bacteria; phylum Acidobacteriota; class Thermoanaerobaculia; order Multivoradales; family Multivoraceae; genus DATAFT01. The sequence continues at coordinate 2,550 of DATKDQ010000408.1, forward strand.
ACGATGGAAGGCGTCCGGGTGGCGCGTGCGTGGCGGCGATCCGGTGAAGAACGAGGATCTGTGGCGCGCGTTGGAGGAGGCCGCGTCGCGCCACCGCGTTAGCTGGCACTGGGTGAAGGGCCACAGCGGGCAGGAGCACAACGAGCGCGCGCACGAGCTGGCGGCCTCCGAGATCCGCCGCCGGCGCGCCGTCGCGGACGGCCGCGGCGCGGGGTCCCCGGGTGGTGGGGCCGATCCGGCCGGGGAGTGCGCCCGCGGCCCGGCGGCCGGAGCGGACGGCGGATCGGGGCCGGCGGCAGAGTCCGACGTCCACGTGCTCCTGAAGCTGAGCTGCGCTCGTGGCCGCGGCGCCTGGGCCGCCCGGGTACGCCGAGGCGACGAGGAGAGGGTGCTCGGGGGCGTGGCCTCCGACGTCACCTCCAACCGCCTCGAGCTGATCGCTGCGGCCGAGGTGCTGGCCGCGCTTCCGGAGCGGGGGACCGTCGAGTGGCGCGGCGGCTCCGACTACCTGCGCGAGGGCGCCTCCAGGTGGCTCGAGGGCTGGCGGCGTCGCGGCTACCGCACCAGCGCGGGGGAGCCGGTGAAGAACGCCGACCTCTGGCGACGGCTCGAGCGGCCGCTCGCGGCCCGGACCCTGCGCTTCCGACCCGCGGGCGACGAGGATGCGCCCGAGCTGGCTGCGCTCGAGCGCGACCTGAAGCAGCGCCTCTCTGGCGTGCGCTGAGCCCCCGCGGAGTCGCGGACGCGCAGGCGCGGACAGCGCGTGCCGGCGACGAGGAAATGGCGGGGACCGGGACCGCCGCGGACATAGAATGCGACGGCGGCGCCTTGGCGGCGGATCTGGGTCGGCCGCCCATCGCGGCGGCCGCCATCCCGCCCGAGCCCGTATGCGAGAGATTCCGAAGAGCTACGACCATCGCGCCGTCGAGAAGGAGTGGCGCCAGCGCTGGGAGGCGTGGGGGCTCCACCGCTTCGACCCCGCCCGCCCGCGCGAGGAGTCCTTCGTGGTCGATACCCCACCGCCGACGGTCTCGGGATCGCTCCACGTCGGCCACGGCTTCAGCTACGCACATCAGGACCTGATCGTCCGCTACCAGCGCATGCGCGGGCGCAACGTCGCCTATCCCATGGGTTGGGACGACAACGGCCTGCCCACCGAGCGCAGGGTGCAGAACGTGTTCGGCATCCGCCCGAACCCGGCGCTGCCCTACGTCCCGGGCTGGAGGCCGCGGCGCGACCGGCCGCCCACCGAACGCCCCGAGGAAGTGTCGCGGCTGAACTTCATCGAGGCCTGCGGGCTCCTCACCGCCGAGGACGAGCGCGCGTTCGAGGAGACCTGGCGGGAGCTGGGGCTTTCGATCGACTGGACGATGACCTACGCCACGATCGACGAGCGCAGCCGCAGCGTCTCGCAGCTCTCGTTCCTCGATCTCTACCGCAAGGGCCGCGTCTACCAGTCGTCGGCGCCGACGATGTGGGACGTCGACTTCGGCACCGCCGTAGCCCAGGCGGAGGTGGAGGACCGGCCGCGCAAGAGCGCCTACGTCGACCTGCGGTTCACGGTGGAGGGGGAGGGCGGCGTCGAGGTCACCATCTCGACCACGCGCCCCGAGCTGCTCGGCGCCTGCGTGGCGCTGGCGGCGCACCCGGACGACGAGCGCTACCGGGCGCTCTTCGGGAGGACGGCGATCACGCCGCTCTATCGCGCGCCGGTGCCGATCATACCCGCCGAGCAGGCCGATCCCGAGAAGGGCACCGGGATTTTGATGGTGTGCACCTTCGGCGACGCCAACGACGTCGAGCTCTGGAAGGCGAAAGGCCTGCCGCTGCGTCAGCTGGTGGGGCCCGACGGTCGCATCATGCCGGCCGACTTCGGCAGCGAGGCGTTCCCCAGCCGGGATCCCGAGCGCGCGCGCGCCGCGCACGCCGAGATCGCGGGACGGGCGGTGGAGCAGGCGCGACGGCGCATCGTCGAGCTCCTCGCGCAGGAGGGGAGCGCCGCCTCGGGCCGCGACGCAGCGCTCGCCGGCCAGCCGCGTCCGGTCGAGCACCCGGTGAAGTTCTACGAGAAGGGTGACCGCCCGCTCGAGTTCCTGCCCGCGCGCCAGTGGTTCGTGCGCATCCTGGACGTCAAGGAGGAGCTGCTCGAGCAGGGCCGGCGCATCCAGTGGCACCCACCGCACATGCGGGCGCGCTACGAGCACTGGGTCGAAGGCCTCAACCAGGACTGGTGCGTGAGCCGCCAGCGCTTCTCGGGCGTCGCGTTCCCGGTGTGGTACCCGGTGCGCGCCGACGGCTCGACGGACTACGAGCAGCCCATCCTCGCCAGTGAGGACGAGCTGCCGGTGGACCCCCTGGCCTCGCCGCCGCGCGGCCGGCGCGAGGAGGAGCGCGGCCAACCGGGCGGTTTCGTCGGCGATCCCGACGTGATGGACACCTGGGCGACGTCGTCGCTCACGCCGCAGATCCTGTCGGGCTGGGGCCGCGACCCGGAGCTCCATCGCAAGCTGTTCCCGATGGACCTGCGCCCGCAGTCGCACGAGATCATCCGCACCTGGGCCTTCTACACCATCGTCAAGGCCTGGATGCACGAGCGCTCGATCCCCTGGCGCCACATCATGATCAGCGGCTGGGGTCTCGATCCCGCAGGCAAGAAGATGTCGAAGTCGAAGGGGAACGTGGTGACGCCGTCGCACCTGTTCCACGAGCACTCGGCCGACGCCTACCGCTACTGGGCGGCGCGCAACCGCCTGGGCACCGACACCGTCTTCGACCCCGAGGTGGTCCGGGTGGGCAAGCGCCTCGCGACCAAGCTTTTCAACGCCAGCCGCTTCGTGCTGTCGCAGCTCGATCGCGTGGGCGCGGACTACTCTCGGGTGCCGGTCGAGGAGATCGGCGAGGAGCTCGACCTCGCGTTCGTCGCCGATCTGCGCGCGCTGGTGGCGCGCTCGACCTCGGCGTTCGACGAGTTCGACTACGCGCTGCCGCTCCAGGCCAGCGAGGAGCTGTTCTGGCGCTTCTGCGACGACTTCGTCGAGCTGGTGAAGGTGCGCTCGTACCAGGAGGAGGACACGCCCGGCCGCCGCTCGGCGACCGCGGCGCTCCACCTCGGCCTTCGCGTCTTTCTGCGGCTGTTCGCGCCGTTTCTGCCCTACGTGACCGAGGAGATCTGGTCGTGGCGCTTCGCGGCCGGCGCGGGCGCCGCGGGCTCGATCCACCTCGGGCCGTGGCCCGAGGTCTCGGAGATGGCGGCGGCACGCGGGCCCGACACGCCGGAGAGCTTCGCCGCAGCGGCCGAAGTGCTGGGGCACATCCGCGGCGCCAAGACGCGCGCCAAGAGGAACCTGCGCTGGCCGGTGGTACGGCTCGAGGTGCGCGGCCCGACCGGAGGGCTGCGGGCGCTCGAGGCGGTGCTGCCGGACATCCTGCGCGCGGGAGCGGTCGAGGACGGAGCGCTGCGGCTCGAGGAGGGTCCGGCGCCCGAGGGGCAGCGGCTCGGGGTGGCCGTCGCGCTGGGCGAGGAGCCGCGATGAGAGATGGGACCTCCGAAACCGGCGCGGGTCAGGGACCGGTACGGCTCGACCTCGAGGAGCGGAGCGGCGGGGCGCTGGTCGCGACGCTCACGGTCGCCAATCCGGAGCGGCTCAACATTCTCGACTCGGTGGTCCTCGAGGCCTTCGAGGAGCGGCTCGCCGAGCTCCAGGGCAGCGAACGGCTCGGTGTGGTCGTTCTCCAGGGCGGCGGAGCGCGCGCCTTCATCGGAGGCGCCGACATCCGCGAGCTGGCGCGGCTCGACGCGGGCACGGCGCGCGCGTTCATTGCGGCGGTCCATCGAGTCTGCGCCGGCCTGCGCGCCCTGCCGGTGCCGGTCATCGCCAGGATCTCCGGCTACTGCCTGGGAGCCGGCCTGGAAGTGGCCGCCTCGTGCGACCTGCGCGTGGCGACCGAGTCGTCGCAATTCGGCATGCCCGAGGTGCAGCTCGGGTTGCCCTCGGTGGTGGAGGCGGCGCTCCTGCCGCAGCTCATCGGCTGGGGGCGCACCAAGGAGCTGGTCTACGCGGGGCGCTCGTTCCCGGCGAGCGAGGTCGCGACCTGGGGGCTGGTCGAGCGCGTCGTGCCGCCACGCGAGCTCGACGCCGCCGTCGAGGAGTGGGTGTCGGCCATCCTGCGGGCGGGGCCCCGCGCGATCCGCCTCCAGAAGGAGCTCATCCGGCAGTGGGAGGCGCTGCCGCTCGAAGCCGCGATCGAAGCCGGGATCGAGAGCTTCGCCCGCGCTTACGAGACCGACGAGCCGCGCGAGCGCACGCGGCAGTTCCTGGATCGGCGCAACCGGAGGTAGGACGGGGGGGAACGTGCTGTCTAGGACGTTCCTCCGCTACATGTATGTCGGGGCCGTGGACGGCGGCAGTCGCCTGTTAGCGGGACGGGCTCGCGGCAAACGGAACCCGCGGGATCACGACGCCGCCGCCTGCGTGGCGTCCTGTTGAGACGCCAGCTCGGTCTCGGCCAGCGCCGCCCAGTAGCGGGCACCCACCGGCAGGATCGCGTCGTTGAAGTCGTAGCGCGGGTGGTGGCACATCGGCCCCGGCCCGGCGCCGAGCAGGACGTAGCAGCCCGGCTTGTGCTGCAGCATGAACGCGAAGTCCTCCGACCCCATGGTCGGTCGTACGTCGCGGTCGACCTTGGCCGCTCCGACCAGACGCTCGGCGACCGCGGCGGCGATCTCGACCTCGGCCGCGGTGTTCACGGTGGGCGGGTAGCCGCGGGTGTAGGTGAACTCCGCTTCGGCCTCGTGGGCCTCGCAGATCCGCCGCGACATCGTCGCCATCGAGGTCTCGAGCAGGTCCTGGACCTCCGGCACGAACGAACGCGTGCATCCTCGGATGGTCACCTCCTCGGGGATCACGTTCCAGGTATCACCGCCGTGGATCTGGGTGACGGACACCACCGCGCTCTCGATGGGGTCGACCCGCCGCGACACCAGCGTCTGCAGCGCGCCCACGATTTGTGCCGCGACCGGCAGCGGATCGAGGCCGAGGTGGGGAAGCGCGGCGTGCGCGCCGCGGCCCCGCACGATGATCTCGAACTTGTCGAACGCCGCGAACAGGGGCCCCACCCGCATCGCGAAGGCCCCCTCGGGCAGCCCCGGGAAATTGTGCAGGCCGTAGACCCGCTCGACCGGGAAGCGCTCGAAGAGACCCTCTGCGATCATGACGCGCCCGCCTCCCTCGTTCTCCTCGGCGGGCTGGAAGATGAAGTGGACGACGCCGTCGAAGTTGCGGGTGGCGGCAAGGTAGCGCGCGGCGCCGAGCAGCATCGTGGTGTGGCCGTCGTGGCCGCAGGCGTGCATGACGCCCTCCCGCGTCGAGCGATAGGGAAGGTTGGTGCGCTCCTGGATGGGCAGCGCGTCCATGTCGGCGCGCAGGGCGATCGCTCGGTCAGATCGACCGGCGCGAAGCGTCCCGACGACGCCCGTGCGCGCGAGCCCGCGGTGCACCTCGATACCGAACGACGACAGGCGCTCGGCCACCAGCGCGGAAGTGCGCTCTTCCTGGAAGCCGAGCTCGGGATACCGGTGGAGGTCGCGCCGCCACTCGATCAGCTCGGCGTGCATGGCCGCGAAGAGATCGGTCATGATGGGCCGGGATTATCGCACGCCGGCGGAGGCGCCGCCGCGGCTGCACGCGGCCTGGTCGCCCGTGAGGAGGGAACGTGAAGTTCAGGATCGATATCGACTGCACGCCGCAGGAGGCTCGGACGTTCCTGGGGCTGCCCGAGGTGGAGACGGCGCAGAAGGCGCTCTATGCCGAGCTGGAGGCGCGGATGCGGGCTGCGATGGACAGGCTGGATCCTGAAGTCCTGCTCAGGGCCTGGATGCCGGCGGTGAAGGGGTGGGAGGAGCTGATGAAGGCGTTCGCTCCCCACCTCGATCCCACCGAGAAGAGGAAGCGGTAGCTCCGCGAATGCTGCGAAGCATTCGCTCCGCTGGAAGCCTTGACCCGCAGAGATCGTTACAGACGAGTCAAGTTTGTCCCCGGGTCAAGGCTTCCGAGCCGCGCGGCGTGCGGCCCGAGGGTAGCGGCGAGCCCGCCCGGTACCAGCTCGGTCAACGCGGCTTCGGTCAGGCGTCCGCGCAGATCGCCGTCGGCGGCGGCGAAGACGCGCAGATAGTTGTCCGTGGTGCCGGCCCAGGAGCCTGCACGGCGCCGCTCCCAGAGCACCCGCGCGGCGGTCCCGCGATGGAGGCGGTGGAACTCGTCCGCACCCGCTGCCGCCGCTTCGAGCAGGCGCCGCATGCGCTCGCGCTTCACCTCCGGTGACACCTGTCCGGGCAGGTCGGCGGCGCCGGTGCCCGGCCGCGGCGAGTAGGTGAACGCGTGCAGTCGCGCGAACCGGAGCTCCTCGATGAAGGCGAGGGACGAAGCGAACTCCTCGTCGGTCTCGCCGGGAAAGCCGGCGATGACGTCGGTCGTGATCGCGATCCCGGGCACGCGTCGGCGGAGGGTCTCGACCAACGACCCGAAGCGCCCCCGATCGTAGGGGCGCCGCATCCGGCGCAGGGTGCGGTCGTCGCCGCTCTGGAGCGACAGGTGAACGTGACGGCAGAGGCGCGGGTGAACGAGGAGATCGAGAATGGCGCGATCGAAGTCCCACGGCGCGATCGAGGTGAGGCGCAGGCGGCACTCGGTGGTAGCGGCAAGCGCCGCGGCGAGCAGATGAGCCAGCCGCGCGTCGCCGTCGCGATAGGCGGAGATCTGGACGCCGGTCACGACGATCTCGCGGTATCCGGCGGTCTCGAGCGCGCGGATCTCGGCCACCACCTCGCGCAGCGGCCGGCTGCGCTGCGCTCCGCGCGTGCTCGGGATGACGCAGAAGGCGCAGCGCATGTCGCAGCCGTCCTCGACCTTGACCAGCGCCCGGGCGGTGCCGAACTC
>DATKDQ010000409.1:0-38238 GCA_035544635.1 Thermoanaerobaculia bacterium
TGCCAGCAACATGGGTCCCGCGAAGGCGAGCAGGGAGACGATACGGAGAACGAGGACCAGTGTCGACATCTCCTAGCGTGCTCCCAGCCGCATGAGATAGAGCGCGATGGGTAGCAGAGGGATGGGGAGCACGTAGCTCACCACCAGGGCCAGAATCGGCTGGTCAGCCCAGCCAGCGCCGATGGCCGCAAAGACGAACGCGGTGGGTACGCTGCCGATGGTCAACGCCGCGATGAATTTTCCCATCGGCATGCCCGCGAGTCCGGCGAGAATGACCATGGCCTCGGGGACGCTGTAGGGAAGGCTGCGGGTGAGGATGATCGCCCAAGCTCCACCCTGCTCGAACAAGCCCTCCATCTTGTGCAGAGACCGGGGCCCAACGAAGCGTCGCGCATATCGCCGTGCGGAGGTGAGCATCAGCCCGTAGCCGAGAAGGCCGCCGGTGATCAGGCCGAGGCTGCCCAGCAACCCGCCGAGCACTGTTCCGTAGATGATGCCGAGCGCGGCGATCACAGCAGTCTGCGGGACGGGCAACACCAGATCGACCCAGATGAGAGCAATGCCGAGCGCCCATGCCCGGCTCTCGTATTTTCGGAGCGTCAGTACGGCATCGTTGGCCTCCTGGGGTGTTGGGATCGTCGCGCAGGAGGCAAGCACGAGCGACAGAACGCCGATCAGAATCAGGCCTGATCTCACCTGGGCCTCCGAACGTGTAGGGCCGGCGCTGCAGGGCCGGCGCTCTGGTGCGACCGCTACAGCCGGCGGCGCACGCAGGCCTTGCAGTCCCGCAGAGGCTGGAGGGCTACGCGGCAGAAATTTCGTTCCTGCAAACGACAACCATGGTGTCATTTCGCCCAGTTTGCCAGTTGACAACCATGGTGTCAACTGGAGAAGCTGATACAGCTAAAGGGAGCGGAGGCGATGGCGTCGGCACGACACCGGACCGGGGCGGCCCCAAGGACAGGGGCGGGCCCAATCGTCGACAGCAGGGCCGAGGCGATCGCCGAGCTGATGCTCGAAGTGGCTCAGTGCTTCTTCAGGATACGGGCCGTCGGCCAGAAGACAGGGCTCATCACCAGCTGGGGCGGCGGTGCGTTCGGCTTCATGCGAAGCCTCGCGCTGCTTGGTCCGCTGACCGTGCCGCAGATCGCCCAAATGCGCCCCACCAGCCGCCAGCGGATGCAGCGGTTGGCGAATGAGCTTGCGGCCGAGGGGCTCGTCGAATTCATCGACAATCCGAAGCACCGGCGCTCGAAGCTGGTGCAGCTCACGCGCAAAGGCGACGCGCGCTACCGCGAGCTGAACGCCCGGTTCCTGGTGATCGCCTCGACCATGGGCGTCGCTCTCAGCGAAGCCGATATCCGCAAGACCACCGAGATCGTGCGGCAACTGAGCGATGATGTCGAGAGCGCGGTCGGAGCGGCTGTCGTAGTGCGGGACACCCTGCGCGTCCCGCCAGATACGTGATGTAGAACCGTGGGGCCGAAAAGCGAAAAGAGGCTGCGGCATCTCTGCCACAACCCCTTTGCTTTGAGAAGTTTAGGTTGGTAGCGGGGGCAGGATTTGAACCTGCGACCTTTGGGTTATGAGCCCAACGAGCTACCTGACTGCTCCACCCCGCAACACTGAATCAACCTCGGATGCCGCCCTTGCGGGCAGCACGACATGTTCTCAGACGGGAACCGGAGTGTCAACGTCGCCGGCGCCCGCCCGGCGAGAGAAACCAGCGGAGCCGGCTCGCTGCCGGCGGCAACGCCAGCATTGAGCGCGCCGCGCCTCGGAGATAAGGTAGCGTCGCTCCGGAGCGCTCAGTGTTCACGATCGTGGCTCTCCACGCCCGCGAGGTCCTCGACTCTCGCGGCAACCCGACGCTCGAGGTGGCCTGCCGTCTCGACGGCGGCGCCGAGGGCCGGGCCATGGTGCCGTCGGGCGCCTCGACCGGCACCCGCGAGGCGCTCGAGCTGCGCGACGGCGGCGAGCGCTACGGCGGGAAGGGTGTGCTGCGCGCGGTGGCCCACGTGCGCGACCAGATCGCGCCGGCGCTCGCCGGTCGCGACGCCCGCGCCCAGGCCGCGATCGACGGCGCGCTGGTCGAGCTCGACGGCACGCCGACCAAGAGCCGCCTCGGAGCCAACGCCACGCTCGGCGTCTCGCTCGCCGTCGCCCGCGCCGCGGCCGTGATGTCCGAGCTGCCGCTCTACGCCTACCTCGGAGGGCCCGGGGGCGTGGTTCTCCCGGTTCCGCTCCTGAACGTGCTCAACGGGGGCGCGCACGCCGACAACTCGGTCGACGTACAGGAGTTCATGCTGGCGCCGGTGGGCTTCCCGAGCTTCGCCGAGGCGCTCCGCGGCGGCGTCGAGGTCTACCACGCGCTGCGCGCGATCCTGAGGAAGCGCGGGCTCACCACCGCCGTCGGAGACGAGGGCGGGTTCGCGCCCGAGCTCGAGTCCAACCAGCAGGCGCTCGACCTCCTGGTAGAGGCGATCGGCGCCGCCGGCTACCGCCCCGGGGACGACGTGGCGCTCGCGCTCGACGTCGCCGCGAACGAGCTGCGCGAGAACGAGCGCGACGGCGCGCCCGCGCGCTACGCGCTCGCCGGTGAGGGAAAGTCGGGCCTCGGCGCCGACGATCTCATCGAGCTCTACCGCCGGTGGGCCGGCGCCTATCCACTGCTCTCGATCGAGGATGGCCTCGACGAGGCGGACCGGGAGGGCTGGAAGCGGCTCACCGATGCGCTCGGGGGCCGCCTGCAGCTGGTGGGCGACGACCTCTTCGTCACCAACCCCGAGATCCTGGCGCGTGGGATCGAGGACGGCCTGGCGAACGCGCTTCTGGTCAAGCTCAACCAGATCGGCACGCTCTCGGAAACGCTCGAGGCGATGGACCTCGCCAAGCGCAGCGGCTACCGCTGCGTCGTCAGTCACCGCTCGGGCGAGACCGAGGACACCACGATCGCCGATCTCGCGGTGGCCACGCGCGCGGGGCAGATCAAGACCGGAGCGCCGTGCCGGAGCGAGCGGGTGGCGAAGTACAACCGCCTGCTCGCGATCGAGGAGGAGCTGGGCGAAGCGGCGTCCTACCCGGGCCGTGCCGCGTTCCAGGTGCGCGTGTCATGAGGGGCCGGGGCCGGCAGCCGCTCGATGCGATCGACCCGCGCCACGTGGCCGGCGGGCCAACGGGCGACGAGGGTGGGATCTCGGTCGACGGCTTCGCCGATGACGAGCGCGGCGCGGCGCGCCGCACGACCCACCGCGAAACACCGAAACGTCAGAGCCTGCCGCTGCGCCTGGCGCTCGGCGGAGCCGTGGTGTTCGTGGTCGGGTTGCTCGTCACCGCCGGCGCCAAGGGATACCGCGATCTCGAGATCGTTCGTCAACGCGAGGCCGAGCTGGGTGGGAGGATCAGCGCCGCCGAGCAGCGGCTCGACGAGCTGCGCCACCGACTCGAGCTCCTGCGCGAGGACCCGGCGACGCTCGAGCGGCTCGCTCGCGAGGAGCTCGGGCTGGTGGGGCCCGAGGACATCGTCTTCGTGCTGCCCGAAGACGGCGTGACACGGCCGGTCTCCGGGACGCCGTAGCCGCCCGCTCTTGCCCTGCCGCGGACCGCGCGCCTACCGCGGCGCTGCGGGCCGCCCCGCCTTCGCCAGCTCCCCGCGCTCGATCGTCACCTTGAGCGCCGGCGGCGTGATGAAGGTCGTGACCATGACCATGATCACGACCGCCGAGAAGACGGAGATGTCGATCACCGGCTCGCCGTGGAGCATGAGTGAGGCGCCGATGCCGGCGAAGATGAGGCCCACCTCACCCCGCGGCACCATGCCGACCGCGATCGAGATGCGGTCGAGGCCGCGCTCGAGGACGCCGAACCAGCACAGCATCTTGCCGATGATCGCGACCACCGACAAGAGCGCCGCGAAGCCGAGCATCTCGACCTGCCCGAACGTGGAGAGGTCGACCTTCATGCCGGTGAGCACGAAGAAGATCGGCACCAGGAACGCGGTGATCGGGTGCAGCAGCTCCTCGAGCTCGTGCTCGCCGCGGTCGATGAAGTCCTGGTAGTGGATCTTCTCGAGGATCAGGCCGGCGGCGAAGGCGCCGACGATCGGCTCGAGCCCGAGCCGCTCCGCGAGCCAGGCCAGGAACATGCAGAACGAGAGGGCGAGCGCGAGCAGGACGCCGCGGATCTTCAGCCGCACCGCCACGCGGAAGATCCTCGGCGTGAGCCAGCCGCCGATCACTACGGCACCGGCGAGGAACACGATCGCCTTGCCGAGGATGAAGGCGATCTGCCTGAGCTCGAGCTCGCCACCCGTGTTGGCGGCGGTGATGATGCCGGAGACGACGGCCAGGATGACGAGACCGAGGATGTCGTCGATGACCGCGGCGCCGAGAATGATCTTCGACTCCCGAGCCTGGATCTTCCCGAGGTCGGTCAGCACCCGCGCGGTGATGCCGACGCTGGTCGCGCACAGCGTGGCGCCGACGAAGACGTGCACCAGGGCATGGTGCTCGGGCAGCATCCAGGCCGAGAGCCCCCAGCCGAGCAGGAACGGCGCCACCACGCCGAGGAGGGCCACCAGCAGGCTCGACGGTCCCACCGAGAGCATCTCGCGCACGCTCGACTCGAGCCCGACCTCGAAGAGGAGCAGGATGACGCCGAGCTCGGCCAGGATCGCGATCCCCTCGTTGGTCGCGATGAACTCGAAACGGTCGAACCCGAGCAGGATCAGGTTGCCGAGGACGACCCCGGCGACGAGCTCGCCGAGGACGGAGGGTTGGCCGATCCGCGTGGCCAGCTCACCGCCGAGCTTGGCGCCCAACAGGATCGCGACCAGCCCGATGAGGACAGGGACGACGTGGCTCTGGTGGCCGTCTGCCGCGCCACCCTCCGCGGCGTGCTCACCCGTCTCCTGCTCCTGGACGGCGGCGTGGCCGTCCGGAGCGATTCCGAGCACCGCGGCCAGCCCGAGGAGCAGACAGAGCACGAGAAGAGGGCGACGCATCGGTTGCACTCGGCCCGGCGCGGACCCCTCTGCGCCGGGTGGAAAAGCCACCCGCGTCGCTCCCTCGGGAGCTCGGCCGGGCCGCTTGCCCCGCGCCCCGGTCAATAGGGGCGAGGTCCGCGTGGGTGAGACAGGAGCCCGCGAAGGCTCGCGGTATCCTACCCTGAGGCGCGCCGTTGTCTCCCCCCTTTTCCCGAGCTGACGCTTGTCCGAGATCCTTCACCGTTTCGCGACGCGACTCCGCGACAGTCCGCCCTACCAGCGCCTCCGCGAGGTGGTGCTCGCCGCGACGCGCGGCCGCGGGGGGCAGGCACCGGCGACCGTCTGCGGCCTGCCGACGGGCGCCGCCGCCTTCGTGCTCGAGACCCTCGCCGAGGATCTCGGTCGCCCGCTTCAGGTCCTGGTGCCACACGAGACCGAGGCGCGCGAATGGGCCACCGCCGCGTCGACGCTCGGCGGGCGCGGCGACTCGGTGGTGTGGTTCCCGGCGCCCACGCTGAGCCCCTACCAGGAGGCGGAGGTTCCGCTCTCGGTCCGCGCCCAGGAGGTGGCGGCCCTCGACCGCATCTTCGCCGCCGAGCGTCCGACCATCGTCGCGACGCCGCGCGCGCTCCAGCGCCGGCTGCCGTCGCGAGCCGCGTTCCTGCGCGGCGTGCTCAGGATCTCCGTCGGCGAGGAGCATCCGTTGGAGATGCTGATCGAGCACCTGGCCCGCCACGGCTACCGCCGCACCGACCTGGTCACGAGCGTGGGCGAGTTCGCCGTCCGCGGGGGCGTCTTCGACCTCTTTCCGCCCGGCTGCGACGAGCCGCTGCGGCTCGATCTCTTCGGCGACGTCGTGGACTCGATTCGGCCGTTCGACGCTGTGAGCCAGCGCAGCAGCGGTCAGCTCGAGCACGCCTCGGTCCTGCCGCTCGATCTCTTCCCGCGCGGCGACGACGAGGCGCGTCTCCTGGGCGAGCGTCTCGCGGACCGCGCCCCCGCGCGCCTGGGCACGGAGGCGGCGCGCCGCCTCGCGGGGCTGCGCGAGGGCGAGACCTACCCGGGCTGGGAGAACCTGCTGCCGCTGCTCGCCGCCGACCCGCGCCTGCTCATCGACTCGATCGACGCGCCGCTGGTGGTCGCCGTCGAGCCCGAGACGCTCGAGCGCGAGACGCGGCACCACGCCGAATCGCTCGAGTCGCAGTACCGGGCGCGGCTCGAGGAGGGCGTGCTCGCGGTGGCGCCCGGCGAGCTGGTGTTCGAGCTCGACTCGGTGCTCGGCTCGATCGCCCGCGCCTCGGTGCGGCTGGTCGAGCTCCCCGTGCCGGGAGTCGAGACGGTGGACTTCCAGGCCCGCGCGACCGACCGCTTCCTCAATCAGCTTCCGCGCTTCCCGCGCGAGGTCGAGACCGCTCGCGCGCGCGGCGAGACGCTGGTCTTAGTCGCGCCCGGCGCCGAGCACGCGCGCGTGCGCGAGGCACTCCGGCCCTACCACATCGACATCGGGTCGGGCGGCGTCGAGCTCGCCTCGGGCGAGATCGAGCGCGGCTTCCGGCTGCCGGCGGCGAGGCTCGTCGTCTTCGCCGAGGAGCAGCTCTTCCCCCGGCGCACGCCGCGGCGTCCCGCGCGCGATCGTCTGGGCGCCTTCTTCTCCGGCCTGCGCGACCTCAAGGTCGGCGATTTCGTCGTGCACACCGACCACGGGATCGGGCAGGTGATCGGCCTGCGCGCGCTGCCTGGCCCGGCACCGCCTGCCGACTCGTGGGAGCTGCCCGGCGAGGACGGCAACGGCGACGGCGCGCCCGGCGGCGTCGAGGTGATGGAGATCGCCTACGCCGAGGGCAAGTCGCTCCTGCTCCCGCTCGCGCGCCTCGATCAGATCCAGCGTTACAGCGGCATCGAGGGCGTGGCGCCGCGCCTCGACCGGCTGGGTGGGTCGAGCTGGCAGCGCACCAAGAGCCGCGTGCGCTCGAGCGTGCGCGACATGGCGAAGGAGCTCTTGAAGCTCTATGCCGAGCGGCAGCTCGCCGAGGCCCCGGCGATGTTCCCCGACTCCGACCTCCAACGGCAGCTCGAGGCGGCGTTCGAGTTCGACGAGACCGACGACCAGCTCGCCGCCGCCGAGGCGATCAAGCGCGACCTCGAGCGCCCTCGCCCGATGGACCGGCTGCTGTGCGGCGACGTCGGCTTCGGCAAGACCGAGGTCGCGATGCGCGCCGCGTTCAAGGTGGTCGACTCGGGGTACCAGGTGGCGCTGCTGGCGCCGACCACCATCCTCGCCGACCAGCACCTCGAGACCTTCCGCCGCCGGATGGCGGACTTCCCGGTGCGCATCGACATGGTGTCGCGCTTCCGCAGCGCGAAGGAGGTGCGCGAGATCGCCAAGGCGGCCGCGGAGCGGCGCGTCGACATCCTGGTGGGCACCCACCGCCTGCTGCAGAAGGACCTCGAGTTCCCGCGGCTCGGCCTGGTCATCATCGACGAGGAGCAGCGCTTCGGGGTGGCGCAGAAGGAGAAGCTGAAGCAGCTCCGCCAGAACGTCCACGTGCTGGCGATGTCCGCGACGCCGGTGCCGCGCACGCTCCAGCTCTCGATCGCCGGCGTGCGCGACCTGTCGCTGATCGAGTCGCCCCCCAAGGACCGCATGGCGGTAGAGACCCAGATCGTGCCGTACTCGAAGGAGCTGATCAAGGAGGCGATCGCAGCCGAGCTCGAGCGCGGCGGGCAGGTCTACTACGTCTACAACCAGGTCGAGACCATCGAGCGCATGTCCGCGATCCTGCGCGAGCTCCACCCCGGCCTGCGCATCACGGTCGGCCACGGGCAGATGGACGAGCGCGAGCTGGCCCGCCGCATGCACGCGTTCACCGCGCGCGAGTACGACGTGCTGGTGGCCTCGACCATCATCGAGAACGGGATCGACATTCCGAACGTCAACACCATGATCGTCCATCGCGCCGACCGCTTCGGCCTGGCGCAGCTCTATCAGCTCCGCGGCCGGGTCGGACGCAGCCATCACCTCGCCTACTGCTACCTGCTCGTCCCCGAGGACCGCGTGCTCCCGGCCGACGCGCAGAAGCGCCTCGCCGCGATCCGCGAGTTCACCGAGCTCGGGGCCGGCTTCCGCATCGCGGCGCGAGACCTCGAGATCCGCGGCGCCGGCAACCTGCTCGGCGCCGAGCAGAGCGGGCACATCGCCGAGGTCGGAATCGAGACCTACCTGCGTCTGCTCGAGGAGACGGTGCGCGAGCTCAAGGGGGAGCTCCCGGCCGAAGAGGCGCCAGCGGTCACTATCGATCTCCCGCTCGACGTCGCGATCCCCGACGACTACGTGCCGGACCAGAACCTGCGCATGGGGATCTATCGCCGGCTGGGCTCGGGCTCCGAGCCGAGCGCGGTCGTCCTCGACGAGCTGGGCGATCGCTTCGGTCCACCGCCCGAGAGCGTGCGCCGCCTCGCCGGGCTCGCCGATCTGAAGCGGCTGGCCGAGAGCCTCCGCGTGCAGTCCATCACCGGTCGCCGGGGCCGGCTCGTCATCCGGCTGCGCCGCGACGCCCGGGTCGACGTCCAGCAGCTCATCCGCTTCGTCTCGGACCACCCGGAGGCGAGCTTCAGCCCGAACGGGGTGCTCAGCGTGGCGCTCGCGGGCGGCGATTGGCTGGGGTTGGCGGCGGCGACGCTCCAGGCGGTCGCGCCCGAGCAGCCGGTCGAGCCCTCGCCGGCCTTGAGCCCCGTGGGCCAGGCGGAAGCGTGATCGCTCGCTGGGGGTCGCTCGCGGCGGCGGCCGCGCTGGCGCTCGGAGCCCTGGCCTGCGGGCGCGACGACGTCGCGACCGTGGCTCGGATCGGGGGCGAAAGGGTGCTCTTCGCCGACTTCGAGGCGTTCGTGCGCACGCACGCGGGCGACGACTGGATGGCGCTCGAGGGCGACGCGCTGCGGGCGCTCTTCCGCCAGTTCCTCGACGAGCACCTGCTCGCCCGGATGGCGCGCGACTCCGGGCTGGCCGACGCCGACTCGGACCGCGTGAGCGCGCTCGCCGCCCTGCGCCGGCGCCTCGAGGTCGAGCCGGTCGGCGACGAGGAGGTGCGCCTCCACCTCGAGGCGCACCCGGAGGAGCTGCGCCGTCCGGAGCGCCTCGTCCTGGGGCAGCTCCTCCTGCCCAATCGCGCGCTCGCCGAGGAGGCCCTGGGGGCGGTCCGCGCGGGCCGGGGGTTCGCCGCGGTCGCCGAGGAGATGGGCCGCCGGCCCGGAGTGGTCTACGGCGGCTACACCGAGGAGGTGTCGCGGCAGGACCTTCCTCCCGAGTTCCGGGACTCGCTGTTCGCGCTCGTTCCGGGGGAGGTGAGCGGAGTCCTCGAGGCGGACTACGGCTATCACCTGTTCCACGTCCGCGACCGGCGGCCCGAAGAGGTCTTGCCGCTCGAGCGGGCGGCCGAGTCCGCCGTTCTTCTCCTCGAGCGCCAACATGCCGATCGGGCGATCGAGGGTATGCTGGAGCGGGCGCGAAAGCGCTACCCGGTCGAGGTGCACGACTGGAATTTGCCCTTCCTGTGGGAGGTTGACCCCTAGCAGCGCGAGGCGAAAGTCAGTATTGCCCCGCGCTGCTAGGTTCACATTGGGCGATTCGATCCGGCGGACCGGATCGATCGCCTAGAGGCCCATGGCTCGACGCAGATCGATCGCTCTCGTTGTCGCCGCCGCCCTCTTGGCGGCGCTCCCCGCCGGCGCTGCCTCGGCCAACCGCATCATCGCCCGCGTCAACGACCGCATCGCCACGCTCTACGACTTCGAGGTCCGCCTCGAGGACTCCCTGCGCCGGGCCGATCTACCCGAGAGCGTCTCGGGGCGTCAGGCCTACCTGACCGAGCTCGCCCGCGACGTCATGAAGGAGCTGTTCGAGGAGCTCCTGGTCCTCTCCCGCGCCGATCAGCTCGGGATCACGGTGACCAGGACCGAGGTGACGGAGGCGATCCAGCGGATGCGCCAGGCGAACGGCCTCGAGGACGACCAGGAGTTCCGCCAGGCGCTGGCGCAGACGGGCCTCGATCCGGAGCAGCTTCGGTCCCAGTTCGAGCAGCAGATGCGCTTCCAGCGCGTGATCGGGCGCGAGGTCTACTCCGAGGTGAAGCTCGAGGAGGAGGACCTGCGCCGCTACTACCGCGACCACCTCGAGGAGTTCCGCCAGCCCGAGGCGGTGAAGCTGCGCGAGATCGTCGTGCTCGACGACACCGGGACCGACCCGGCGGCCGAGGCGGAGGCGTCGCGTCTCGCGCAAGAGCTCGCCGCCGGAAGGCCGCTGGAGGAGGTGGTCGCCGGGGCGGTCTCCGCCAAGGTGAGCGAGGTGATCGAGCTGGGCTGGGTCGAGTCGGGCGATCTCGCCCCGGCGCTCGAGCAGGCCGTCTGGAGCCTCGAGCCGGGGGCCTGGAGCGAGCCCACGCGCTCGCGAGGCGGCGTTCACCTGGCGCAGGTCGTCGACCGCAAGGAGTCCGTGATCCCGTCGTTCAAAGAGATCGAGCCCGAGATCCGGGCGCGCGAGGAGAGGGTGCGCCTCAACCAGCAGCTCAAGAGCTACCTCTCCGAGCTCGAGGCAAAGTCCTTCCTCTACCTCGATCCGCCGCCCGAGGCAGCGGGCTTCCGCACCGCCTCGGGGGAAATCCCGCTCAACGTCGAGTTCCCGCTGATGCCGCCCGCCTCCGAAGGCTCCCCCGCGAAGGGGCGAGCCCGGGGCGCCGCCGACGCGGTCGAGGACGCGGAGGCGGCCGTGGAGCGGGAGATCGAGGACGACCTCCGCCAGGCGCCGGAGGAGGAGATCGATCTCAAGCCCCTCCCGGAAGATCTCGAGGGGCCGGACGGACTGCCTACCACGACGCCCCGCTAGCGCCTTCGGCCTCCACCTCGCTGCCCTCTCCGCTCCTGCTGCCTGCCCCCGCCGAAACGGCGGGTGGGGGTCGCGCCGCGTCCAGGAAGAGGCCCAGGAGAAAAGCGAAGAGACGTCGGTCGGGAAGGTGAGCGGAGTGGCGTCTGAACGCGCCGCGACCGAGACCCATCGGGAGTGGCGACCCTCTGGCGTACGTCCTTGCGCGGAGAAATGGAGTGTTGTGGATATTCATGGACAAAAATGGAGCAACATGGTAATTTCCCGCGCTAAGCCCTTGCAGAGGGACGTGATCCACGTTTTGGGGAATTGCGGTGGGCGAATTCCGCGGCAGCGCACCGGCCAAGATCGATGACCGGGGACGGCTCAAGGTCCCCACGGACTTTCGCCGCGCGCTCGAGGAGGCGTACGGAGCCGACGTCTTCGTGACCTCGGTGCACGGCGACTCGACGCTGCTCTACCCGCTCGCGGTCTGGGACGACATCGAGCAGCAGCTCTCGCGCCTACCGCGGACGCTGTCCGCCAAGCGGCGGTTCCTGGAGCGCGTCAGCTACTACGGGCAGCAGGGGAAGCTGGACAGCCAGGGGCGCATCGTCATTCCGCCGCTCTTGCGCGACAGTGCCCGCATGGTGGGGGAGGTGGTCGTCCTGGGCATGCAGGACCACCTCGAGGTGTGGAATCGCGAGCTGTTCGAGCGGCGGCTCGCCGCCGAGCCGATGACCGACGAGGACCTGGATGCCCTGAGCGGGATCTGACCGCGGACGGTGGGGCTTGAGTGGAGCGATCGACCGAGGAGGGAGCGATTCGGTTTGGACACGAGCCGGTCATGGTCGCCGAGACGACCGAGTTTCTCGACCCCGGGCGCGGCGGCATCTTCGTGGACGCCACGGTCGGCCTGGGCGGTCACGCCCTTCATCTCGTCTCGCGATATCCCGAGGTTCGGCTCTTCGGCATCGACCGCGACGCCGAGGCGCTGGCGGAGGCGCGCCTGCGGCTCGAGCCGTTCGCCGACCGCGTGGTGCTCGCCCGAGGCGAGAACGCGCGGCTCGAAGAGCTGCTGGACGAGGCGGGGATCGACCGCATCGCCGGCCTGTACGCCGACCTCGGCGTGTCCTCGCTCCAGCTCGAGAAGGCCGAGCGCGGCTTCAGCCTGCAGCGCGACGGCCCGCTGGACATGCGCATGGGCGTCGGAGGGGGCGGGCTGACCGCCCGCGACATCGTCAACGGCTATCCGGAGGCGGCGTTGGAACAGATCATCAGAGACTACGGCGAGGACCAGGAGGCGCGGCGCATCGCGCGCGCCCTGATTCGCGAGCGTTCGCAGGTCGTGATCGAGACCACGTTCCAGCTGCGCGACATCGTGCACCGCGCCAAGCGCGGCGACGGCGGCAAGGGGCGCCGCCGCATCGATCCGGCGACCAAGGTCTTCCAGGCGCTGCGCATCGAGGTGAACCAGGAGCTCCAGCAGCTCGAGACCCTGGTGCGCCAGGGCTTGAAGCGGCTCGAGAGCGCCGGGCGCCTGGTGGTCATCTCCTACCACAGCCTCGAGGACCGCGTGGTGAAGAACATCCTGCGCGACGCCGAGCGCGGCGACGTCGACCCGGTCACGGGCCGCTCGCGCTCCGAGACCCAGGTGCTCGAGGTGCTGACCAAGAAGCCGGTGCGGCCCAGCGAGGCCGAGGTGGCCCGCAACCCCCGCGCGCGCTCGGCCCGGCTGCGCGCCGCCCGGAGGCTGTGAGGATGACGACCAGCCCCTACCTGCGGCGCCGGCCGGTGCAGAACTTTCTCCTGGTGCGCGAGCGCGACCGGCGCCGCCTCCGCGAGCTGCGCCTCCTGGCCTTCGCGGTGGTGCCCGCGGCGATCGCCCTGCTCGCCTACACCTGGGTGCAGACCGAGATCGTGCGCACCGGGTATCAGGTCCGCGCCCTCGAGCGCCGGCTCGAGGAGATGGCCCGCACCGAGCGCCAGCTCCGCCTCGAGGCCTCGCGGCTCGAGAGCCTCGAGCGGGTCGAGCGCTCGGCCGCCGACGAGCTCGGAATGACCTTCCCCACACTCGAGCAGATGGTGTTCGTGGACTGGCCCGCGGGCGGCGGGGAGGGCAGGGGCGGCCCGCGATGAGGAAGCGGCTCCTTCTCTTCGGCGTTCTGGTCGTGGTCTGGTCGGGGACGCTCGGAGCGCGACTCTGGGATCTCCAGGTGAGGCGCCACCCGGAGTTCGCCCGGCGCGCCGCGAGCCAGCAGCAGCGCGTGGTCGAGATCGCGGCGCCGCGCGGGGCGATCTACGACACGCGCGGCCGCGAGCTCGCCGTCTCGGTCGAGGTCGAGTCGGTGTACGCGTCGCCCGGCGAGGTGACGATCGATCGCGAGCGCACCGCGGCCCTGCTGGCGCCCATCCTGCACCAGAACGCGGCCGAGCTCGCCAAGCGCCTCGACTCAAAGCGCGAGTTCGTGTGGATCGCGCGCAAGCTCGAGCCCGAGGTGTCGCGCAAGGTGCGCGAGCTGGCGCTCCCCGGGATCTACTTCCTGACCGAGAGCCGGCGCTACTACCCGATGCGCGAGCTGGCCGCGCAGGTGCTCGGCTACGTCGGCATGGACGGCGAGGGGCTGGGCGGGCTCGAGGCGCGCTACGAGGAGGTGGTGCGCGGGCGGTCGGCGGAGCGCGTCCTCCTGCGCGACGCGCTGCGCGGGTCGGTGGCACTCCCCGAGCATCCGTTCGCCGAGCCGGTGCCGGGGCAGGATCTTCACCTCACGCTCGACGCGTCGATGCAGTACATCGCGGAGAAGGAGCTGCGCGCCGCGGTGGAGAAGTCGCGGGCGCGGGCGGGCGTGGTCATCGTCCTCGACCCCGCTGACTCGGCCGTGCTGACCATGGCCACCTACCCGACGTTCGATCCCAACGCGTTCTCGCGCTACCCGCAGGAGAGCTGGAAGAACCGCTCCATCACCGACGTGTTCGAGCCGGGCTCGACGTTCAAGATGATCACGGCGGCGGCGGCGTTCGAGAGCCTCGAGGTGAGCCCCGAGGACCCGTTCTACTGCGAGCACGGCCGCATCGTCCTCGGCCGGACCCGGATCAACGACCACAAATCGTTCGGCCTCCTCACCTTCCGCGAGGTGATGGCGAAGTCGTCGAACGTGGGGGTGATCAAGGCCGCGCTCATCGTCGGCGACGAGCGCCTGCATTCGACGATCGCCGGCTTCGGCTTCGGCCGCCGCACCGGCATCGATCTGCCGGGCGAGAGCCCGGGCATCGTGCACCCCGTCGAGCGTTGGTCCAAGATCGCGAAGGCCTACATTTCCTTCGGGCAGGGCATCTCGGTGACACCGCTCCAGCTCGCGAACTCGTTCGCCGCGCTCGCCAACGGCGGCGTGGTGCACCGGCCCTACCTGGTGCGCGCGATCGGCCGCGGCGGCGAGCGCGAGGAGACGCAGCGGGCGGAGCCGATCGGCCGGGCGATCACGCCGCAGACCGCAGTCACGCTCGAGCGGGTGCTCGAGACGGTGGTCGAGGCCGGCACCGGGCGGCGCGCCGCCGTGCCCGGCTACCGCGTGGCGGGCAAAACCGGCACCGCGGAGAAGGTGATCCCGGGCGTCGGCTACTCGCCGACCGCGCGCATGGCGAGCTTCGTCGGCATCGTGCCGGCACGCCGACCGCGCCTGGTCTGCCTGGTCATGCTCGACGAGCCGCGCGGGCTGACCCACGGTGGGGACGTCGCGGCGCCGGTGTTTCAAGCGGTGATGAAGCAGGCGCTGCTCTACCTCGGAGTGCCTCCCGATCCCGAGCTGCTCGAGCCCCGCCCCGGCCGCCCTCCCCTGGGCCAGCCCCCACCCGGCCAGGAGCCCGCTCCGGATCGAGATCGCCGGTTCGAGGACGGCGTGGGATCGCGCGTGCTGCGGGCGTCGGCCGGCGCCGCCCCGAGGGCGGACGGCGTCGGGGCCGCCGTGCCCGCCACGGCCGCCGACCCGACGGTGGAGGATGCCGTGGTCGCGGTCGAGCCGGGAGCGGGCTGACGTGGCGGGCGGCGGCGACATGGTCCTCGAGCAGCTCGTAGAAGATCTCCCGGTCGCGTGGGCGTCCGGGTCGCGCCCGCGTCCCGGGCTCGAGATCGCAGGGGTGTGCCACGACTCGCGGCGAGTGGAGCCGGGCGACCTCTTCGTCACCTGGAAGGGCGATCGGTGGGACGGCGCGTCGTTTGTCGAGGAGGCGGCGCGCCGGGGCGCGGTGGCGGTGCTCACCGATCCCCGCTCGCCGGTGCCGCTCCTGCCCTGGCTGGTGGCGCCCGAGCCCCGCACGCTCTTGGCGCCGCTCGCGTCGCGAGTGTACGAGCACCCGGATCGCGAGCTCCTGATGGCCGGCGTCACCGGCACCAACGGCAAGAGCACGGTGGTCGCGCTGCTCGCCGCCCTGCTCGAGGCGGCGGGCTGCGCGTCCGCGTGCCTCGGCACGCTCGGCTACCGCTTCCGCGATCTCGAGTTCCCGGGTGAGCGCACCACGCCGGAAGCCTCCGATCTCCACCGCGTGCTGCGCCGCGCGCGCGACGCCGGCGCCATGGCGGCGGTGATGGAGGTGTCGTCCCACGCTCTGGTCCAGGGCCGCGTCGACTGCGCCACCTTCGACCTCGGCGTGTTTCTCAACCTCAGTCGGGATCACCTGGACTTCCATCCGACCATGGATGACTACTTCGCCGCCAAGGCGGCGCTGTTCGAGCGACTCGGCGAGGACGGCCGCGCGGCGATATCCGTCGACTGTCCCTGGGGTCAGCGCCTGGCGGCGCTGTACCCGCGGGCGATCACGTTCGGCGACCGCGGCGCGGTGCGCTTCCGCGATCTGCGGCTCGACGCCAAGGGCATCGCGGCGACGGTCGAGACCCCGCGCGGCGAGGTCGCGATCCAGTCGCGCCTGCTCGGCGCCTACAACGCGCGGAACCTGCTCGCCGCGATCGCCGCCACCGAGGCGATCGAGCTCGACCACGAGGTCTACGCGTCGCTGCCCGAGGTCGAGCGGCTGCCGGGACGGATGGAGCCGGTCGAGCTCGGCCAGCCCTTCCCGGTGATCGTCGACTATGCCCACACCGACGGCGCGCTGCGCGCCGCGCTCGAGGCGGTGCGCGGCCTCGGCGGAGCCATGGGTACCGCGGCCGGGAGGGCCGGCGACCGCGTCGTCGTCGTCTTCGGCTGCGGCGGCGACCGCGATCGCGGCAAGCGTCCGCTCATGGGCCGCGCGGCCGGCGAGCTCGCCGATCACGCCATCCTCACCTCGGACAACCCGAGGAGTGAAGACCCGATGGCGATCCTGGCGGCGATCGAGGAAGGTATCGCCGCCGTGCCCGGCGCCAGCTGGGAGGTGGTGCCCGACCGGCGCGAGGCGATCCGCCGCGCGATCGCGCTGGCCGACCCCGGAACCAGCGTGCTGATCGCCGGCAAGGGGCACGAGCGCGTGCAGCTCCTGGGAGATCGGTCCCTGCCGTTCGTCGATCGCGACGAGGCGGCGAGGGCGATCGAGGAACGTCTGGAGGAACCGCGGGCGTGATGACCGGTTCACTTCGTGACGCGGCGGCGGCGATGGACGGCCGGCTCGTGACCGTGGAGCCCGACGCGCTGTTCTCGGGAGCCGCCATCGATTCGCGCAAGGTGGCCGCGGGCGAGCTCTTCTTCGCCCTGCGCGGGACGCGCGCCGACGGGCACCGCTTCGTCGCCGACGCGCTCGGGCGCGGCGCGGCGGCCGCGGTGGTAGCGCGTGCGCGCCGGCGCGAGCTCGGCAGGCGCGCGCCGCGCATCGAGGTCGCCGACCCGTTCGCCGCACTCCACGCCCTTACGCGTCACGTGCGCGCTCGCGCGCTCGAGCATCTCGTCGGCGTCACCGGCTCGGCGGGCAAGACCACCACCAAGGACCTCCTCGCCGGTATGCTCGCGCGCCGCTTCCGGACCGCGGCGAGCCCGGGGAACCTCAACAACCTCTACGGCTTCCCGCTCGCGCTCCTCGGCATCCCCGACGCCACCCAGTGGATGGTCGCCGAGATGGGGATGTCCGAGCCCGGTGAGCTCGCCCTGCTCTCCGAGCTGGCGCGTCCGGATGCCGTGGTGCTCACCAACGTGAGACCGGTGCATCTCGAGTTCTTCGGCACGCTCGAGCGCATCGCCGAGGCCAAGGCCGAGGTCTTTGCCGGCCTCGAAGCGGGCGGCACCGTGGTGGCGAACGCCGACGACCCTCAGGTGGTGCGGATCGCGATGCGCCGCCTGGCCGCCGCTGGAGGCGAGGCCGTCTGGTACAGCCTGGCGGGCGCGTCGCCGGCCGGCGCCGAGCTCACGCTGCGCGTGCGCGACCTCGAGTGCCCGGCTCGAGGCCTGCCGGAGAGCCGGTTCGCGCTCGAGTCGATCGCGGGCGGCGAGTCGGTGCGCGTGCGCCTGCCGCTGGTCGGCCGGCACAACGTCGAGAACTGTCTGGCCGCCGCCACGGCGGCGTTCCGCTTCGGCGTGCCGCTGGCCGCGATCGCGGAGGCGGCCGCGGCCGCGACGCCCTCGGCGATGCGCGGCGTCCTGCGCGACTCGGGCGAGGCGCAGGTCTACGACGACGCCTACAACTCGAACCCAGACGCGGTGGCGCGCGCTCTGGTGGCGGTGGCCGAGCTGCCGGCCCAGCGGCGCTGGGCCGTCCTCGGGGACATGCTCGAGCTCGGACCGGAGGCGAAGGTCTTCCATCGCGAGGCTGGCCGCCAGGCGGCGCGGCTCGGCTTCGCCCCGGTGGTCGGGGTGGGCGAGCTGGCGAGGGAGATCGCGGCGGGCGCGGCCGAGCAGGGCGGTACGACGGCCTGGTTCGCCACCGCCGCCGAGGCGGCGGAGTTCGCACGCGCCGAGATCGCGCCGGGCGATCTCCTGCTGGTCAAGGGATCGCGCGGCGTGGGCCTCGAGGTGGTGGTCGAACGGGTGCTGGGGCGGTCGTGACGCATGCTCTACCACCTGCTCTTCCCCCTCCAGGATCAGTATCCCGCGCTGAACGTCTTTCGCTACATCACGTTTCGGGCGGCGGGAGCGGCGCTCACCGCGCTCGTCCTCTGCCTCCTCTTCGGGCCTATGGCGATCCGCACCTTGCGCCGGCTGGCGGTGGGGCAATCGATCCGCGAGGAGGGTCCAGAGAGCCACCGCGAGAAGGCCGGCACGCCGACCATGGGCGGTGTGCTCATTCTGTTCGCGCTGACCGTGCCGACGCTCTTGTGGGCGCGGCTCGACGACGCCTACGTGTGGGTGGCGGTGCTCGCGACGCTCGCCTTCGGCGCGATCGGGTTCGCCGACGACTGGCTCAAGGTCAGGCGACGCACCAACAAGGGGCTCTCGGCGCGCGCGAAGCTGCTGCTCCAGTGCGTGGTCGCGCTCGCGGTGGGCGGGGCGCTCTACCGGCTGCCGATCGCCTCGACGCTCGCCCTTCCGTTCTTCAAGGAGCTGGTGTACGACCTCGGTCCGTTCTATCTCCTGCTGGTGCTGGTGGTGCTGGTCGGCTCCTCGAACGCGGTCAATCTGACCGACGGCCTCGACGGGCTCGCGATCGGCGCCACGCTGATCGCGGCTGCGACCTACTCGATCTTCACCTATATCGCGGGGCATCGCGTGGCGGCGGAGTACCTGCAGGTGGCGTACGTGCCGGGGGCGGGAGAGGCGGCGATCTTCTGCAGCGCGCTGGTGGGGGCGAGCCTCGGTTTCCTGTGGTGGAACAGCCACCCGGCCGAGGTGTTCATGGGCGACGTGGGATCGCTCGCGATCGGCGGCGCGATCGGAACGGTGGCGCTGCTCGCGAAGCAGGAAGTGATCCTGGTCCTGGTCGGCGGCCTCTTCGTGCTCGAGGCGATGTCGGTGATCCTGCAGGTCGCGAGCTTCAAGCTGCGTGGCAAGCGCATCTTCCGCATGGCGCCGCTGCACCATCACTTCGAGCTCGCCGGGTGGAAGGAGCCGCAGATCATCGTGCGGTTCTGGATCCTGGCCATCCTGTTCGCGCTGCTCTCGCTCTCGACCTTGAAGCTGCGATGAAGGTGCCGTGGAGCGATCGCGAATGGCGGGAAGTGGTGGTCTACGGGATGGGGCGGTCGGGACTCGCCGCCGCTCGGCTCCTGCGTTCCCGCGGCGTGCGGGTGCACGCGGTGGACGGGCGCACCGAGGTGGCGATGGGTGACCTCGCGGGCGACCCCGGGATCGTGCTTCAGCTCGGCGACGAGCGCTCGCTGCCGCCGCGCGCGGACGGCGTCGTCCTCTCGCCGGGCGTACCGGCCGCCGCGCCGCTGGTGCGCGCGGCCGCGGCGCGCGGCCTGCCGGTGATCGCCGAGGTCGAGCTGGCGTACCCCTTCCTCGACGGCAGCGTGATCGGCATCACCGGATCGAACGGCAAGAGCACCACCGCGACGCTCACCGCCGCGATGCTCGAGGAGTCCGGGCTTCCGGCCGTCCTCTGCGGCAACATCGGCGACCCGCTCGCCGCTCAGGTCGGTGGGCCGCCGGGGCGCATCTTCGTGGTCGAGCTCTCGAGCTTCCAGCTCGAGACCGTGCGCCTGTTCCGCGCCGACGCCGCGGCGCTCCTCAACCTCTGGCCCGATCATCTCGATCGCCATTCCGACTTCGCCGCCTACGCCGCCGCGAAAGGGCGCATCTTCGAGCGCCAGGACGAGAGCTCGACCGCCGTGCTCAACGGCGACGATCCGGCGGTGGTGTCGATCGGCCTGGGCGTCGAGCCTGCGCGGCGGCGCTGGTTCTCGCGCACGCGGCCGGTCGCGGACGGCTCCTTCGTGGACGGCGAGACCATCGTCGAGGCGGCGCCCGGCAGCCGTCCGGAGGAGCTCTTCACGGTCGGCGAGATGGCGCTTCGGGGCGGCCACAACGTCGAGAACGCGATGGCGGCGTCGCTCCTGGCGCTGGCGGCGGGTGGCGACCGCTCGGGCCTGCGCCGCGCGGTGGCGCGCTTCGAGGGCCTAGAGCACCGCACTCGACGCATCGCCCTGCGGCGCGGCGTCGCGTGGTACGACGACTCGAAGGGAACCAACGTCGGAGCCACGCTCAAGTCGCTCGAGGGCTTCGACGACGGCTCGGTGCACCTCATCCTCGGTGGCCTGGGCAAGGGCCAGGACTTCTCGCCGCTCCACCAGGTGGTGGCGCGCAAGGCGAAGGCGGTCTATCTCATCGGCGCCGATGCGGCGCCGATCGAGGCCGCTCTCGCCGGCGCCGTACCGGCGCTGCGCTCGGAGACGCTCGAGCGGGCGGTCGAGGCGGCCTCGGCGGCGGCCTTGCCGGGCGAGGTCGTGCTGCTGTCGCCGGCGTGTGCCAGCTTCGATCAGTTCACCGACTTCTCGCATCGCGGCCGCAGGTTCCGGGAGCTGGTGGCGGCGCTCGATGCGGACGGGTCCCATGGCTAAGAAGCTCGCCTTCGACAAGGTGCTCTTCACCGTCGTCATGGTGCTGCTCGCCGGTGGCCTGGTGATGGTGTACTCGGCGTCGACGACAGGCGGCTCGAGCGTGCCCGTGGGCGCGATCCACCCGCTGGTGAGGCAGCTCGTCGCCGCGGCCCTCGGCCTGGTGGCGATGGGCGTCGCGATGCAGATCGACTACCGGCTGCTGCGCCGTCCGCTGGCGCTGTACGCGCTGGTGCTCGGCGTCCTCCTGCTCTTGGTCGCCGTCCTGTTCTCGCCGCCGGTCAACGCCTCACGACGCTGGATCTTCATCGGCGGGCTCTCGGTGCAGCCTTCGGAGCTCGCGAAGATCGCCGTCGTTCTCTTCCTCGCCTATCAGATCGACAAGAAGTGGGGGCGGGTGAACCAGCCGGCGGTCTTGGTGCCGTGCGTCTCGATGACCGCGCTGGCGGTGGTGCTGGTCCTGCTCGAGCCCGACCTCGGCACGGCCGGCATCCTGGTCGTGATCGCCGGGCTCCTGCTCTTTCTCGCCGGGCTCTCGTGGCGCTTCGTTGCGATCGCGGTGGGGGTCGCCCTTCCCGCGCTGTGGTTCCTGATCGTGCGCGTGCCCTACCGGCGCGAGCGCTTCTTCGCGTTCCTCGAGCCGGAGCAGGATCCGCTCGGCTCCGGGTTCCAGGTGCTCCAGTCGATGATCGCGGTGGGCTCGGGCGGACCCTGGGGCCTCGGTCTGGGCTCGAGCGTGCAGAAGCTCCACTTCCTGCCGCTCGCCGAGTCGGACTTCATCTACTCGATTCTCGCCGAGGAGCTCGGGCTGCTTGGCGCCTTCGGCGTGGTCGTGCTCTTCCTCGTGCTGTTCTGGCGCGGCCTGCGCGCCGGCACGCGCGCGCCCGACAACTTCGGCCGGTTCCTCGCCTGGGGGCTCACGTCGATGATCGTGTTCCAGGCGCTGCTCAACGTGAGCGAGACCACCGCCCTGGTGCCGACCACCGGCACCACCCTGCCCTTGATCTCGTACGGCGGCTCGTCCCTGGTCACGACGCTCGCCGCGTGCGGCCTGATCCTCAACGTGTCGCAGCACGGATGATGCGGTGGAACACTCCCCCCTCCCCGAAGCCCCAGGGGCCGGTCCTTCCCACGCGGGACCCCCGGGAGCCGGACGGGCGCTGCTGGCCGGCGGCGGCAGCGGTGGGCACGTGTTCCCGGCGCTCGCCGTCGGCGACGAGCTGGAGCGGCGGGGATGGCGGGTGAGCTATACCGGAACCGCTGCCGGGATGGAGGCGACGATCGCCGCCTCGCTGGGGATCGACTTCCATCCGCTCGAGGCGAGCGCGGTGCGCGGCCGCGGTGCGCGCGATCGCCTGGCGGCGCTCTGGCTCGCCGCTCGATCGACGGTCGACGCGCGGGCGCTGGTGCGCCGGCTCGACGCCCGAGTGGTGATCGCGACCGGCGGCTATGCCTCGGTGCCGGCGGCACTGGGCGCCTTCCTGCGGCGCCGGCCGGTGGTGCTGGTCGAGCCCAACGCGACGCCGGGGCTCGCCAACCGGGCGCTGTCGCGCATCGCGGCCGCCGCCGCGGTGGCCTGGCCGGAGGCGGGTCGCGCGCTGCGCTGCCCGGCGCGCGAGACCGGGGTCCCGGTGCGCCGCGAGTTCTTCTCGCTGGCACGGGCGCTGCCCCCGGGTCCGCCGTGGCGCCTCCTCGTCCTGGGTGGAAGCCAGGGATCGGCGACGCTCAACCAGGTGGTGCCGGCGGCGCTGGAGCGGCTGCGCGACTCCGGAGTCGAGCTCTCGGTGCTGCACCAGGCCGGGCGCGGCAAGGAAGGGGAACCGCGCGCGGCGTATGCGGCGAGCGGGGTGGCGGCCGAGGTGACGGCGTTCCTCGACGACGTCCCGGGCGCGATGGCCGAGTGCCATCTCGTCCTGTCGCGGGCGGGGGCGGTGACGCTGGCGGAGATCTGCGCGGCAGGACGCCCGGCGCTCCTCCTTCCGCTCCAGCTCGCGGCCGGTCATCAGCTCGCGAACGCGCGAGCGCTCGAGCGCGCCGGCGCCGCCTCGGTGGTGGAGCCTGCCCCGCGGGGGCAGGGGCCGACGGCGGAGGCCGCCGGCGCGGAGGCGCTCGCACAGCGGCTCGGCCGGCTCCTCCAGCGGGAGCGCCTCTGCTCGATGGCCGAAGCCGCGCGCACGCTGGCTCGACCGGGGGCGGCCGGCGCGATCGCCGACCTGGTCGAGGAGACGGTGGCCGGCCGATGATGTTCCATCACTTCGCCGGGCTCTCCCGCGTCCACTTCGTCGGAGTGGGGGGCGCCGGCATGTCCGGGCTCGCCGAGGTGCTCCTCGAGTACGACCTCGAGGTCTCGGGATCGGACCTGGTGGCGAGCGAAACCACCGAGCGCCTCTCCCGGCTCGGCGCCCGCATCTCTCAGGGGCACCGAGCGGAGCATGTCGAGGGCGCCGATCTGGTGGTCGTCTCCTCCGCGGTGCACGAGTCGAACGTCGAGGTCGAGGCGGCTCGCCGGCTCGGGATCCCGGTGGTCCGCCGCGCCGAGATGCTGGCCGAGGTGATGCGGCTCAAGTACGGCATCGCGGTGGCGGGCGCTCACGGCAAGACCACCACCACCTCGCTGGTCGGGCATCTGCTCACCGAGGGTGGCCTCGATCCGACCGTCATCGTCGGCGGCCGCCTGCGGGTGAGTGGCACCGGCGCGCGCCTCGGCAAGAGCGACTACCTGGTGGCGGAGGCGGACGAGTTCGACCGCAGCTTCCTGCGGCTTCAGCCCATCATCGCGGTCATCACCAACATCGACGTCGAGCACCTCGACACCTACCGCGATCTCGAGGACATCCGAACCGCGTTCATCGCTTTCGCGCAGAAGGTGCCGTTCTTCGGCCAGGTGATCCTCTGCCTCGACGATCCCTACGTCCAGGAGATCCTGCCGCGGCTCGCCGATCGCCGGCTGGTCACCTACGGGCTCACCCCCCAGGCCGACCTCCAGGCGCAGGATCTCGAGCTCGATGCCGCCGGCAGCTCGTTTCTGGTGCGCTCGGCCGAAAACGGCGTGCTCGGCCGGGTCCGTCTGCCCATGCCCGGCACCCACAACGTGCAGAACGCCCTGGGCGCGATCGCGGTGGGCCTCGGCCTCGGGATCCCGTTCGAGTCGCTGGCGCGCGCGTTCGCCGACTTCGGCGGGGTCCACCGGCGCTTCGAGCGGCTCGGCCAGTGGCGGGGCGCCATCGTGATCGACGACTACGCCCACCATCCGACCGAGGTCAGGGCCACGCTCGCCGCGGCACGCCAGGTGTTCGGAGACGGCCGGCTCCACGTCGTCTTCCAACCGCACCTCTACACCCGCACGCGCGACCAGGCGGAGGAGCTCGGCCGCGCGCTCCTCGCCGCCGACGAGGCGATCGTGACCGAGGTGTACGGATCGCGCGAGGCGCCGATCGAAGGCGTCTCCGGAGAGCTGGTGGTCGCCGCGGCGCGCGCGAGCGGCCACCGCAACGCCCGGTTCTGCGCCGACTGGCGCGACGCCGGGGCGTTGCTCGCGGCCACGGTTGCGCCTGGCGACGCGATCCTCACGCTGGGCGCGGGCGACGTCTACCGGCTGGCGCAGGCCCTCGCCGAGGAGGGCGCGTGAGGGGCGGCCCGATGCCGGCCGGCGGAGCTGCCGAGGGTCCCGCCCCCTTCCTGCGGCCCACGCATCCGCAGCGGCGGCGGCGGCGGTCGCTGCTGGCGCGGGTGGCGGTGCGGATCGTCCGCGTGGTGCCGGCTCTGCTGGTGCCGCTCGCGGCATGGCTCTGGATCGACGGGACCACCTTCGCGCTGGCGGACGTCGAGACCGCGGGCAGCCCTCGCATCCCGGCGGACTGGATCGAGGGGGCGCTCGCGCCGGAGCTCGGTTCGAACCTGCTCTCGCTGCCGCTCGACCGCGTCCGCGAGCGACTCGAGGCGCACCCCTGGCTGGGGCGGATCGAGGCCCGCAAGGAGCTTCCCGACAAGCTCCACGTGGTGGTCGAGGAGCGGGTGGCGGCGGCGGTGCTCGAGACCGCGGAGGGGCTCTTGTATGTCGACGCGAGCGGCCGGCGCATCGCGCCTCTCGGTCTCGGCGACGGCGCTGGAAGGCTCTTGCGCATCGCCGCCGGCTCGACTCCGACCGGGATCTCGCCCGCGCTCGCGACCGGCGAGACGCCGAGCGTGCGCCGCGCGCTCGAGCTCGAGCGAGAGCTGCTCGCCGAGCCGATCCCGGATTGGAGCGTGCCGCTGCTCTGGCTCGAGGTGGTCGGCGACGACGACTTCCGGCTCTACGCCGGCGAGCTGCCGTTCTCGATCCTGGTGCGCTCGGAGGGCTCAGCCGAGCGCCTCCGGCTCCTCGAGCGGCTGCGGCCCGAGATCCTCGAGCACGTCGAGGCGATCGCCGAGATCGATCTCAGATTCGAAAGCCGCGTGATCGTGCGCCCGCGCGCTCCGGAGCCCAAGGGGCCCAGAAGCGCCCGCGAGCGGACCGGCTCCGCCGAGCCGGCGGGTGCGGCCGCACCGATGGAGTCCACCAGGTCCACCGTATGGGATCCGCAACCGAAGGAGACATGAGGGATGGCGAAGACTGACAAGTACATCGTTGGGGTGGACATCGGGTCTTCCAAGGTGGCGGTCTTGATCGGCCAGCCGGGGGAGAACGGCTCGATGGAGGTGGTCGGCAAGGGGCTCGCCCCGAACCGGGGCACTCGGCGCGGCAACATCGTGAATGTCGAGACCACGGTCGAGGCGCTGAAGCAGGCCTGCGAAGAGGCTGAGGTGATGGCCGGCTTCGAGATCGAGGAGGCCTACGTCGGCGCCGCGGGACCAGACGTGCGATCGGTGAACTCGCGCGGCATGGTGTCGGTCGCGCGCAAGGACCGCGAGATCGCCCGGCAGGACATCGAGCGCGTGCTCGAGGCGGCGCAGTCGGCGGCGCTGCCGGCCGACCGCGAGATCCTGCACGCCATCCCGCAGGAGTTCATCGTCGACGACCAGGGCGGAATCCTCGATCCGCTCGGCATGCTCGGCGGGCGGCTGGAGGTGACCGTGCATCTCGTCACCGGGCACGCCACCCGCAACAAGACGCTCCTGACCTGCGTCAACCGCGCCGGGATCGAGGTGCTCGAGATCGTGTTCGAGCCGCTCGCGACCGGGCTCGCCGTCCTCACCGACGACGAACGCGAGCTCGGCGCGCTCCTGGTGGATGTCGGCTCCGGGACCACGGGCTACGCGTACTACTGCAACTCGGAGGTGCACCACAGTGCCGTGCTGCCGATCGCGGCCGGTCACTTCACCAACGATCTCGCCATGGTGCTGCGCACACCGTTCGCTGAAGCGGAGTCGATCAAGATGAAGCACGGCTGCTGCCTCACCTCGATGGTGGAGTCGGACGAGGGGGTTGCGGTGCCGAGCGTGGGCGGAGGCTCGGCGCGCGTGGTGGCGAAGCGCGAGCTCACCGAGATCCTGCAGCCGCGGGCGGAGGAGATCTTCCACCTGGTGCGCGAGGACCTGGCGAAGAGCGTCGGCGAGGCGAGCCTGCGCGGCGGGATCGTGCTCACCGGCGGCGGCGCGCAGCTCGATGGGCTGGTCGAGGTGGCGGAGCAGGTGTTCGACGCCAACGCGCGCGCGGGCCTGCCGAGCGGGCTCGGAGGGCTGGTAGACGTCATCTCGAGCCCGATCTGGTCGACGGCGTCGGGGCTCCTGCTGCATGGCAGGACGGCGTCGGAGACGCGACCGCGCGCCGCGGCCAAGTCGGTCTTCGGCGTGCGCTCGATGATGGGCAGCCTGCGGGGCATGTTCCAGGATCTGTTGTAGTGAAGCGGCGATGAGCGATCATGCGATCGACTCCGTGCGGCTCACCCGACGCGGCCGCGCGCGGCGGAGAAGAGCGGCCGAGTCGAGCGCGCCGCTCGAAGCTGTAGTGGACGATCAGGGCGCACACAGGAATCGGCAGCGCAGAAAGGGGCAAAGCTCATGATCCTGTTCGACGACGACGCGAACTCTGACACCCAGTCGATCCCCGTGGACACCCGCGAGGTCCAGCCGGCACGGATCAAGGTGATCGGTGTGGGCGGCGGCGGCTCGAACGCCGTCAACCGCATGATCGACGCCCAGCTGCGCGGCATCGAGTTCATCGCGGTGAACACCGACGTTCAGGCGCTGGCGAAGTGCCGCGCGCCGATGAAGATCCAGCTCGGCAAGCTGATCACCCGGGGCCTCGGCGCCGGCTCCGACCCCGAGATCGGCCGCAAGGCCGCGCTCGAGGACACCGAGCGCATCCTCGAGTGCCTGCAGGGCGCCGACATGATCTTCCTGGCCGCGGGCCTGGGCGGCGGTACCGGGACCGGCGCCGTCCCGGTCATCGCGTCGCTCGCGGCCGAGGTCGGCGCGCTCACCGTCGCGGTGGTGACCAAGCCGTTCTCCTTCGAGGGCCGGCGGCGCATGCACCTTGCCGACAAGGGCCTCGAGGATCTGCGGGAGGCGGTCGACACGGTGATCTGCATCCCCAACGAGCGCCTTCTCAACTTCGTCGACCGGGGGACGCCGCTGACCGAGGCGTTCCTGATCGCCGACGACGTGCTGCGCCAGGGTGTGCAGGGGATCAGCGATCTGATCACCATCCCCGGTGAGGTGAACGCCGACTTCGCCGACGTGCGTACCATCATGAGCGGGATGGGCATGGCGCTGATGGGCACCGGCGTCGCCAAGGGCGAGAACCGCGCGCTCGAGGCGGCGCAGGCCGCGGTGTCGTCGCCGCTGCTCGAGGAGACCTCGATCCAGGGCGCTCGCGGGGTCCTCATCAACATCACCGGCGGGCCCGACCTCACCCTGCACGAGGTCGCCGAGGCGGCGCGCGCGATCTCCGAAATGGTCGATCAGGACGCCAACATCATCTCGGGCCTGGTGGTCGATGCCGATCTCGTCGGCGAGGTGAAGATCACGGTGATCGCGACCGGGTTCTCCGACCAGCCGGCGATGGAGGAGCTCGTTCCCCGCTTCGCCCGGCGCGAGGTGGTGGGCGAGCTCACCTTGCCGGCCTGGGCGCGGCTGCCGGAACGTCACGCCGATCCGCCCGCCGTCCCCGCGCCGGCGAGCGCGGCACCGGCGAGAGCGCCGCAGCCGCCGATTGCGAGCGCGCCCGCCGAGCGCCCCGCGCCCGAGCGGCCTCCCCTGGTCGCGATGACACCCGAGCCGCCGTCGACTCCGTTCTCCAGCCGCATCGAGGCGACGCCGATCGCCGGCCCCACGGCGGCGCCGCGCGCCGAGCGCTCATCGCTCGAGGCGCAGCCGCTCGATCAGCTCGAGCTCGACGGCATGGCGACGGAGGAGCCCGAGCAGGAGGAGGAGGAGCGGGTGCCCTTCTACCGCAAGGTGCTGGCGCACCACCACGACCGCGACAAGGGCGGCTTCGGCCCCAACTGGTCGGCGGTGGACGATTACGACATCCCGACGGTGCTGAGAAAGCAGATGGATTGAAGATTCAGAAGGAAGGCAGGCCCTACCTTCATACCGGTCGCTTGCTCGAGCTTCCCCTCCAGCAGGAGCGTCGCCGCCAGAGGCCTGCGGTCACCATCGAGGAGTACACGCAGTCGTCCCGGTCCGGCCATCGCGTGCGAGCCGCTACATCCGCTCCGGCACCGGGATCCCGAGGATCGCCATCAACGACTCGAGCCCTCGCCGGAAGACGGCGTTGGTGGCGAGGCGCACCTGGCGCAGCGCGGCGTCCTGCTCGTGCAGGATGGGGTGGCGGTGGTAGATCGCGTGGAACTTGCGCGCCACGTCGATCGCGTGCCGGGCGAGGAGCGAGAGCTCGAGGGTATCGGCCGCGCGCCGCACCGTCTCCTCGATCTGCGCGACCGAGAGCACCAGGTCCCAGAGGTCGTCGCTCCACACCGCGGCGGGAAGCGCATCGACCTCGCCGGGTGTGACTGACGTGGGCAGCCCGGCGGCTTCGAGCTTGCGCCGGATGTTCGCCTCGCGCACCAGCGAGTACTGGAGGTAGGGCCCGGTCTCGCCCTCGAACGCGAGCGCCTCGTCGAAGTCGAACGCGATCACCCGCGTGGTGGTCGCCTTGACCATCAGGAAGCGCAGGGCGGCGGTCGCGATCTGGCGCGCGAGGCGGTCGAGCTCCGCCGGGGCGAGCTCGCGGTTGCGCTCGGCGATCCCCTCGCGCGCCTTGGCCTCGAGCCGGTCGAGCAGGTCGTCGGCCTTGACGCCGATGCCCTTGCGGCCGGACATGAGCGTGGCGCGGCCGCCGGCGCCGCTGGTAGCGCCCGGCGCGCCGCCGGCACCAGCGGGCTCCTCCTTCGCCGTGCCACTGGTGAGCCGTGCCCCGGCGTCGCCCTGCTCGCCAGCTCTTTCGACCTCCTCCTCGCCCGCGTCGAGCCCGAGCTGACGCGCGGCCGCCGGCGACAGGGCGACCATCTCGTAGGCGAAGTGGATGCTCTGGCGCGCCTCCTCGACGTGTCCGAGGGCGTGGAGGCCGGCGGCGACGATCTTCTGGAGGTAGCTCTGGCGCGCGTCGATCACGTTGACGACGCGCCCCGCTCCCCCGAAGGCGGGCGCCGCCTCGCTCGATGCCCGGGGCGGCGCGGTCTCCCACACACCTTCCTCGTCCCACCACCGGTATTCGAAGTCCAGGCTCAGGAGGCCGAACTTCCAGAGCTGGTACGCGATGTCCTTGCCGACGTAGGTCACCGTGCCGTCCGAGCGCACGACCACCTTGTCCGGCTCCTCGAGGCCCTCGAACTCCTCGGTGTCGGCGAGCGGCATCACCCAGCAGCCAGCATTGCGGCCGGCGGGCTCGAGCCGCACCGCTCCGCACGCGCGCAGCCGCTCGAACGCCCGCGCGAAGAAGTCGAGCCGGAGGATCTCGCTCTCTCGCGCCAGCAGGTCGTAGCCGACACCGAGCCGGCGCATCGTGGCCAGGTGGCGATGCACGATCCGGCGCGCGACCACACGCCCGACCCGCGCGCGCTCGCCTTCGTCGGCCTCGAGCGCGTGGAGGGTTTCGCGGCGCAGGGTCTCGCGACCAGGGTCCTCCTCGAACCAGCGTCCGACCTCGCTGTAGAGGTCCCAGCAGTAGTAATCGAACGGCTCGGGTAGGCCCTCCACCTGGTCTGCCGTCAGCCCGCGCAGGTCGGCGAACCCGACCACCACGTCGGCGAGCTGGACCCCGGTGTCGTCGATGTAGTTCTGGACCTCGACCGGATAGCCCAGGACCCGGAGGGCCGCGACCAGCGTGTCGCCGAGGACGGCGTTGCGCAGGTGGCCGACGTGGGCCGCCTTGTTCGGGTTGATGTTGGTGTGCTCGACGATCGTCTTCGGCGGGGTGTCGTCGAGCCGCTCGACCAGGGGGCGCTCGAGCGCGCCGGCCGCCAGGGCGCCGCGCCGCAGATGGAAGTTGAGGTAGCCCGGGCCCTCGATCGTGACACGCTCGACGCCCTCGGGCAGGGCGAGCGCGTCCGTGATCTCCGCCGCGATCTCCCGCGGCTTACGTCCGAGCACGCGGGCGAGGTGCAGGGCGGCGGGGGCGGCCAGATCGCCGAGGTCGCGGCGCGGCGGCGTCTCGAGGAGGGGCGTGTGCTCGACCGAGAAACGCTCGGCCACGACCCTGCGGAGCTCGGCGGCGATCTCGGCCTTGAGGGCGCCCAGCATGGGACGCGCAGTCTACAGCGTCACTCGGGAGGCCCCGCGATGGCCCCAGCTCCGCCGGGCCGCGACGCCCGCCGGTCGGGAGCCCCGGCCGTCGCTCCGGCGCCGCGAGGCGCGGCTCGCAGGCGCCGAGCATTCGTCCCGCCGGGGCCGGCGGCCGCCAGCGCCGGGGCGACGTCGGGGGCGCGACGCCGGGCCCCTTCCGGTCCGCCGGCACCCAAGGGAGCCCGCGCGAGGACGGAATCGGCTCCGGATTACGCTAAAATCGGCCTTTATGGTGGACAAGACGGTCACGAAGGCTGAGAACCGCATAGCCTTCAAGATGAACGAGACCCTCCTCGAGCTCCTCGAGGGCGACATCACCGCGCTCGAGGTCGACGCCATCGTCAACGCCGCGAACGAGCACCTCACCCTCGGCAGCGGGGTGGCGGGGGCGATCCGGCGCAAGGGTGGGGAGTCGATCCAGAAGGAGTGCACCCGCATCGGCGGCGCCCTGGTGGGGACCTCGGTGATGACCACCGCCGGCGACCTCAGTGCGAAGCGGGTGATCCACTCCGTCGGCCCTCGCATGGGGGATGGCGACGAGGACCGCAAGCTCGCCTCCGCGGTGCGCTCGGCGCTGGCGCTCGCCGACCGCCACCAGCTCCGCTCGATCGCGATTCCGGCGATCTCGACCGGCAACTTCGGGTTCCCGCTCGACCGTTGCGCGCGCATCCTCCTCACCGAGATTCACCGCTATCTCCAGGGCGGCACCAAGCTCGAGCACGTCATCGTCTGCCTCTACGACGACGAGGCATTCCAGGTCTTTCGCCGCGAGCTGCGGCGTGGCTTCAGGTAGCGGAGGAAAGTGCTGTCTAGCACTTTCCTCCGCTCGATATCTTCGGCGCCGAGGACGGCGCGGCTCCGGGGGGTGGTGGATACCACCCCCTACGCCGCTTGCTGTTGGCGCCGAGGACGGCGCGGGGCTAGGTAACGAAGTAGGCGCTGGCCCGGAGCTGCAGGCGGCTTCTCGGCTGGAACCCGCTTCCCGCGATCGAGAACGCGCTCACCGAGGCCAGGATCGGCAGCACGATCCAGCCGTCGAAACGCTCGCCGGAGTTGTACGCCGGCACCACTGGCTCGACCTCGGCGAGCTTGGTCCAGTGCTCCTCCTCGGGGTCGAGCGAGGCGCGCAGCTCCAGGTAGGTGCGGTCGAGATCGATCACGCTCTGGCTCGACGGGCTCCAGATCGAGAACACGAACCGCACCTCGTCGTAAAGCGCCGTCTCGATACGGCCCTGCGCGCCGTGGAGGAGAGGAAAGACGAAGCTCCCCGACGCGTCGGTCGCGAAGACCTCCGACGGGGGATCGAACACGATGTGGAGAGGCGCCGGGCCGGCGTTCATGAGGGCGGGAGTGTATCAAGCGTGCGCAGCGGCGCAGGATCGATTGGTGCCTCGCACCGGAAGTCGCGCAGGTCGTAGCCGAGCTCGGGAAAGAGCTCGTACACGACGCCCAGCGGTAGCCCGATGACGTTCGAGCTCGATCCGCGGATCGAGTCGACGAAGAGCCCTCCGACCCCCTGGAGGGCGTAGGCGCCGGCCTTGTCCGACGGCTCACCGGTGGTGACGTACCAGGCGATCTCCTCGGCGTCGAGCGGGCGCAGGCGAACATCGCTCGCGGCGACGGCCACCGCCGACCGCTCGCTCGCCACCTCGCGCAGGGCGACGCCGGTGAGCACGCGGTGCTCCCTGCCCTCGAGCAGCCCGAGCATGCGCCGCGCGTCCTCCCGGTCCCGCGGTTTGCCGAGGATCTCGCCGTCGAGCACCACTACAGTATCGGCGCCGAGCACCAGCTCGCCCGGCTCGCCGCTCGCTCTCGCCTTCTCGAGCGCCAGCCGCAGGACGTGCTCCTCCGGCGACTCGCCGAGCCGGACCGACTCGTCGACCGCGACCGCGCGCACCTCGAACCGGAGGCCGATCGAGGTGAGCAGCTCGCGCCGCCGCGGCGACGCCGACGCCAGCACGACCCCGGGGCAGGCCGTTCGATCGCGGCGCATCAAGGATAGTAGCCGCGCATCGTCTTGGCGCTGAGGCCCGGCTTCTTGATCTGCAGGTCCACCTGGCGGTAGCGGTCGCTTCCCTCGTTGCCCTGGCTCGACTGATAGGCGATCAGGAACTGGGCGCGCAGCTCGGTCTCGATGCGCTGGTAGACGGAGGTGAGACCGTCCGCCTTGTCGATGAAGAAGCTGCGCGCGCCGGTGTCCTGCGCCAGCCGCATCAGCTTGGTGCGGGCCATCGCGTCGCGCTGCGCCAGGCCGAGCCCTATCGTGTAGATCGGCACTCCGGTGCGGCGGGCGAAATCGAGCGCGTCGTCGAAGGTGTAGGCGCTGCCGACGTCCTCGCCGTCGGAGATCAGGACCAGCGCGCGCTTGCCTCGAAGGCCACTGAAGTAGTGCAGCGCGTAAACGATCGAGTCGTGTAGCGCGGTCTCGCCCTCACTCACCAGACCGGCCAGTCCGCCGGCCAGGATCTCGTGGTCGTTGGTGAACGGGACGACCAGCTGCGGGCTGTCGTTGAAGGTGATCAGGCAGGCGCGGTCCCTCGGCCTCACCACCGACTGGAAGAACTGAAGGGCCGCCTTCTCCGCCTCGCGCAGCGAGTTGAGCATGGACGTCGAGTTGTCGAGCAGGATGCCGGCGTGGATCGGGCGTTCGGCGACGTGCTCGAAGCGGCGGATCGACTGCTCGATGCCGTCCTCCTTGACCAAGAAGTCCGCGGTCGCGAGCCCGCCGTCGACGGGGCGGCCCTTGGAGTCGAACACCGACGTGTAGAGCTCGACCAGATCCACCCGCACCTCGTCGAGCGGGTGCGGCGAGTTGACGAAGACGAGGTCCTCGGTCGAGTTGCCGTCGCCGAGGTAGGCCACGGCTCGGACATAGGCGAGCTCCTGCGCCGGCGGGATGGCGATCGGCTGCACGAACGGCGGTTGATAGAGCGTCGCCACCAGGGTCTCGTTGAGGTAGAGCTCGACCCGCTCGAGCGCCTCGCCCTCCGGGACCTCGGGCTCGGCGCGTGCGCGCACGCTGCGCGTGTAGCGTCCGCCGCGCTGCGGTTCGATCAGGCGGACGGCGAAGTGGTGCGGGCCGGCGTTGAGGAGGACCTGGTCCCGGGCCACGGTGCGGCCAGAAGCATCGAGCGCCCGCGCCTGGAGGGTGTGGAGCCGCGGCGCCCGGCCGAGGTTGATCTCGATCGAGTAGGGCGGGCTGGTCTTCGCCATCACCTGCTTGCCGTCGAGGTCGAACGCGACCCGTGAGATGCGCTCGCCGGTGGCGCGGGCCTCGACCCGCACCGTGCCGGTGAGCAGCCGGTCGCGGGGCGCCCACAGCTTGACCACCTGATCGCCGTCGGCGGCATCCTCGAGCGAGGCGTTGGCCTCGGCCAGGAACTCGAGCCGGCCTTCCGGCTCCGGCGCCTCACCGAGCGGCTCGTGGTCGCGCCCGCCGCCGTCCGCGACCAGGACGTTCGGGACGGCGACGTCCTCGCGGAGTTGGTAGTAGCTGTTCCCGTTCAGGTCCTGGAGCCTGATGATCCAGGTGTAGTCGCCGGCGCGCAGATTGCGCTCGAGCGCGAGCGGGATCTGGTCGCCGGGCTCCGCCCCCTCCTCGGCGGGGACGTTGAACTTGTAGCGGAACGTCTCGAACAGCTCGCCCCGGCGCAGCACCTCGCCGTCGACCAGGAAGTTGTAGGACTCGTAGGGCCCGGTCTCGGCCAGGACGGCGTGCTCGCGGGGGACCGTGAGCAGGAGCTGCACCACGGTGCGGCTCTGGTGGACGCCGGGAAAGCTGGTGTGGTGCGACGCCGGCAGCTCGGCGGCTCCCTCCGGGACGTCGGTGGACGAGGCGAGGAAGGCCGCCACCCAGTCCTCGGCGCGTGCGGGCTTGAGCGACAGGCGGTCGCGGAGCTGCTCCCAGTCGGCGGTCTGCTGGATCGCGAGCAGGATCTCGTCGCCGCGCGGGCAGTCCTCGGCCACCCGCCTCAGGTGCTCCTCGTCCGAGCGCGTGATGAAGAACGGCGAGCGCAGCCGCGTCAGGCCCTGGTGCGGGCTCCACAGCCTCACGTTGTCGCCCTGGCGCAGGAACACGACGGTGAACTGACCACTGCCGGTCTCGACGCCGTCGAAGAACCAGATCTCGATCGGCGTCAGGAGCTCGCTGCACGTGCTGCGCAGCGTGCGGCTCTCCTCGCCGAAGAACAGGATCACCTGGGCGCGCGGGTCGGAGAGGTCGACGAAGCGGGCGCGAGCGAGCTCGGCGTTGGCCTCCCAGCGGTCCCGGAACTCGTTGCGCGCGGTCTGCGGGAATGGGTCGCGCGCCTGCCAGAAGCGCTGGATGAAGCGGTCACGCTGGTGGGGCTGGGTGAGCTCCAGGAACGCTCTCCGCTCCGGCTCCGAGACCAGCAGGCTCACCTCCTCGAGGAAACGCTGGTGCCGCTCGAGCAGGGCGGGCCGAACCTCGGGCGCGGTCACGCCGTCGGGGTCGGGCTGCTGCGCGTCGGCGACCAGCATCCCCGACAGGAGGAGGATCGCGAACCAGCAGGGGCGCGAGCAGATCACGATACTGCAGTGTACGAAGCGGCTCGGCGCCCGTACAAGGGGCGGAACCCCTTAACGCCGAGCCCGGGTCCACCCGAGAGCCCGAGCCTCAGGGGTAGTACCCTCGCATGGTTTTCGCCTCCAGACCCGGACGCGCCAGGCGCACCTCGACCTCGCGGAAGGCCTTGCGGCCGCTGGTGTTCGACGATTGGTAGCCGATCAGATAGCGCGACCGCACCTCCTCCTGGATGGCTGCGTAGATGGCGTCGAGCTCGTCGACCGCATCGATGAAGAAGCTCCGGCCGCCGGTCTCCTCGGCGATCCCGGTCAGCGCCTTCTTGGCGGCGCCGGCCCCCTTCCCCGCGAGCTTGAGGCCGATCGCGTAGATCGAGACGCCGGTGCGCCGCGCGTACTCGAGCGCGTCCTCGTACGCGAACCGGCTGTTCTCGTCCATGCCGTCCGAGAGCAGCAGCACCACCCGCTGGCCGCGGATGCCGTTGAAGTAGTAGAGCGTGAAGATCAGACTGTCGTAGAGCGCGGTGCCGCGCTCGGCCTTGATGCCGGCGAGCCCCGCCGCCAGATCCTGCACGTTGTTCGTGAACTTGGCCGCGAGCTGGGGATGATCGTTGAAGGTGATGAGCGCGGCGCGATCCTTCGGAGTGACCGCGGTCTCGAAGAACTGCAGCGCCGCCCTCTTGGCGCGGTCGATCGACGGCTCCATCGAGGCCGACACGTCGAGCACGATGCCGGCATGGATCGGCAGCTCGCTCACCAGCTCGAAGCGCACCACGCTCTGGGGAACGCCGTCCTCGAGCACGCTGAAGTCATTCTCGCGCAGGTCGAGCACGGGGCGCCCGGCCTTGTCGAGGACGGTGGTGTAGAGCTCGACGAACTCGACCTCGACCTCCTCCAGATAGTCCGGAGCATTGATGAACACGAGGTCCTCGGTGGAGTTGCCGTCGGGTTGGAACGCTACCGCTCGCACGTAGGCGACGGCGCCGGGCGCGGGCAGCGCGATGTCCTGGGTGAAGGGCGGCTGAAAGAGCGTCGCCACCCGGGTCTCGTCGAGATAGAACTCGACGCGCTCGACCACCGCCTCCTCGGGCAGGGCCACCTCGGCGCTGGCGCGTACCCTGGTGGTGTAGGTCTGGTCCGACCTGGGCTCGACCAGGCGCACCCGGAACTGGTGCGAGCCGCCGTTGATCAGGAGGTCGTCGGAGGCGAGCTCCTTGCCCGCGCCGTCGTAGGCGACGGCGCGCAGCTCGTGCGTGCGCGGCACCCGCCCCAGGTCGAGCTCGACCGACCAGGGCGGCCGTCGC
This sequence comes from Thermoanaerobaculia bacterium, assembly GCA_035544635.1. Lineage (GTDB taxonomy): Bacteria > Acidobacteriota > Thermoanaerobaculia > Multivoradales > Multivoraceae > DATAFT01. Next base: position 35,799 of record DATKDQ010000409.1, read on the forward strand.
TTGCGCATCACGTCGGCGCCGTTCAACGAGAACACCACCTCGGCGATGTCCTCGCCGGTGGTGAGGGTGTCGAAGCGGACCATGCCGGCGTGCATCTCTCCGCGCGGTGTGATCAGCTCGAGGGTGGTGGCGCCGGACTCCAGCGCCTTGGCGGCGCTGGCGAAGATCTCGGCGCTCTCGGCGTCGACCGGCGCCCGGGGCGCGGCGTCCTCCATCGCCGGTACGTCGATCGAGCGCTCCTCGCGGAAGAACTTGCCGGTGGCGAGGTCCTCGACGCGCAGCACGAGCTGGTAGGGCCCGTCGCGCAACCGGCGCTGGAAGGTCATCGGGATCACCTCGCCGACACCTTCGGCGGGGACGTCGAACTTGTAGCGGAAGTTCTCGAACAGCTTGCCCTCGCGCAGCACCTCGCCGGCGAGCAGGAAATTGTAGGTCTCCTGCCCGCCGAGGCTGCTCTTGGCGACCGCCTCGGGCGCGACGCGAACCGTGCCCAGCACCTCGGTCCGGCTCTGGTAGCGGCCGGGAAACTCGATGGTGACCTCGGCCGGGAAGACCGAGGCGTCCTCGGGGAGATCCGTCGAGTACGACTCGAAGGTCGCTACCCACTCCGGCGAGGGCGACTTGGTGGGCTGCGCGATGCGTGCCTCGAGCAGATCGAACTCCATCGGATCGGCGAGCATCACCCGCAGGATCCGCGCCACGGCGTCGCCGTTCTGGCACCCCAGGAGGCCGTCCCAGAACCCGACCGGCCCGGCTCCGAGGCGGTCGAGCAGGTCGTCGAGGCCGTCGCGCGGGCGCCAGAGGACGAAGCGTTTGAGCCCGTGCCGCTGCACGAACACGAGATAGAACTCGTAGGGCACGCGGTCGCTGCCGTCGTAGAACCAGATCTCGATCGGAAACGTGACCGTGGTGCACCGGAACTCGAGCCGCCCGTCCGGGGGGCCGTTCATGAGCAGCATCCGCGACCGGTCCTCGTCGAGGCTGCCGAAGATCTCCATCGCCTCGCGCAGCAGGTTCTCCCAGCGCTCCTTGAACTCGTTGCGGGCGGTGTCGGGATAGGTGTCGCGGATGCGCCAGAAGCGCTCGATGAAGGCGTCGCGCTGGTAGTCCTTCTCGATCGTGAGAAAGGCCTCGAGCTCCTCCTTGCTGATGAGGAGCTCCACCGACTCGAGCCACTGCCGGTAGGCCTCCGGCAGAGCCTCGATCCGCTTGTCCTTCCTCGCCGCCTCCACCGCTCCGGCGAAGAGCGCGGCGGCGAAGACGAGCAGGACGATCCTGGAAGGTCTCCTGCGCGCGGAGAGCGCGCCGATCGCGGCCGGGCGCGGCGGTCGAGGAGGATGGCTGTGGCGCAGAGACGGCATGGCTCAAGTCACTTTACTACGCGCTCTCGACGGCGATCGGGGCGCCGTGCCGCAGCGGCTCGGCCGTGCACGGCCCTAAAGCGGAGCGAGATCGCGCGCTCGCGCTAGAATCAGCGGCCCGTGACGCGCGTCTACCTCGACCACAACGCCACCACGCCGCTCGATCCGCGGGTGCGTGACGCGATGCTGCCCTGGATGGGTGAGCGCTGGGGAAACCCGTCGTCTATCCATCGCTCGGGGCAGGAGGCGCGGGAGGCGGTCGAGGAGGCCCGAGCGCGCGTCGCCGCTCTCCTCGGCGCCCGCCCCGAGGACACCGTGTTCACCTCCTCGGGGACGGAGGCGAACAACGCCGTCCTGCGGAGCGCGGCGGCCGCCGCCGGATCCGGAGCGCACTACGTGGTGTCGGCGCTCGAGCACCCGTCGGTGCGCGCGACGGCGGCCGATCTCGAGGCGAGCGGCGCGAGCGTCACGGTGGTCCGCCCCGAGCGCGACGGCGTGGTGCGGGCGGAGGCGGTCGAAGCCGCGCTGCGCGACCAGACCCGGCTCGCGTGCCTGATGCTGGCGTCGAACGAGATCGGCACGCTTCAGCCGGTGGCCGAGACGGCGCGCCGGTGCCGGGAGCGCGGCGTCCGGCTCCACTGCGACGCGGTCCAGGCCGCCGGCAAGATCCCGGTGAGCGTCGCCGAGCTGGGCGCCGACGCCGTGACGCTCGGCGCGCACAAGTTCCACGGCCCGCTGGGCGCGGCGGCGCTGTGGGTGCGGCCGGGCTTCGAGCTCCGCCCGTTTCTCCTCGGCGGAGGTCAGGAGCGGCGGCGGCGCGCCTCGACCGAGAACGTGGCCGCGATCGTCGGCTTCGGGGAGGCGGCGCGGCACGCCGCGGCGGAGCTCGAGCGGCGCCGCGCGCATCTCGAGAGCCTGCGCGACCGCCTCGAGGCCGGGCTCGCCTCGATCGAGGACGTCCGCGTGCATTGCCAGGGCTCGGCGCGCCTGCCCAACACCTCCCATTTCGCGGTGGCGGGAGTGGAGGGCGAGGCGCTGGTGATCCGTCTCGATCTCGCCGGGTTCGCGGTGTCGACCGG
>DATKDQ010000410.1:0-8493 GCA_035544635.1 Thermoanaerobaculia bacterium
GGCGGGCACTGCCGTCCTCGACCCGCCCGCCGCCGGTGCGCCGCCCGCCGCCGTCGTCGACATGGAGTCCTACGACATGGTCGCGGAGGCGACCGACCGCGGCGTGCCCGCGACCGTGCTGCGCGTGGTGAGCGACACCACGGCGGACACGCTCCCGGCGTTCCTCGAGCGCTGTCGCCGCCCGGACGGCGATCTCGACCGGCGCCGTGTGATCCTCGGCGCGATGATGCGGCCGGGGTGGATCCCCGCGCTCCTCGAGCTGCGGCGGCGCGTGCGGCTGTGCGCCGAGCGCCTGGCTGCTCCCACCCTGCTGCTGCTGGCCCCGTCCGCCAGCCCGGGCGCAGACGGGGGCCTGGGCCATTGACCCACGGGGGCCTGCCGAGTTTGACTTGACATCCCCTTTCTCGCAGACTGCCCGATCGATGGCGAGAGCCGAGAAGAGCACCGCCCGCGACCCCAGCCGCGCCGAGGAAGCGCCCGCGGACCGGCCGGAGCGCGACCGCAAGGCCGAGCACATCCAGCTCGCGCTCGAGCGGCGCATGCAGCTCGAGTCGCGCTTCTTCGACCACTGGGCGCTCGAGCACTGCGCGCTGCCCGAGATCGACTTCGCCGCGGTCGACACCTCGGTCGAGTTCCTGGGCAAGCGGCTCTCGGCGCCGCTTCTCATCTCGTGCATGACCGGCGGCACCGAGACCGCGGCCCGCATCAACGAGAACCTGGCCCGGGCCGCCGAGCGAGTGGGCGTCGCGGTGGGCGTCGGCTCGCAGCGCAAGGCGCTCGAGGACGCCGCCATGGCCGAGACCTTCGCGGTTCGCCACGCGGCGCCGACGGTGCCGCTCCTCGCCAACCTCGGTGCCGTGCAGCTCAACTACGGCTACGGTGTCGACCAGTGCCGCCGCGCGGTGGAGATGATCGGCGCCGACGCGTTGGTCCTCCATCTCAACCCGCTCCAGGAGGCGCTCCAGCCCGAGGGCAACGGCAACTTCGCGAGCCTGCTGCCGAGGATGGCGGCGGTGGTGCGCCAGCTCGAGGTGCCGGTGATCGCGAAGGAGATCGGCTGCGGCATCTCCGCTCGGACCGCGCGCGAGCTCGCCCGCATCGGCATCACGACTATCGACGTCGCGGGCCTCGGCGGCACCAGCTGGGCGCGCATCGAGGCGTCGCGCTCGGGCGACCTCGACCTGGGCGAGAGCTTCGCGGACTGGGGGATCCCGACCCCGGAGTGCATCCAGGAGCTGGCCGCGATCCCGGGGCTCTCGATCATCGCGAGCGGCGGTCTGCGCGATGGGATCGACGCCGCCAAGAGCCTCGCCCTGGGCGCCGACCTCGCCGGCATGGCCTACCCGTTCCTCGCAGCGGCGACCGAATCGGCCGACGCGGTCGAGGCCAAGCTGCGGCGGACGGTGCAGGAGCTGCGGATCTCGATGTTCTGCGCCGGCGCCGCCAGTGTGGCGGAGCTGCAGAAGGCGACGCTGCGACGAAGGGTCGCGTGGTGAAGCCGGTGAAGCCTGTGAAGAACAGCAGCCGGAGAGCAGCGGCGGCCGGCGGCGCGGCGAGGAACGTGCCTGCCGGCGCGCCCACCGAGGCAGCGGCCGCGGCCGGCCCGACGGCGATGGACGCGGCGGAGCTGGTGCGCGCGCTCGCGGCCGGCGACCTCGGGTTCCACCAGCTCCCCCGCGACCTCCCCGCCTCCGAGGCGGCGAAGATCCGCCGGCGCGCCCTCGAGGAGGCGACCGGCGCGAGCCTCGAGCACATCGCGAGCTTCTCGCTCGACGCCGAGCGCGCGGCCACCCGCCACTGCGAGAACCTGATCGGCGCGGCGCAGATCCCGATGGGGATCGTCGGCCCGGTGCGAGTGCGCGGCGAGCACGTCGACGACGAGGTCCTGGTACCGCTCGCCACCACCGAGGGCGCGCTGCTCGCGAGCGTCAACCGCGGCTGCACCGCGATCCGACGAGCGGGCGGCGCGGTGGTCTCTGTCGAGGACGTCGGTATGACCCGCGCCCCCGTCTTCCGCACCGGCGGGATCGAGGAGACCCATGCGTTTCTCTCCTGGGTCGCCGGACACGAGCCCGAGATCCGCCGCGTCACCGAAGCGACCAGCCGGTTCCTGCGACTGGTCGAGGTCAAGCCGCGCGCGGTCGGGACCACGGTGTTCCTGCGCTTCCGCTTCGAGACCGGCGACGCGATGGGCATGAACATGGTGACGATCGCCTGCGACCGCGCCGTGCGGGAGATCATCGAGCCCGGAACGGGCGTACCGTGCATCGCGCTCTCGGGCAACGTCTGCGTCGACAAGAAAGCTTCGGCGATCAACTTCCAGGAGGGGCGCGGCAAGCGGATCTACGCCGAGGTGGAGCTTCGCGGTGAGACCCTCGAGCGCACGCTCAAGTCGAAGGCTCGCGCGCTGATCGAGGTGAACTATCGCAAGAACCTGATCGGCTCGATCATGGCGGGCGCCATGGGCTGGAACGCGCAGATGGCGAACGTCCTCGCCGCGCTCTTCGTCGCCACCGGCCAGGACCTGGCCCACGTGGTCGAGGGCGCGATGGGGATCACCTCGATCGAGCCCAAGGGCGCCGACGGCGTCCTGTTCTCGGTGTATCTGCCCGACGTCCCGCTGGGCGCCGTCGGCGGCGGCACCGGGCTCGCCACCCAGCGCGAGGCGCTCCAGCTCCTCGGCGTCGTGCCCGACGAGCGGCGGCCGGGGGCCGCCGCGCTGCGGCTCGCCGAGATCGTGGGCGCGGTGGTCCTCGCCGGCGAGGTGTCGCTGATGGCGGCGTTCACCTCCCAGGACCTGGCCCGCGCGCACGAGCGGCTCGGCCGCGGCGCGGACGAGATCCCTCCGTCGCCCGGCAGCGCTTCCTGACCATGGCCTTCCCCTCGCCGCGGCGGGCGGTCACCGTTTCCGCGCCCGGCAAGCTCATCCTCGCCGGCGAGCATGCCGCGGTGTACGGCCGGCCCGCGCTGGCGGCGGCGGTCGATGCGCGGCTGGTGGTGCGTGCCGGCGAGGGCGACCAGCCGGGGGTCGACCTCGGTCTGCTCGACCTCGGCGTGGTCGAGCGGGTGTCGGGCGCGGGGCTTCGCGAGTACGCCGAGCGCGCGCGCGAACGCTGGCGGACGTTCGCCGCGGATCCGACGCCCGAGCGTTACCGCGCTCTGCGCGGCGACGATCCGGCGCATCTGGCGAAGGTGGCGCTCGGCGAGACCCTCCTTCGCTTCGGCCCGCAGAGCGAGCCGCGCTGGACGGTGCGGGTGGAGTCGCGGATCCCGCTGGGGAGCGGCATGGGTAGCTCGGCGGCGGCGGCGGCGGCGCTGGTCACGGCGGCGCTTTGCCTGCTGGGACGCGGCGCCGGGCCGGAGGAGGTGGAGGCGATCGCGCTCGAGGTGGAGCGGCGCCAGCACGGGTCGCCGTCGGGGGTCGACGGCGCGGTCGTCCTGCGCGGGGGAGTGCAGTGGGTGGAGCGCGCACCTGGCGGCGCGCTGCGCTTCGAGGCCCTCCCTCGAGAGCTGCCGCTCCTCGCCCAGATCCGCGTGCTCCACACCGGCACGCCGGAGCAGGCGACGGGAGAGGTGGTGGCGGCGGTGCGCCAGCTCCGCGACGGCGATCCGGAGAGCTTCGATCGCCTGCTCGACCGGCTCGAGGCGGCCGCACGGAGGCTGCGCGGCGCGCTCACCGGCGGCGACGCGCCGGCGCTCGCCGACGCCCTCCACGACGCCCAGCGCGGGCTCGAGACGATGGGCGTCGTGCCGGCGGCGGTGCGGGACCTGGTGCGCCGCATCGAGGGACGCGGTGGGGCCGCCAAGGTGTCGGGCGCGGGCGCGCTCGACGGCCGCGGCGCGGGCTGTCTCGTGGTCTATCATCCCCACCCCGCCGATCTGACCCGCGGCGGTCTGATCGCGCCGGAGTCGCTGCTGTCGGTGCGGCTCGGCGCCGAGGGCGTTCGCGATCACGTGTGAGGCGGCCGTCGAGCCTGCGGGGGGATTTGAACGAATGTTCAAATCGCGTCTTTAGCGGTGCGGCGAGCTCGCCGGCGTCGTAGCGCGAGCGCGCGCACTCGCACCGGGAGGAGGGATCGTGAAGGCCAGCGTCGAGGCGCCCTCCAACATCGCGTTCGTGAAGTACTGGGGCGCCCGCGACCTCGAGCGCGCGATCCCGAACCATCCCTCGATCTCGATGTCGCTCTCGGCCTGCCGCTCGCTTTGCACGGCCGAGTTCCGCGACGGCGAGGACGCGGCGGACGAGGTGTGGCTGGTCGAGGAGGATGGGTCGCGGCGCCGTCCCGAGGCGCGGTTCAGCGAGCGCGCGTGCCGCCATCTCGACCAGCTCCGGCGCTGGGGCGGCATGCGCGGGCGATTCGTCGTCGGCACGCGCAACACGTTTCCGAGCGCGGCGGGCATCGCCTCCTCGGCGTCGGGCTTCGCCGCCCTGACGCTGGCCGGGGTGCGCGCCATGGGACGAGCGGCCGAGCCGCCGGAGCTCTCGTCGCTCGCTCGGCTCTCGGGGTCGGGCTCGGCGGCGCGATCGGCTCTCGGCGGCTACGTCGAGTGGCCGCGCGGGGTCTCCGACGAGGAGTGCTACGCGTTCGCGCTCGCGGAGGCGAGCCACTGGGACCTACGCGACGTGGTGGTGGTGGTGGAGAGCGCGGCGAAGAAGGTGGCGTCGCGCGACGGCCACCGGCTGGCCGCCTCGAGCCCGCACTACGCCCGGCGCCTGGAGCTCCTACCCGAGCGTCTCGACGTGGTGCGCGCCGCGATCCGCGACCGCGACCTCGACCGGCTCGGACCGGTGATCGAGGAGGAGGGCATCGAGCTGCACCTGATCGCGATGTCGTCGCGACCGCCGGTCTTCTACTGGAACGCGGCGACGATCGACTTCCTGGCGTGCGTGCGTGAGCTGCGCGAGCAGCGAGGCCTCTCCGCCTGGTCGACCCTGGACGCGGGTGCGAACGTGCACGTTATCTGCGCCGCGGCCGAGGAGCCGGCGGTGGCCGAAGCGCTGGCAGCGGCGCCCGGGGTCGAGCGGCTGATCCGCGACCGGGTGGGCGCCGGGCCGCGCGCGCTCGAGTCGCATCTGATATAGGACGGCAGGCGCCTGCGGCGTTGCAGGCGCCGCGCCGGCGGAGCACGCGCCGGGGCGGGACGTTGGCGGCGCAGCGCCGCTCGTGTCGGGCGCGCGCCGGCTCGCCGGCGTCTGGGCCGCGGGGCGGAGCCGGTGCGGCGCGGATCGCGCCATGGGGAGGATGCGTGAGCCTCTGGGTCGTCAAGTTGGGCGGCAGCCTGATCACCGACAAGGAGAGGCCCTCGACCGTGCGGCGCGAGGTGCTGGCGCGGCTGGCGCGCGAGCTCGCCGCGGCGCGGCCCGGGCTCGCCGGTCCACTTCTCGTCTCTCACGGCAGCGGTTCCTTCGGGCATGCGGCCGCGGCCCGCCATGGTCTGCGGGGCGGCGCGCGGGAGGCTGCCCGGCTCCCGGGCGTCGCGGCCACCCAGGACCAGGCGCACCGGCTCCATCGCATCGTGATCGAGTCGCTGCTCGAGGCGGGGCTCGCTCCCTTCTCGCTCGCGCCCTCGAGCTTCCTGGTCGCCGAGGGCGGCGAACCGGTCGAGGTGCACCTCGAGCCGCTCCTGCGCGCGCTCGCGCTCGGCCTGGTGCCGGTCGTCTTCGGCGACGTCGTGCTCGATCGCCTGGAGGGGGCGGTCGTCTGCTCGACCGAGACCGTGCTGCTCGCGCTGGCGCCGCGGCTCGCTTCGGCCGGCGTCCCGGTGAGCAACGTGCTCTGGATGGGCGCCACGCGAGGTGTCCTCGATGCGGCGGGCAGAACCGTCTCCGCGATCACGGCCGACAACGTCGCGGAGGTGCTGGCGGCCGCTGCGGGCGCCGCGGGCACCGACGTGACGGGTGGCATGCGCCACCGCGTCGAGACCGCCTGGCGGCTGGCTCGCTCCGGCACCTCATCGCTCATCCTCGACGGGCTCGAGGAAGGCGCGCTCGAGCGGGCGCTCGGTGGCGAGGAGAGCGGTGGCACCCGCGTCGAAGCCCGGAGGTAGGCCCCACGGCTGTACTAGACTCGGGCTTCCTCTCGCGGTTCCTCCATGGCGAACCTCGACGATCTCCTGGTCAAGACCAGCCGGACCTTCGCGCTGACCATCCCGCTGCTGCCCGAGCCGACGCGGCGAGAGGTCACCGTCGCCTACCTCCTGTTCCGCATCGCCGACACCTTCGAGGACGCGTCGCACTGGCCGCGCGAGCGCCGCATCGAGGCGCTCCGACGCTTCGCCGAGCTGCTCGAGTGCGACCACCTCGCCGCCGTCGCGGGCGACGGCTCGGACTGGGGGGCGGAGCAGGCGTCGGCGCACCAGGGCTACGTGGAGCTCCTGTCGGAGATGCCGACGGTGCTCGAGGCGTTCGCCGCGCTCGCCGAGCCCGCGCGCCGGCGCATCCGCCTCGACACCGCGCGCACCGCCCGCGGCATGGCGCGGTTCGTGGCGCGCACCGGCGACGACGGCAGGCTCGAGCTCGAGGACGTGCCCGATCTCAAGGGCTACTGCTACGTGGTCGCCGGGATCGTGGGTGAGATGCTGACCGAGCTCTTCGTGCTCGGACACCGGTCGCTCCAGCCGACCGCTCCCTACCTGCGGGAGCGCGCCCCGCTCTTCGGCGAGGCGCTCCAGCTCGTCAACATCCTCAAGGACTCGGCGGACGACGCCCGCGAGGGCCGCAGCTACCTGCCGGCCCGCGTCGACCGCGCCGAGGTGTTCGATCTGGCGCGGCGCGATCTCGAGGCGTCGGCCGAGTACGTGCACGCGCTGCAGCGCGCGGCGGCGCCGCGCGGTCTGGTCGAGTTCACCGCGCTGCCGGTGCTGCTGGCACGCGCCACGCTCGACCGGGTCGAAGGCTCGGGTCCGGGGGCGAAGCTCTCGCGGCCCGAGGTGGCGTCGATCGTCGACGCGATGCGCCGCGCGCTGGATCAGGAGCGGCCCGCGATTCCGGCGTGAGGGGAACGGCGAGCCGAGACCGAGGATCGAGTCGGGTGGAAGCGGCGGCGCGGCGGAGGCGCGGCGCCGGGCCCGGCACCGGAGAAGGGGAGGAGCGATGAATTCGAGCCCGCGTCCCGAGTTCCTGTACCTCGGCCACTCCACCGTCCTGTGCACGCTGCCCGGCGGCCAGACCATCCTGATCGACCCCTGGGTCGCGCACAATCCAGCGTGCCCGGACGCCGCGAAGGAGCTCGCCCGCGTCGACGCCATGCTCATCACCCACGCCCACTCAGACCACATGGGCGACGCCGTGGAGCTCGCGAAGCGGCACCGGCCGCAGAAGGTGGTGGCCTGCTACGAGGTCGCCGCCTGGCTCGAGAGCCAGGGCGTCGAGCGCTGCGCCGGGATGAACCTCGGCGGCAGTCAGGAGGTGCTCGGGAACCGCGTGTCCATGGTGCGCGCCGACCACTCGTCCGGCATCGCGACGACCGACGGCCTCCGTTACGGCGGGCTCGCCGCCGGCTACGTGGTGCGGCTTCCCGAGGGCTTCACCTTCTACCACGCCGGCGACACCGCGCTCTTCTCCGACATGGAGCTGATCGCTGAGCTCTACCGGCCAGAGCTGGCGTTCCTCCCGATCGGCGACCTCTACACCATGGACCCGCTGCACGCGGCGATCGCCTGTCGCCTCCTGGGCGTCTCCACGGTGATCCCGATCCACTACGCGACGTTTCCGGCGCTGACCGGCACGCCCGAGGCGCTCGGCGCCGCGCTCCAGGACCGGGGCATCACCACCGAGGTGGTGGCCTTGAAGCCGGGAGAGACGTACTAGTTCTGTGGGCAGGGGAGCAGGCAAGCTGCTCCCCTCTACTTATAATTGGGCGCCCGATGCCCACGTCGACCGTCGAGGACTACCTCAAGTGCATCCTGGCCGCGCAGCAGCGCCGGCCCGACACGCTCGTGACCATGGGGCAGATCGGCGCCGCGCTCGGGGTCGCGCCGGGCACGGTGACGGCGATGGTGAAGACGCTGGCCGAGAGCGGGTTGGTCGACTACGAGCCCTACTCGGGCGTCCGCCTGTCCGAAGCCGGCGAGCGGCTCGCCACCCACGTGCTGCGGCGCCACCGCCTGATCGAGCTCTTCCTGGTCGAGCGGATGGGCTACGACTGGAGCGAGGTGCACGACGAGGCGGAGCAGCTCGAGCATGCCGTCTCCGACCGCCTGATCGAGCGCATCGACGAGATGCTCGGGCATCCCTCGGCGGACCCGCACGGCGACCCCATCCCGGATCGTGAGGGCCAGATCCCCGAATTCTCGTCCGCCACGCTCCTTGCCTGCCCGCTCGGCGAGCCGCAGCGCGTGGTGCGGGTCGGGGATCAGAGCTCGGACTTCCTGCGCCTGCTCGAGAAACGAGGCCTCATCCCCGGCAGCCGCGTCCAGGTGGAGTCGCGCAGCGAGGCGGCGGACTCGGTGGAGCTCGCTACCGCGAACGGCGATCACGTGAGCCTGGGCTTC
>DATKDQ010000411.1:0-5711 GCA_035544635.1 Thermoanaerobaculia bacterium
CATGTTGACGCCGGGCATCATCACGTACTCGAACGTGATCCTGCGCCGGCGCTCGACGGTGTAGCGCCGCGCGGCTTCGAGCAGCTCCGGCAGCGGGTGCCGGACCGTGATCGGCATGATCTGCGCCCGCAGCTCGGGGTCGGGATGATTGAGCGAGATCGCCAGGTTGAAGGGCTGGCGCTCGGCGGTGAAGCGCACGACGCCCGGCGTGATCCCGGCGGTCGAGATCGTGATGTGGCGCGCTCCGATCGACGCACCCTCGGGATGGTGCAGCAGGTGGGCGGCGGCCAGCACCCGATCGTAGTTGTGGAACGGCTCCCCCATGCCCATGAAGACCACGTTGGACGCGCGCTCGCCGCGCAGCCGCTCGAGCGCGTACACCTGATCGACGATCTGCCACGGCTCGAGGTTGCCGCGGAACTCGAGCGCGGCGGTCGCGCAGAACGTGCAGTCGAGCGAGCAGCCGACCTGCGAGGAGACGCACACCGTCCGGCGGCCGCCTCCGGGGATCCAAACCGCCTCGATCTCGCGCGCCCCCGCCGCCGGCCGGTTCCGCGCCGAGGCGCCGCAGGCCAGGATCACCTTCTCCGTGCCGTCTCCGCCGCGGGCGCGCTCGACCACCTCGAGCGTCGCCGCTGCCCCGGCCTCCTGCAGCGCCGCGCGCAGCCGGCGCGGCACCTCGCTCCACTCGTCGAGGTCGCGCGCGCGATGGCGGTGGATGCGCTGGAAAACCTGCGTCGCACGGTAGCGCGGCTCGCCGAGCTGCGACAGAAAGCCCTCGAGCTCGGCGGGCGGCATGCCGCGCACGTTGATCGAAGCCATCGACACGCCATGGATTATCGCAAAGGGCCGCCGGGCGGCTGGCGCGCGGGCACTTGCGAGCCGGTACCGGTTCCTGAACGGTGCCTGCGGGCGCCTAACGCGCCGGGGCCGCATCCGCCTCGAACAGCGGCTCGGCGATCCCGCTCAGGCCGACGCGCCAGGGCGACCACACCAGGGTGAGGCTCTCGACCACGATGTCGCTCTTGCGCGGCGCGAGCTCCATCCGTTCGAGCCGGAGCGCGCCGGGGTCGAGCCCGCGCTCGATCCCGGCCACGTCGCGCAGGAGATCGCTCTCGAGCCGGGCCAGCTCGTCGCGAGCCGCCTCGAGACCCCGGCCGGCGCGCTCGACGTCGCCCTTCTCCCGAGAGGCGCGGCCGGCGCCGCGCAGCGTCGAGCGGGCGCGCGTGACGTTGCCGACGCTCGCCAGCTTGCGTCCGAAGATGGCGCCGGCGAGGGTGGCGCCGATCGAGATCGCGGTGTCGAGGCGCTCACGCCCGAGCTGCGACTGCTCCTGCCGGACACGCTCCTCGGCGCGGCGGACCTTCTCCTGGAGCGCGGCCAACCGGGGCGCATAGCGCCGCCGGAGCACCTCGACGTCCCGGTCGCGTCGCTCGTGGGCGACGTGGGCGGCGCGCGCTCGGAAGTCGCCCTCGCTCTCGCCGGGCTGCGAGCGCGCGCGCAGAGCCGCGCACTCGAAGAGCACCAGGCGCTGATCGCGGTAGAGCTCGGCCGCGAGCTGCCGCCGCCAGCCCGCCCAGCTCCTCGCGCGCAGCGCCTCGGCGGGCACCGGCTCGAATACGACGGGGGCGGCCGCGCCGTGCTGCGGTGGGACCGGGGCCAGCTCGCCGGCAGGAGGCGGAGCCGAGGCCGCGTCAACCCTCCCGTTGAGCCCCACCGGCTCTCGCGTCGCGCTCTCCAACGCGAGCGCGACGCCCGCGGCCACGGGCCGCCACTCCGGGACGGCGCCTTCACCGGACAGGACTGCCATCATCTGGCGCTCCTCCCAGTGGTCGATCGCGGCCGGCGCTTTGACGTAGTGCAGTCGCGCGCGCGCGTGGAGCCGCGGACGGTAGACCAGACGACCGCCGTCGCCGGCGGCGCGCGCGGGCGCCAGGAAGCGCTCCTCGACCTCGGGCGGCAGGTGGGGTCGCGAGCCGGCTCCCAGCGCCGCGGCCTCCAAAGCCGGCGGCCCGGCGCCGGCTGCGGCTCGCGGGGCCCGGCTCGCGGCCGCCACCTCCTCCTCCGCGCCGGCGGACAGACCGGCCGCTGTATCGGCGCCTCGCCGGTCCGCCATCAAGCGCTGAATCTGGTCGCGCGTGAGCGGGCCGCGCAGATACGACATCGCCCACCGGGTGTGAAAGAGGACCGGCGCGTCCTCATGCACGTTGTGCGCGAGGAACACCCGGCCCGGCAGCCCGGCCAGCACCCGCTCCACTCTCCGCCCCTCGAACAGGGCGCCGCTCGAGGCGGCGGCGCCCTCGAGCCCCTCCACCACGCGCATCTTGTCGCGCTCGGTCTGGAGCCGGCCGAGAAACCAGGTGCCGGCGTTGGCGAGGCCCTTGTAGTCGAGGTCGGCGGGGTTCTGGGTGGCGAGCACGACGCCCAGGCCCGACGCCCGCGCCTGCTTCAGCAGAGTGAGCATCGGCTTCTTCGAGGGCGGTGCGGCGATGGGCGGGAAGAAGCCGAAGATCTCGTCCATGTAGAGCAGCGCGCGCAGGCTCGAGGTGCCCGACTGCGAGCGCACCCAGGCCAGCATCTCGTTGAGCAGCGTGGTGACGAAGAACATGCGCTCGCCGTCGCCGAGGTGCGCGAGCGAAACGATCGCGATCCGCGGCCGGCCGTCGGTGCCGTGCAGCAGGCGTCCGATGTCGAGCGGCTCGCCCTCCAGCCAGGCCGCCAGGCTCGGGGACGCGAGCAGATGGTTGCAGCGCATCGCCAGGTCGCGCCGCCTGGCCGCGGGCAGGAACGACTCGAGATCGAACACGCCGACGGTCGAGAAGGGCGGCGTCTGGATCTCGCGAATGAGCGAGGGGAGATCGAGCGCGCGGCCCGCGCTCCAGGCGTGCTCGACGATCTTCGCGAGCAGGATCGGCTCGGGCCGCAGCGGGTCGCTCTCGATCCCGAGCAGGGCCAGCAGGCCCGCCACGGTGCCCTCGATGCGCTCGGCGAGCGCCTCGCGATCGGAGGAGAGCTCCGGGGGCGGCGGCGTGAACGAGCGCAGCAGTCGCAGCGGCAGCCCCGCGGTCGAGCCCGGGGTGTAGATCGCGACGCCGGCGGCGGCGCGCAGCCTGGCGATGCGCGCTCCGTCCTGCCCCCACGCCGCCAGCCCCTCGCGCCAGAGGGTAGCCACCTGCGCGGCGTAGGCAGCCGGATCCAGCCCGCGGCGCCGCGCCTCGGCCGGGTCGATCCACGGCTCGAAGTCGCCGGGAGCGAGGTCGGGGAAGGTCAGGAGCAGGTTGCCCAGATCGCCCTTGGGGTCGATGGCGATGGCCGGGATGCCGTCGATCGCGGCCTCCTCGAGCAGCGACACGCAGAGCCCGGTCTTTCCACTCCCGGTCATACCGACGCAGACGGCGTGCGTCGTGAGGTCCTTCGAGTCGTAGAGGTAGGGCTCGGCGGTGACCGCCGAGGTGGCGGGGTCCCAGCGCCGGCCCAGGTAGAAGACGCCGAGCTTCTCGAAATCGGGCGGAGGAGCGTGGGTCAATTCGAGCCTCTCCCGGGAGCGCCGCTACAGGCGCTCGGTGCCGTCGAAGGCCCACACCTCGGGCCGGCACAGGAAGCGCAGCTGCGGCAGCGTCATGCTGCCCGCGGTCGACGACGCCGAGATCGGGTAGGCCGGCTCGAGCTCGGCGACGCCCCATGCCTCGCCGTCGAAGAGGTCGACTCTGGGCTCGCCGCGCTCGGCGCGCTCGAGCGCGAAGGAGGGATCGACCTGAACCAGGCGCAGCCCGCGCGGCGTGCGCGCCAGATTCATGTTCGCCACGTACTGCACGTCGGCGGCCGCGAGCGGCTGGGGATCGCGAAGCCCGATCGCCAGCACGTCGCGACCGGAGACCGCCACCTCGGCGCGGACCTCGTCGTAGTAGCGGCGCAGCCGGATGGTGCCGAGCCGAGAGCGGAAGCCCCAGCCGGAGGCCAGCGCCTCGGCGGCGGCGGCGCTGTCGACCACCGCCTCCACCAGATAGCCGCGCGGGCGCACGCCGCTCCGGCACTCGATCCTGGTCTGCGCCAGATGGAAGGCGCCCCACGGGCTCTCCCCCACTCGTTGGACCATCCAACCGACCACGCCCGGAAGCGTCGGATGGAGCGCCGGCGGCAGCAGCTCCTCGGCGAGCCGGCTCTCGAACTCGCAGAGCACGTGGAGGGTCTGGACGTCGCCGAGCGGGGTTGCGGTCGCGCCGAAGTCCACCATCTCGGGGCAGCCCGCGGCGATCGCCTCCGGCTGGGCGCGTCCCTGGAGCATCAGCGGCCCTCCGCCGTCGAGGGACGCGCGGCGGGTGCAAACCCGGGCATCACCTCGCGGGCGAACAGCCGCAGGCTGTCGAGCACCTGCTCCTGGCTCAGCACGTCGGAGACGTTGAGGATGAAGTTGATCTGGTCGACTCCGATCGACTCCCACTGCCGCGCCGCCGCGGTGATCTGCGCCGGGTTGCCGACGCAGATCCCCTCGGGCGCGCGCACCTCGTCGCCCGGGCCCCCGGACTCGCCGCGAGGTATGGGGTTGAGGTTGCCCAGCGTCTGGTAAGCGTTCGTGGGATAGGCCTCGCGCGTGAACAGGAGATGACTGTTGAGCAGACCGAACATGCCCATGAGCCGCATCCCGCTCTCGACTCCCGTGCGCGAATCCTGGTGGCAGTAGAGGAAGTTGTTGGTGGCGACGCGGTCGTTCACCACGCCGCCCACCGGCTCGCACTGCCGCACGCGGCGATGGTACTCGCGGGTGCGCCTCTCCTGCTCGGCGTAGCTCACGGCCGCGACGCCGAGGCAGCCGAGGCCGCGGTCGGCGGCGTCGAGCTCGGTGCCCGGGCTGGTCACCGTCACCCACATCGGCGGGTGCGGCCGCTGCAGGGGCTTGGGAAGCACGGCGCGCTCGGGCATCGAGAAGCAGGTGCCGTCCCACGACAGCCGCTCCTCCATCCACATCCTCGGCAGCACGCGCACATACTCGTCCCAGTCCTTCTTGGTCGAGTCGGGGTCGGCCTCGAAGCCGCCGAGCTCGGTCCAGGTCGAGGAGCGGGCGGTGCCGAGCTCGAGCCGGCCGCCGGAGAGGATGTCGAGCACGGCCGCGCGCTCGGCCACCCGGATCGGGTGGTTCATCTCCGGCACGCAGACCACGGCGCCGTGGCCGAGCCGGATGCGCCGGGTCTCGCGCGCCGCCGCGGTCAGGAACAGCTCGGGGGCCGAGCAGTGCGAGTACTCCTCGAGGAAGTGGTGCTCCACCGCCCATGCGGTGGCGAATCCGAGGGAGTCGGCGAGGCGGATCTGCTCGATCGCGTCCTCGTAGACTCGACGCTCCGCTTCGGGCGAGAACGGGCGCGGCACCGAGAGCTCGAAGAAGATGCCGAACTGCATGCCGGAAGCCTCCTGGTCGGACGCGGCCCGGAAGGTACCATGATCCGAGAGCCGGGGCCCGCCGCCGGCTCCGAGAAGGAGAACGACGATGCTCTCGAGCCTCTTGCTCGCCTCCGTTCTGATCGTTGCCCAGCCGCCGATGGCGTGCGCCGGCGCGACGGCGATCGCGCCGGCGGCGCAGCCGCCCCATCCCGAGCCGGGGGAGCCGATCGAGCCGCCGGTGCTCGAGGAGCCGCCGGTGCCCGAGGATCCCCCGATGCCCGAGGATCCCGGAATCCCGACCCCCGATCCGACCGAGCCCTGCTGCTTCACGAATG
>DATKDQ010000412.1:0-7418 GCA_035544635.1 Thermoanaerobaculia bacterium
GGCGCTCGGTCCAACCGGTCGCGGCCCACGGCAGCTTGCCGAGCCCCGCGCCCGCATCGTGCGGAGGCTCGGCGCCGGCGCCCCAGGCGAGAGCGAGCGCCGCGCCGATCCCGACCATCGTCGTCCGGCTTGGCATGGAGACCAGCCTAGCCTAGCGGGGCCCTCTGCGCATGTCCTCAAGGCCAGGCAAACTCCTACCCCCGGCCGGGCCGCTACGAGGCGAGAGCGACGGCGAGGGTTCCCGCGAGGTGGACGGCGATGCTCGCGAGGACGCTGCCGCTGCGGTCCCGAGCGAGCCCCGACGCCAACCCGACCAGGAGCGCTCCGGGAACGACGAACAGCCAGCCTGCGCCGGGAACCAGCGCCGGCAGCGGCGCCCCACCGTGGCCCACGCCGAGCAGCGGCGTCACCAGCGCATAGAGCGCCGCGGCGATCAGCACCGGCGTCGAAGGCACCCACCGGCTCGGCGGGTAGCTCATGCGGAAGAAGCGCGCGAGCGTGCCGTGCGCGGCCCCGCGAAAGGCCACTTCGGCCGCGATCGCGGCCGCCACCGCGACCAGGGGACCGAACGTGCCGATCCCGCTCTCCGAGAGGCTCCGGGTCCAGGCGCCTCCGGCGAGGCCCCCGATCGCGCCGGGGAGAAGCATCCACATCCATCGCCGTCCGCGCGGCGGCACCAGCCCGTAGAAGCGCTGCCGGCTGCGGCCGGCGAGGAGGAGCGCGGCGACGCTCGACGACAGCAGGAACAACGCCCCGGCGTGGGTCGAGCGCGCCGGCAGCCGCAGCTCCGGAACGGCCAGCGGCAGCCAGAGCCCGGCGAGCGCTCCGCCGAGCAGCAGCATCGCGAGGCCGACCGCGACCAGCTGCTCGACCGGCTGCCGCCTGCGCAGCGCGGTGCGCAGGAGGTCGGCGATCTCACGCGGCGAGAGCTTCGATCCGGTCTTGCGCGGCGAACCGCCGATGTCGGCGGCGCCGCCCCACTTGTTGCTGGGATCCCCCGCGTGCACCGCCGGGTCGGCCAGGTTGAGGCGATCGTAGGCCGCCTCGAGCGTCGCCGGCAGGAAGCGGTCGACCAGGCGCAGCGTGTGGGCACCGCCGCCCTTGTCGAGCACGATCACCCCCAACCGCTTGCCGTACACCTTCTTGAGGTCGGTCTCGAGCTCGTAGATCCCGCGATCGGACCGGCATGCGATCGCAACCCGGTCGGCGTTGAGCGGGACGCGGGCGAGCTCCTCGACGTGGCAGAACCCGGCGAAGTAGCCGGGTGGGAAGAAGTGCCGGTCGATGGCGTAGAGCTGGCGCGCGACGAACTGCAGGAGGTCGATCTCCTCCCACACGCCTTCGCGCTTGGCGGCGCGCTCCGGCTCGTAGAGCTCCTCCAGGATCCGCGACACCGCGGCGAGCTGCTCGGCAGGGAACCCGGAGAAGTCGTCGAGCTCCGAGCCGTGCGCGTCGATAACGCCCTCGAGGCGCACCACCGGCACCGCGGCGCGCAGCACGTCGCCGCCGCGCTCGAGGTGCCCGGCGTTGAGCAGCACCCAGATCGCCAGCACGGTGTCGAGGTCGGCGTCGTTGGCGTGGATCGTCCATGGCTTCTCGCGGGTGTCGAGACCGCGCATCACGAGCGCCAGCGCCTGCTCGCAGGTGGCGAGCGTGAACGGCCGCACGCAGCCCTGATGGTGATCGAGGTTCATCACCCGCCGCTCGGTGTCGAGGAACGGCTCGCTCTGCGCGGCTCCGTCGAGAAAGATGGTGCCCTCCGGTGCCTTGCGCGCCGTTCCACCGGGAGTGGTGGTCGAGCGGCTCACCAGGACCCTGATCTCCGGCGCGTCGAGACAAGAGAGGTGGCGCTCGCCCTTCTCCTCGCGCACGCGGTAGCGATCGGGCAGGTCGGGCGACTCGGGACGTGGTGCGAGCAGGCCGCGCACGGGACGCAGCAGGCTTCGCCGTCCCGTGCCGTGAAACGCGACCGTGGTCTCGTCCTTCATGGGCTCTTGGACCTCTGCGCGGGCCGGCCTGGCGGCCTCAGCCAGCGTCGTCCGGGGCGATGGATACCAAGATCCTACCTCCGCCGGGACCGAAACGCCCGCCGGCCTCCGCGGGCGGCCGATTTCACGGGAGGCCGTAGAGGGAACGGCGAGCCGACGCTAGAACGGACCCGGAAGCCCGTCGTCGTCACGGATCTCCATCGAGCGCACGCGCGACGTGACGATGCGCTTGCCCTCGCTCGAGATCTCCATGCGCAGACCGGGTCCGATCCAGCCCTGCTTGAGCATGCTGCCGCCCAGGCTCGACCCCTCGAGCTCGGCCGGCGTCGAGTCGGGGAAGAAGGCGCCGCCCTGGACCAGGATCCGGCGGCCTCGCGGCTCGAGCACGATGATGCGGTAGAGCGAGTTCTCGGTGCGAACGACCAGAGGCGTGATGGGATCGAGCTCGGCGATCGAGAGACCGCCGACGCGCGCGACCTCGTCGACGAACCCGGTGAGCGTGGAGCCCCGTGGTACGAGCCGGCGTTCGCCCGTCGTGATCGCCTCCGACTGAAGGCGGCGAGTGCGCGAGGTGTCCGACATCAGCCGACCCGCCGGAGCCCGTGCCGCTCCGAGATGGCTTCCCCCGAGTGTATCGTCCTCCGAGCGCGACTCGGCAAGAAAATGCCGGCAACCCCGGGCGGGGCCGGGCTTACCAGGAAACCCAAAGTGCGGGAGAATGGTGTCCGACCCGCGCCGCTCGGCGCCCCAGGATGCTTCCGTGACGCTGAACAAGGTCATCAACGTGGCGCTCCTGGCGCTCGTGATCTGGTTCGGCTACACGCAGCTCCTGCCCTGGTTCCGGTCGCTGGGGGACGGCGGAGCAGGCCGCCGCAGCTTCGGCGCAGGACAGGGCGAGGAGGCCAAATGCGTCGAGGCCGCACGCGACGCCGCGGCGGTCTTCTCCGCTGAGATGCGGCGCTTCTCGCGCCCACCCATCGACCGCGAAGCCTGGGACCGCACCTACCTGCGGATCGAGAACCGCATCGCCCGCGCCGACGACCTCTGCTCGTGCTCGCGCCCGGCGTGCGCGAACGCCCGCAGCGCGCTGGCGACGCTGCGCGACCTCGGCGGCGACTTCTCGAGCGCGGCCCGCGGCAGCGGGAGCCCGCCGATCCACGCCGCCTCCAGCCTGTCGCGGGTCTACGACAACCTCGACGCCGCCGCCCAGCTCTCGCGCGGGGACGAGTAGCTTAGAAGCTCATCCTCAGGGCGAGGCTCAGGTCGCGCCCCGGCAGCGGCACGCGATCCTTGACGAACGAGGTGTGGCTGCGCACGTCCTCGTCGGTCAGGTTGCGGCCGCGCGCCACCAGGTCGTACACCTGCGCGCCGGTGAAGAAGCGGTAGCTGAAGCTGGCGTTGAGCACGGTGTAGCTCGCCGTCGGCGTCTCGTTGGGCGCCAACCGATCCTGGTCCTCGCGGTGCCGGGTCTCGACCATGGCGTGGAAGCGCTCGCCGTGGAAGTGGAGGCCGGCCCCGAAGCCCAGCGGCGGGATCCGCGGCAGCGGCTCGCCGCTTGCGCTCTGCTCCGCCCGGACGTAGTCGCCGAAGAGCTTGAGGTCGAGATGGCGGCGGCGGCTCTCGTGGAGCGAGAGCGAGGTCTGCACCTCGCCGCCGCGGAACTCGGCGTCGGTCTGCGAGTAGGCGACCACCGGGAAGCCCTCCTCCTCGTCGCCGGTGAAGCGCTGGAAGATGAAGTCGTCGAAGTCCTGGAGAAAGAGCGTGATCTCGCCGGCCACGCGTCCGACGCTGCGGCGGAACGAGAGATCGAAGCCCAGGCTCGACTCGACGTCGAGATCGGGGTCGCCGATCTCGAACGCGCTGGTCGCGACGTGGAGCCCGTTCGAGTACAGCTCCTCGACCGAGGGGAACTTCACCGACCGCGCCACCGAGAGCGCGATCGACGATCCCTCCGCCGGCAGGAACACGACGCCGAGCGACGAGCTCACGCCGTCGAAGTCGCGGTCGGGCGAGCCGGCCGCCTTCGCCTCGACGTCG
The DNA here is from genome assembly GCA_035544635.1 of Thermoanaerobaculia bacterium. Classification (GTDB taxonomy): domain Bacteria; phylum Acidobacteriota; class Thermoanaerobaculia; order Multivoradales; family Multivoraceae; genus DATAFT01. The sequence goes on from DATKDQ010000412.1 coordinate 4,026, forward strand.
CGATTGTCGAGCCGGGCGCCGAGCTGGAGCTTCCATCGGTCCCAGGCGAGCTCCTCCAGCGCGAAGATCGCCCAGTCCTGCGAGTCGGTGGGCGGGATGAACGCCTCCTCCCCCACCGCCTCGAGCTCGCGGTCGCTCACCTGCAGCCCGATGGCGCCGCTCCAGATCCCCCTCCTGCTCTGGATCAGCTCCAGCCGCCCCTCGAGGTAGTCGTTGGCGAAGACGGTGCCGACCTCGGCGCCCTCGAGCTCCTCGTGCTCGTAGTCGGTGACGCCGGCGCGCACCCGCAGCCCGGCGAAGGGTCCGAACGCCTGCGTCGTCTCGCCGTGCAGATCGACCCGCCGGCGCTTCATGTCGATCCTCACCTCTTCCTCCTCCTCGTCCTCCTCTCCTTCGTGCTCCTCGCCTTCCTCGTGGTGCCCGCCGGGGAGCCCGTACTCGCTGTCGAAGCCCGACACCGACAGGCCGACGTAGCCGGTGTTGCCGAGGAACAGCGTGCCCCCCAGGCTCGCGCCCCGGTTCTCGACGTCGCTAGTGGGCAGCACTCCGAATGCCTCGCCGTGCTCCTCCTCGGCGGCGCCTGCCTCAGCGAACCCCGGAATCTCGTAGTCCTTCGCCTTGCGATAGAAGCCACCCGCCCGCCACGCCAGGCGGCCACCCCCTCCTTCGAGGCTCGCCGCTGCGTTGCGGTCGTCGGCGACCGAGCCGCCGCCGAGCTCGACCGTGCCGCTGAGAGGGCCTGCGCTCCGATAGCTCGGGATGCGCCCGTCCTCGACGTTGACCACACCGCCGATCGCGCTCGATCCATAGAGCAGGGTCGCGGGCCCGCGGATGACCTCGATGCGCTCGGCCGACAGCGGGTCGATCGTCACCGCGTGGTCGTGGCTGGTGTCCGAGACGTCGCCGGCGCCGACGCCGCCCTGGAGCATTCGCACGCGATCGCCGTCCATCCCGCGAATGACCGGACGGCTGGCGCCGGCCGCGAAGTGGCTCGAGCTGATGCCGGGCATATCGGCCAGCGTCTCGCCCAGCGTGGCCTGGCGGCGCAGCAGCAGCTCCTCTCCGGTCATTACGCTGATCGGCGCCGCGACCTCGAGCCGGCTGCGCACCTCGGGGCTGGCGGTGACGACCACCTCCTCGTGGTGGGTCACGACGTTGAGCTGCATCTCGATCGCGGCCTCCTCGCCCGGGGCCACCGTGACCCGGACGGACCCGTTGCCCTGGATCGGGCTTTCGACCTGGAGCAGGTAGGTGCCCGGCGGGACGCCGGTGAACTCGAACGTCCCGTCGTCGCTCACCGAGGTGCGGCGCCGGAGCTGGACCAGCGTGGCCTCCGCGCCCCGCGCGGGCTCGCCGTTCGAGCCCTCGACCCGGCCACGTATCGTGCCCGGCTCCTGGGCCCGCGCCGGCGAGGCGCCGGGCAGCGCGACGGCCGCGACAGCGAGGACCGCGCAGACAGCGCGCCGCGCCGCGCGACTCCAGGGTGAAGCCCGGCGACGAGGCGCCGGAGCTCGGGTCGGCCGAATCGCCACAGCCGAACATCCTGCACCGGTGAATGGGAATCGGAAACGCGACATGGACGACTCCTCTCGAGGCGGGTCTCCCTCCCGGCAGGCGGCACGGTCTGCGCCGCGCTTCCGGGAAGCCGAGTGCGCGTGGCGGCTCGCCACGCGATCGAAGGACGCTCGGGACGCGGAGACGGACCTAGAGGAGCGGCGGCCCGCGCGGGCGGCCGGGATCGCCGGCGCGCCCGATCGGAGCGGCCGCCGACGCGGTGGCGAACGTCGCGGCGGGTGAGTCGACGCTTTCGAGCGACGCGAGACCGGGGCGGGTGGCCGGGGTCTTGTCGCGCAGCAGGCAGACCTGGCAGCGCGGAGCGCGCTCGACGTCCACGCGCTCCATGTGGAGCGGCGCTCCGGGATGGCTGGCGGCGCTGCGCACCAGCTCGCGCTCGCTCGCGTCCCAGTGTCCGGACGCCGGCTCGCCGGTGTGGAAGTGGAAGCTCGAGGCGGCGAGGAGCGTCGCGGCGAGGGCGACTCGCAGGAGGCGGAGCGCAATGCCGGGGTCGGGCCGCACGCGGGGATCCTAGAACCCGCCGCGAGGAAGAGTCAAACCCGGTGCGGTGCTCGAGGCGGCTTCCGGTGCGCGTCGCTCGAGCGGCCGAGGCGGCAGCGATCGAGTGTTATAGTTCGGCTCCCCGCTCACCCCCGTTCGCATGCTCTCGATCCTGCTCCTCCTCGGCGGCCTCGCGCTCCTCCTCGGCGGAGGCGCCGGGCTGGTGCGGGGCGCGGCCGGTCTGGCGCGCAAGCTGGGGGTGTCGCCGCTTATCGTCGGGCTCACCGTGGTCGCGTTCGGAACGTCGACCCCGGAGCTCGCCGTCAACCTGATCGCCGTTTACCGCGGCGCGACCGAGGTCGCCTTCGGCAACATCGTCGGCTCGAACCTGGCGAACCTCGGGCTCATCCTCGGGCTCGCAGCGTTGGTGCGCCCACTCGTCATCCACGGCCAGGTGCTCGCGCGCGAGATCCCGATGATGGTCCTCGCCGCCGCCGTCCTGCTGGTGCTGGCGCTCGATCCCGCGCTGCGCGGCGAGCCGGGGGCGATCGACCGCGGCGACGGGCTCGCGCTGCTGCTGGTGTTCTCCGTCTTCCTCTACGCCATGGTGGGCGACGTCGTGCGCCAGCGGCGCGACCCGCTGGTCGAGCAGGCGCGCGAGCGCGGCGGAGAGAGCTGGCACGAAGGAGTGCCCGCCGACCTCCTCCTGGTCGCGGGCGGGATCGTGGGTCTCGTCGCCGGTGGACGCCTGACGGTGGACGCTGCCACCGAGCTCGCCCTCCTGCTCGGCGTGCCCGCGACGATCATCGGTCTGACCATCGTGGCGGTGGGCACCAGCCTGCCGGAGCTCGTGACCTCCGCGATCGCCACCTGGCGCGGCGAGTCGGACATCGCCGTCGGCAACGTCGTCGGCTCGAACGTCTTCAACACGCTCTTCGTCCTCGGCGTCACGGCGACCACGCGGCCGGTCCCGGTCCCGGCGGGCGGCACCGGCGACCTGATCGCGTGCGTCGTCCTCTCGGTCGTCCTGCTCCCGATGGGCATCACCCACAGCCGCCGCATCGTGCGGGTCGAGGGCGCGCTGCTGCTGTCGGCCTGGATCGCCTACACCATCTGGCGCTCGGCCGGAGCGGTGGGCTGAGGGTCCACGCCAAGAGCCAGGAGCTCGACCGTCGCGTCGCCGAGCTCGAGGAGAACGTCTCCAGCCTCCGCGGCGAGCTCGCCGCGTTCTCCGAGGAGGAGTGGGCACGCGAGGTCACCCAGAAGCTCGACGCGGAGCTCGAGCAGGCGCGCAACGAGCTCGCCGATTTCCGGGCTGCCACCGGGACAGACTGGGAG
>DATKDQ010000413.1:0-3137 GCA_035544635.1 Thermoanaerobaculia bacterium
CTTCCTACAGCACCTGCTCGGCGATGACCTCGAGCGCCTCGGGCTGGCGGCAGCCGAGGAGCATCGAGCCGACGTGGCCCTTCTTGCCGGCCTCGATCCAGGCCTGGAGGCGGTCCTTGATGCGGTCCCTCGATCCCACCAGGGCGACTTGGTCGACGAGCTGATCGGGAACCGCCGCGATCGCCTCGCCCTGCTTGCCGCCGAGGTAGAGGTCCTGGATCCTGACGGCGTCCGCCTCGTAGCCGAGCCGCTTCGCGTAGTCGTTGTAGAAGTTCTTCTCGCGCGCGCCCATGCCGCCGATATAGAGCGCGAGGTTCATCTTGATCGGGGCGCGGCACTGCTCCAGGTCGTCGCCCATGACCACCGAGACGAACGGCGCGACCTCGAAGCTGTCGCGCCCCTTGCCGTTCCCCGCCTTGGCGAAGCCCTTCTCGAGCGGGCCCGCCAGGAGATCGAAGCGCTCGGGGTTCATCCAAACTGGGATGACACCGTCGGCGACCTCGGCCGAGCACTCGATGCCGGCGGGCGCGATCGAGGCGGTGTAGATCGGGATCGAGGTGTCGGCGGCGAGGATGCTCTTGAGCGGCTTGCCCAGCCCGGTCGCGTCGTCGCCGCGATAGGGAAGCTGGTAGTGGTACCCGTCGAACGTGACCGGCTCCTCGCGCGCGAAGATCTTGCGCAGGATCGCGACGTATTCCTTGGTCCGGGTCAGCGGCCGGCCGTAGGCGACGCCGTGCCAGCCCTCGACCACCTGCGGGCCCGAGGGTCCGAGCCCGAGCAGGAAGCGGCCGTCGGAGAGCTGGTTGAGCGTCATCGCGGTCATCGCGGTCGCCGCCGGCGTGCGCGCCGGCATCTGCATGATCGCGGTGCCGACCTTGATGCGCTCGGTGCGCGCCAGCATGTACGCCGCCGGCGTGACCGCGTCGGAGCCGTAGGCCTCGGCGGTCCAGACCGAGTCGAAGCCGAGGTCCTCGGCCTTCTTGATCAGGTTCCAGGGGATCTCGATGCGCTTGCCCGAGTAGCCGGCGGTGAGGCCCAGCTTCATGCCGCTCTTCCTCCTCGCTGAAAGTGAAGTCGACGAGCGCGAAGCTTATCGCAGCGGAAGCGGCGCTACCGAGTCCGGCTCCGGCGCGGCCGCGCCTTCTCGCCTCCCAGCTCGAGGCGGCGCTGCCTGAGGTTGCGCACCTCGGCGATGGCCTCGAAGTCGGGGTCGCTGTGGAGGAGCAGGAGGTCGTTCTCGATCGCGAGCTGCGCGATGCAGCAGGAGATCGCGCTCGAGACCTCCTTCTTGCGGCGCCGGAGGTCGAAAAGCATGCGGGTGGCGTGCGGCCAGCTCTCGTCGCCGAGCTCGAGATAATCCTGCGCCGCCAGATACCCGGCCAGGAGGTCCCAGTCGCGCTCGTCCTTGCAGCCGGCGAGGAGCTCTAGCTGGGTGAACCGGCTGAAGACGGGCGCAGCGCCCGCGAGCGCCGCCTCGAGAGGGGCGCGCCCGCTGGCGTCGCGCAGCACCGCGAGCCAGACCGAGGTGTCGACCAGGATCACCGGCGTCGCCCGCCGCCGATCAACCGCGACGGCGGCGAAGGACTCGGTGGTCGAAGCCGCCCTCGAGCTCGATCTCACCCGCCAGGTCGAGCATGTTGCGGCGCGTGCGCGACCGCACCAGCTCCTCGAGCGCCAGGTGCACGAGCTGGCGCTTGGTCTTCGCGCCGGTGAGAGAGATCCCGCGCGTGATGAGGTCGTCGTCGAGCTCGATGTTCGTTCTCATCGCCATGGCCCCCGGTTGTCTCTGCACATTGTAGTGTACATTATACACCAAGATATGTGTACAGACGCAAGACGGAGCGCGGCGCAGTACCTCACTGGACCCGGTGGAGGAACGCGCGCCGTCCTCGGCGCCAGACAGCTTCCCGCCTACCGGCCACGTGAGCGGCCGGTGGCTAGCCGGCGGGCTCGAGGATCGCCTGGTAGGTGAGCTGCTTCGAGGTCGGCCGGAGGTCGGGCCGCCCCTGCCCGAACTGCTGGATCATGCCGACGAAGGCCAGGTCCTCGACCGGATCGATCCAGAACCAGGTCCCCGCGGCGCCGCCCCAGTAGTACTCGCCCTTCGAGAACGCGCCGGCCTCGACCGGGTCGAGCACCACCGCGAAGTCGAGCCCGAAGCCGGTGCCCGGCGACATCTCGGGGACGGCGCGCGGCATGTGGTTGGCGCGCATCAGGTCGACCGTGAGCGGCGACAGGATGCGCACGCCGTCGAGCTCGCCGCCGTTCAGGAGCATCTGGCAGAAGCGCATGTAGTCGGTGGTGGTCGAGACCAGGCCGCCGCCGCCGGAGAAGAACGTCGTGGGCTCGAGGTAGTTGTGGCCGCCGCTGAAGCCCTCGCGCGCGACCAGGCTGCCGTCCTCCTCGTAGTTGTAGACCTGCGCGAACCGGCTCGCCCGGTCGGGTGTGACGTGGAACGCGGTGTCCTTCATGCCGAGCGGCGCGAACAGCCGCTGCTCGAGAAACGTGTCGAACGGCTGCCCCGAGAGCACCTCGACCAGGTAGCCCTGGACGTCCACCGCGACGCTGTAGTGCCAGCGCGTGCCCGGCTGCTGGCGCAGCGGGATCTTGCCGAGCTTCACGATCATGTCGCGCAGCGTCGAACGCGAATCGAGCACGCCCGCGTCGCGATAGAGCGCATCGACCTGGGACTCCGAGAAGATGCCGTAGGAGAGCCCGGCGGTGTGGCTCATCAGCTCGCGGATCGTCATCGGGTGGGTGGCGTCTTCGACGGTCGGCCCTTCGGGGCCTTCACCTGCCGCGACCTCGAGCCCCTCGAACTCGGGGATGTAGCGCGCCACCGGGTCGGAGAGCCGGAACCTGCCCTCCTCGAAGAGCATCATGAGTGCGACCCCGGTGATCGGCTTCGACATCGAGTAGATGCGGAAGATGGTGTCCTTGGCCATCGGCGTCTTCGACTCGAGGTCCTGGTAGCCGAAGGTGCCGAAGTGCGCGATCTTGCCGTGGCGCGCGATCATGGTCGTGATGCCGGCGACCTTGCCGCCGTCGACCACCTGCTGCATCGCGCTCGAGAGCCGCGCCAGGCGCTCCGATGACATGCCGACGTCCTCGGGCGCAGCGACGGCGAGGTCGCGCGC
>DATKDQ010000414.1:0-4114 GCA_035544635.1 Thermoanaerobaculia bacterium
CGCCAGCAACCGGTGCCGCTCGACCACCCAGTAGAGGCACGGCACGAAGACCAGCGTGATGAGCGTGGAGGTGGCGAGCCCGCCGACGATCACCCGCGCGAGCGGAGCCTGGATCTCGGCGCCCTCGCCCAGGCCGATCGCCAGCGGCACCAAGCCGAGGACCGTCGTCAGCGTGGTCATCAGGATCGGCCGCAGCCGCCGCCGCGCACCGCTCGAGAGCGCCTCCTCGAGCCCCATCCCGTGCTCGCGGCGAAGCAGGTTGACGTAGTCGACGAGGACGATCGCGTTGTTGACCACGATGCCGACCAGGACGATGCAGCCGAGCAGAGAGTTCATGTTGAGCGTGGTGCCGGTGAGCGCGAGCGCGAGGGTCACGCCGATGAGGCCGAACGGCACCGCGGTCATGATCACCAGCGGGTGGACCAGCGACTCGAACTGCACGCACATCACGGTGTAGACCAGGAAGAGCGCCAGGAAGACTCCCAGGAGCAGCGACGAGAAGATCTCCTGCTGCTCCTCGACCTCGCCGCCGAGCGCGAGCGTGAACGCCTCGGGGACCGTCAGCTCGGCGAGCCGACTCCTCAGGTCGGCAGCGACGTCGCCCAGCGCACGGCCGGATACCGTCGCGCTGATCCGGAGCAGCCGCTCCTGGTTCTCACGCACGATCGAGGCCGGTCCGCGAGCGAGCTCGGAGACCGTGACCGCGCCCAGCGGCACCACGCCGCGCTGGGGCGTGACCACCGGGAGCTGAGAGAGCTGCTCCAGCCGCTCGCGCTGCGCCGGCTGGAGCTGCACCCGCACGTCGTACTCGTCGCCGCCCTCGCGGAAGCGGGTGGCGATGCGCCCGAGCACATAGTGCTCGACCGTGTCGGCGATCTCGGAGCCGGAGAGACCCAGCTCGGCGAGGCGCGCGCGGTCGACGCTGAGGCGCTCCTCCTGGAGGCCCTCCTCGCGCTCGATGCGCGCGTTCACCAGCCCCGGCACGGTGGTCATCGCCTGAAGCGCGCGCTGGGCCAGCCGGTTCGCGGTCTCGAGGTCGTGGCCGCGGATCTCCACCGAGAGCCGCTCGCCGCCCCCGCGCATCATCCGCATCATCATGTTGCCGGACGAGGGGCGGACCTGGATCGACGCGCCGGGAGTGACCGCGACCGCCTGCCGCACCACGGTGGCGATCTCCTCCACCCCCCGCTCACGCTTCGAGACCGGCACCAGGACGATCTCCATAGAGCCGCGGTTGCGGCCCGCCGGGCGCCACCAGGCCTCGGGGCCGGCCATCGTCACCAGGTGCAGCATCTCCTCCTCGCGCACGACGGTGCGCACCTGGCGCTCGAGCCCCTGCATCACGGCCATCGTCTCCTCGACCGGCGTGCCCACGGGCAGCTCCATCGAGATGTCGAGGCGTGCCTCGTCCGCCTCGGGCATCAGCTCGAAGCCGAGCAGCGGGATCATCGCGACGCACGCGGCGAGGAGCACCGCCGAGCCGGCGATCACGCGCCAGGGATGGTGCAGGATGCCGGAGACCAGCTCGCCGTACGCGGAGTCGACGCGCGACAGGGCGCCGTCGCTCCAGCGCAGGACGCGGGCGGCCGGGCCGGCGCCGCGGTGCGCCCAGGGCTCGGCGTGGCTGACCAGGCTGGCGGCCAGCGCCGGCACCAAGGTCAAGGCGACCACCAGCGAGCAGAGCAGCGAGAAGCAGACGACCACCGCCATCTCCCGGAAGAAGACGCTCGCCATGCCGCTGAGGAAGACCACGGGCAGGAAGACCGAGACGGTGGTGAGAGTCCCGGCCAGGATCGCGGCCCCGACCTCGCGGCTGCCGTCGATGGCGGCCGCGAGCGCGGAAGCGCCCTCCTGGCGCTTGCGAAACACGTTCTCGAGCACCACGATCGAGTTGTCGACCAGCATGCCGACGCCGAGCGCGATGCCGCCCAGGGAGATCACGTTGAGCGTGATCCCCGCGAAGAACATCAGCGCCACGGTGGCCAGCACCGAGATCGGAATCGCCGCGCCGATGATCAGCGTCGAGCGCAGGTCGCGCAGGAAGACCAGCAGCACCAGGATGGCGAGGACGGCGCCGTAGAGCGCGCCCTGCTGGACATTGCGCACCGACTGGCGGATGAACGCGGAGCCGTCCCACAGCATCGCGAGCCGCAGCCGCCCCTCGTAGTCGCGGTTGATGGCGTCGATCTCGCGCTTCAGCTCGTCGACCACGGCGACCGTGTTCGCGCCCGACTGCTTGGAGACCATCATCCGCATGCCGGGCTCGCCGTCGATCCACAGCTCGTTCTTGATCTCCTGGAACGAGTCGCGGACCGGGCCCAGGTCGCGCACATGAATAGGGCGGCCGTCACGGCTCCCGACCACGGTGGCCGCGACATCCTCGACGCTCTTGAACTGGCCGACCGTGCGCACCAGCACCTCGCGGCCGGTGGACAGCATGTCGCCGGCGGCGACGTTGCGGTTCTCGCGCGCGAGCGCCGCGCTCACCTCGCGCGGCGTGATCCCGAGCGCGGCGAGACGGTCGGGATCGAGCAGCACCTGGATCTCGCGCACACGGCCGCCGCGCACGTCGATCGCAGCCACGCCGGGAACCCGCTCCATGCGACGAGCGAGGGCCTCCTCGGCCAGGTAGCGCAGCCGCCGCACGTCACCGCCGCCGGAGAGGCCGAGAAACGCGACCGGGTAGTCCGAGAGGTTGAACTTCCAGATCCCGGGTGTCTCGGCGTCGTCCGGGAGCCTCTGGCGCACGCGGTCGAGCTGCTCGCGGACGTCGTTGACCGCCTCGTCGAGGTTCTTGCCCCAGGTGAACCACAGCTCGACCCGGCTGGTGCCCTCGCTCGAGGTCGAGAACAGGCGCTCGACGCCCTCGATCGTGGAGAGCGACTGCTCGATCGGACGGGTGAGGAGGGTCTCGATCTCCTCGGGCGCGACGCCCTGGTAGACCGTGGTCACCGAGATGCGAGGCATATCGGCCTCGGGCATCAGGTCGACGGTGAGCTGGCGCCCCGCCGCGATGCCGAGCACCACGACGCAGACGTAGAGCATGAGCGTGCCGATCGGCCGGCGCGCCGCGACGCTCGAGAGGCTCACGGCGCCCCGCCGCCGGCAGCGGCGCCTTCGCCGTCCCACTGCATGACCTGGACCGGGCTGCCTGGACGCAGCTCCTCGTGCCCGAGCGTCAACACCGTATCGCCGACCGCGAGATCGCCCTCGACCGCGATCGCGTTCCCCGACGCGCCGAGGACGCCGACGTCGCGCCACTCCGCGGTGCCCGCGTCGCCGACGACGAAGACGCCGGTGCGCTCGATGCCGTCGGCGCCGACGCGGCGCAGCACGGCAACCCCCGGGACCAGCGTGGCACCGGTGATCTCGCGCACCTCGACGCGGACCTGGGCGTACATTCCGGGCCGGAGCACGTCGGCGGGACTGTCGGGCGTGCCCTCGACCAGAGCGGTGCGATCCGAACGCGACACCTCTCCCGAGATCCGCTGGACCCGGCCGGAGAAGGCGGTCGATCCGGTGGCCTGGGTGGTGAGGCTCAGGCCCACGCCGACGCGAACCGCCCCTAGATCGCGCTCGGGCACCCGGAACTGCACCCGCAGCCGGCCCTCCTCCACCAGACGGAGGATCGGAGTCCCCGGTTGGACCAGCGCCCCGGGGTCGAGATAGCGGGCCGCCACCGTCCCGGTGAAGGGGGCCAGGAGGCGCGTCTCGGCGAGCTGCTGCTCGAGGATCCTGACCCGCGCCCCGGCCTGCTCGATCTGCGCGCGCGACGCGCCGACGGTCGCGCGCGCCTGCGCGGCCCGCGCCACCACCAGGTCGTAGTCCTGCGCCGACAGCACCTGCTGGCGGTGCAGGTCCTCGCCGCGCCTCAGCTCGGACTCGACCCCGTCGAGCTCGGCTTGCGCGCGACGCTCGTTGGCGCTGGCGACGCCGAGCTGTCCCCGCGCCTCCTCGAGCTGACGGCGCAGATCGGAGTCGTCGACCACTGCGACCACCGCGCCGCGCTCGACGCGGTCTCCGATGCGGCCCCGCACCTCGCGCAGGAGACCGGTGACCTTGGGTGCCAGGTCCGAGACCTCGCCCACCAGCTCACCGGCGTACTCGCTGTGGA
>DATKDQ010000415.1:0-3403 GCA_035544635.1 Thermoanaerobaculia bacterium
TTCCTGGCACGCACCACGCGGCGCACGCCGAAGATCACGCTCCCCTCGCCGCCGACGATGCACTTCTGGCGCGGGGCCGCCGGCATCGACGCCGACGCCTACCCGGATCCCGAGGCGTTCTTCACCGATCTGGTCGCCGTCTACCGGCGCGAGATCGCCGACCTCGCCGCGCGCGGCGCGCGCTACCTCCAGCTCGACGAGGTGCCGCTCGCCATGCTGTGCGACCCCGACGTGCGCGAGCGCCTCGCCGCGGACGGCGAGGATCCGGATCGCTTGGTCGACCTCTACCTGCGGCTCTTCGGCGAGGTGCTCGCCGGCGCCCCACCGGGCGTCACGTTCGCGATGCACCTGTGCCGCGGCAACTACAAGGGGCGCTGGCTCGCGGAGGGCGGTTACGAACCGATCGCGGAGCGTCTCTTCGCCGAGGCTCCGGTCGACGTCTTCCTCCTCGAGTTCGACACCTCACGCGCCGGCGGCTTTGCTCCGCTGCGCTTCCTGCCCGCGGGCAGGCGGGCCCTGCTCGGCCTGGTGTCGACCAAGACGCCGCGCCTCGAGAGCGCGGACGAGCTCGCGCGCCTGGTCGACCGCGCCGCCGAGCACGCGCCGCTCGATCGCCTCGGCATCTGCCCGCAGTGCGGTTTCGCGTCGACCGTCGGTGGCAATCCGCTCACCGTCGACGACCAGCGCCGCAAGCTGGCGCTGGTGGTCGAGGTCGCGCGCCAGGTCTGGGGGGCGTGAGCCGCGACGTCCTCGTAGCCGTCTCGATCCCGGCTCGGCGCGGGCGAATCGGGCGCTTTCGTGACCGGTAGCGCTCAGGTCACCAGGTTGATCAGCCTGCCGGGCACGTAGATCATCTTGCGCAGGGTCCGGTTCTCGAGATGGCGCTGCACGCTCTCGAGGCCGAGCGCGATCATGCGCACCGCCTCCTCCTCGGTGTCGACCGGGACGGCGACGCGATCGCGGACCTTGCCGTTGACCTGGACGACGAGGGTGAACTCCTCGGCCCGCGCCGCCTCGGCGTCGGCTTCGGGCCACCGCTGGTGGTGGATGCTGTAGGGACGGCCGAGCAGCGCCCACAGCTCCTCGGCGAGGTGGGGCGCCACCGGCGCCGTCATCCGGACCAGCGCGTCGACGCCCTCGGCGAAAGCCGGGCTTCCCGAGAGGCCGGCGTTGCGCGCCGCGACCAGGGCGTTGGTCAGCTCCATGAGGCTCGAGATCACGGTGTTGAACTCGAAGCCCTCGAAGTCGCGGGTGACACGCTGGATGGTCTGGTGGACGCGACGGCGCAGGGCACGTTCGTCGTCGCTTTTGACGTCGGCCCCGCCCGGCGCCTCCTCCGCGACCAGCGACCACACCCGCTGCAGCCATCGGGCCACCCCCTCGATGCCGCTCGAGGACCACGGTCCGCCCTGCTCCCAGCGGGCGAAGAACATGAGGTAGGCGCGCACCGTGTCGGCGCCGTACTGACCGACCAGCTCGTCGGGCGCGACCACCTTGCCGCGGGACTTCGACATCTTTTCGGAGTCCTCGCCCAGGATCGTGCCCTGGTTGCGGAGCTGCAGCATCGGCTCGTCGAACGACACCAGGCCCATGCGGTGGAGCGCCTTGGTGAAGAAGCGGGTGTAGATAAGGTGCATGGTCGCGTGCTCGATGCCGCCGGTGTAGGTGTCGACGGGCGTCCAGTACTCGAGCTCGCTCGGATCCCAGGGACCCTCGCTCCAGTGCGGCGAGAGGTAGCGGTACTGGTACCACGACGAGCACATGAAGGTGTCCATGGTGTCGGTTTCGCGCTCGGCGGCGCCGCCGCACGAGGGACACGCGACGTGCTTCCAGGTGGGGTGGTACTTGAGCGGGCTCTCGCCGGTCGGTCGCCACTCGATGTCGTCGGGCAGGACGACCGGCAGCAGCGGCTCGGGCACCGGCTGCGGGCCGCACATCTCGCAGTGGATCATCGGGATCGGCGCGCCCCAGTAGCGCTGGCGCGAGATTAGCCAGTCGTGGAGGCGATAGCTCACCGCGCCCCTGCCCACACCCTGCTCCTCGAGCCACGCCACTGTGCGCGCGACCGCCTGGTCGGCGGGCGTCCCGGTCAGCGGCCCGGAGTCGATCATGGTGCCTCGCTCCTCGATCGCCGCTGTCATCGCGCCGTCCGCGCCGTGGGCGTCGGAGGCGCTGCCCGCGCCAGGCTCGCCCCTCTCAGTCCCGCCGGCGCGCTCCGGCTCGATCACCGGGCGGATCTCGAGCCCGTATCTGCGCGCGAACTGGAAGTCGCGCTGGTCGTGGGCGGGCACCGCCATGATGGCGCCGGTGCCGTAGGTCATGAGCACGTAGTCGGCGATCCAGATCGGGATGCGCTCCTGGTTCACCGGGTTGACGGCGTAGCCCCCGGTGGCCACTCCCGTCTTCTCCTGGTCGGCCGCCTCGCGCTGGATGTCCGACTGCCGCAGCGTCTGCTCGACGTACTCGCGCACCGCTGTCCGCTGCTCCTCGCTGGTCACGCGCTCGACCAGCGGGTGCTCGGGGGCGAGCACCATGAAGGTCGCGCCCCACAGCGTGTCCGGGCGCGTGGTGAAGATCGGGATCGCCTCGCCGCCCTCCTCGCCGCGCCCGCCCCGGTCCTGGGGGGGCGAGGTGCGGAACACGACCTCGGCTCCCTCGCTGCGTCCGATCCAGTGGGTCTGGAGCGTGCGCACGCGCTCCGGCCAGTCGATCTTCGAGAAGTCGAGCAGCTCCTCGGCGAAGTCGGTGATGCGGAAGAACCACTGCGCCAGGCGCTTCTTCACCACCGGTGTGTCGCAGCGCTCGCAGTGGCGGTCGTCGCCCTGCACCTGCTCGCGGGCGAGCGTCGTGTTGCAGTTGGGGCAGAAGTCGACCGCGGCCTCCTTGCGGTAGGCCAGGCCGTGCTGCCACAGCTTGAGGAAGAACCACTGCGTCCACCGGTAGTACTCGGGATCGGACGACACCGCCTCGCGGCGCCAGTCCCACATCGCTCCCATGGTGCGCAGCTGGCGCCGCATGGCGTCGATGTTCCGGTAGGTCCACTCCTTGGGGTGGACGTTGCGCCTGATCGCGGCGTTCTCCGCCGGCAGCCCGAAGGCGTCGAAGCCGATCGGGAACATCACGTTGTAGCCCTGCATGCGCTTGAAGCGCGCGCGCGCGTCGGACGGGGTCATGGCGTACCAGTGCCCGATGTGGAGATCCCCCGACGGGTAGGGGAGCATGGTGAGGCAGTAGCACTTGGTGCGCGCGGGGTCGATCGACGCCTCGTAGAGACGGTCCTCGTCCCAGCGCCGCCGCCATCGGGGCTCGATCTCCTGCGGCCGGTAGCGCTCCCGGCGCCCCTGGCGGTCGCTCTTCGGCTGCGGCTCCATGCTCGGGGATCTCCTGGACGCGTAGTGGCCGC
>DATKDQ010000416.1:0-7539 GCA_035544635.1 Thermoanaerobaculia bacterium
TCGCGGCCGCGTCGATCGCGGGAACGCCGGTGATGCAGACCAGCATGGCCGCCTTCCGGGTGGCGCTCGTCGGCTTCACGCTGCCGTTCATCTTCGTCTACCGCCCGCAGCTCCTGCTGCTCGACCCGGCCACCGGCGCGCTGGCGCCGCTCATGACCGTGGTCTGGCCGCTCGTGGTCGCCATGCTCGGCATCGCAGCCTTTGCGGCGGGTTTGGCGGGGTACCTGGTGCGACCGATGCCGGTGCCGATGCGCGCACTCGCGTTCGCCGCCGCAGGCCTGTTGCTCGCGCCCGGCCCGGAGATCGCGATCGCCGGGTTCGCCGTGCCGATCGTCGACGTCATGGGGCTCGCTGCCTTCGCCGCGATGCTGGGCCTCAACCTGGTCATGACCCGCGCGCCGGACCCGCCGGTCGCACGGGCGCCCTCGTAGAGCCTCTCCTGTACCATGGGTGCCGGCACCGGCCGGCGGCCGTCGCGCTCGTCGGCTCACGAGGCGGCACCTACCGGCCCGAGGGCTCCTCAAGCCCCACCTGGGCACCCGCAACATCTGGGTGAAGCGCACCGGCGAGCCGTTCGAGGCGGCCGGCCGGCCACCGCCGACACCCGGCGGCCGATCCGGGGGCTCGACTGGAGCCGCGTGGTAGCCCGGCCCGATCCCGAGAAGCCACTTGCCGATGGCGCCGGTGGCGTAGCCGCGTGCCTGGAGCTCGGCACCGAGCGTGGTCGCTTCACTCCACGATGCGGGGAGCCGTGGTCCGGACGGACCACTGCGGCCGCGACAGGCCGACGACGCGCCCGTCCTCCAGCTCGAACCGGAAGACCACCGCCCCCGGGTCGCCGGCGCGGTAGAAGTCGGTGTCGGTCAGCGGGATCAGCTCGTTCTCGAAGAGCAGGCCGCGACTCCCGGCCTCGATCAGGAAGAGCCGTCCGCGATCGAGTAGGACGAGCCCCACGCGACCAGGCTCGCCGTAGCGTCCGGCATACGCCTCGAGCCGCTCCTGCTCTACGGCCGGCCGCCGCGGCGGGGGTGCGCCGGCGGCGATCAGCCGCTGCTCGATCGCGCTGAAGCCGAGGATGCTCGCGAGCAGGAGAGCGGTCCGACCCTCGTGGTCGACCGCGCCGGCATCGGCGCCGTGCTCGAGCAGCGTATCGACCTGGGCGAGGTCGCCCAGAAGGACCGCGCCCATGAGGGGCGTCGAGCCGGCGGGGTCCCTCACGTCGGGTCGCGCGCCGGCCTCGAGCAGCCTCCGCGCCATGGCCGCGTCCTTCGCGAACTGGAGCGCGGCGGTGCCGCCGCGCGCGGGCGCGTCGGGGTCGGCGCCCGCGTCGAGCAGCGCCTCGACGATGCCGGTGTGGCCGCGCAGCACGGCGCTCACCAGCGGGGGCTGTCCGAACGAGCCCGACGGCCGATCCGGGTCGGCGCCCGCCTCGAGCAGGAGGCGCACGAGATCGATGCGACCTCCGGCGGCCGCCGTCGCCAGGGCGCGCCCGTCGAGCGTGTCGGGATCCATCCCGGCGGCCAGGAAGGCAGCCGCCGGTGCCAGGTCGTGGTGCCGCAGCGAGTCGAGAAAGCCGTCCTCGGTGAACGGGATGCCCCGCTCCGCCAGCAGCGCGAGCGCCTCGGCTCGGTCGTAGTCGGCGAGACGCGGCGCACGGCAGCCCGCGTCCAGCAGCACCAGAGTCGCCAGCGCCGCCAGCGCGAATGCGGCTCTCACTCCGCTTCGACCGCCCGTCGGAGACTCTCGGTATAGGGCGGCCGCAGCACACCGGCGTCGGTGACGATCGCGGTCACGAGCTCGGCCGGCGTGACGTCGAATGCGAGGTTCAGAGCCGCGGTCTCGGTGGGAGCGATGCGCGCCCCGTGCATCTCGACCACCTCGTCGCAGGCGCGCTCCTCGATCGGGATCGCGTCGCCCGACGGTGTCGCGAGATCGACGGTGGTGAGCGGCGCCGCGACGTAGAACGGCACGCCGTGATGACGCGCGAGGACCGCGAGGGTATAGGTCCCGATCTTGTTCGCGACGTCGCCGTTGGCCGCGATCCGGTCGGCCCCGACCACGACAGCGTCGACCTCGCCGCGGGCCATCAACGCGCCGGCCGAGCTGTCGGTGATGAGCCGGAAGGGGATCTTCAAGCGTCGCAGCTCCCAGGCGGTGAGACGCGCGCCCTGGAGCAGCGGCCGCGTCTCGTCGACCCAGACCTGGGCGACGCGGCCGGCGTCGTGAGCCGCCTGGATCACGCCGAGCGCGGTGCCGAACCCGGCGGTGGCGAGCGAGCCGGTGTTGCAGTGCGTGAGGACCCGGCTCGAGTCGGCGAAGAGCGTCGCGCCGTTGGCGCCGATCGCGAGGTTGGCCTCGATGTCTCGGCGGCGCAGCTCCTGCGCCCAGGCGAGGAGCGTCTCGCGGAGAGCGGCGGCGTTCTCGCCGCGCGCAGAGGCCTCAGCCATCACCGCGGCTCCGCGATCGAGCGCCCAGCGCAGGTTCACCGCCGTCGGCCGCGTCGCGAGCAGGAGCCGCCGCGCCGAGGCGAAGCTCTCGGCGAGCGCCGCCGGATCGCTCGCGGCGGGATCGATCGCGAGCACCAGGCCGAAGGCGGCGGCGACGCCGATCGCCGGGGCGCCGCGCACCGCGAGTCGGCGGATGGCGTCGGCGACCTGCTCGGGGTGGCGGCAGCGCAGCCACTCCTCGCGCGCGGGAAGCACGGTCTGATCGAGCAGCAGCAGCTCGCCTTCGCCCCAGCGGATGGGGGAGAAGATCTGGCCGGTGGCGGATGAGCTGGTGAGCGGCTGGTCGATCACGGATCGCGCCACTCTACCGCGCCGCGTCGAAGGCGCGCGGGCCGGGCCATGGCCGATGGAGTGAGGCCGACGCGGTGAGGCCCGGCCACGCGAGGCCAGCGGCGCCGCCTTCCCGGACCCCGCCGGGTGCGCAGTACAATGCCAGCTTCGACGGGAGAGCGCGTGAAGGGAGATCCAGAGGGTAGGGCGTTCGCGACGCGCGCCATCCACGCCGGCCAACCTCCCGATCCCACCACCGGCTCCGTCACCGTCCCCATCTACCAGACCTCGACCTACGAGTACGTCGAGGCCGGCAGGCACACCGGCTACGAGTACGCGCGGGTGCAGAACCCGACCCGGCGTGCGCTCGAGCGCAACCTGTCCAGCCTCGAGGAAGGTCTGGACGGGCACGCCTTCGCCTCCGGGATGGCGGCGATCACGAGCGTGATGACCCTGGTGCCGGCGGACTGCCACGTGGTCGCCTCACGCACGGTGTACGGCGGCACCTACCGACTCTTCGAGCAGGTGCTCGACCGCTACCGGCTGCGCGTGTCGTGGGTCGACACCACGGACCTCGACGCGGTCGCGGCGGCGATCGTGCCCGAGACGCGACTGGTCTTTCTCGAGTCGCCGACCAACCCGTTGATGGAGATCACGGACATCGCCGCCGTCGCGGAGATCGCGCATCGCGCCGGCGCCCTGGTCTGCGTCGACAACACCTTCCTGTCGCCCTACCTGCAGCGTCCACTCGCGCTCGGGGCCGACCTCGTCGTGCACTCGACGACGAAGTTCCTCAACGGGCACAGCGACTCGATCGGCGGCGTCGTCGTCACCAGCCGAGAGGAGGACGCGCGGTGGTTCGCGTTCCTGCAGAAGTCGGTGGGCGCGATCCTGTCGCCCTTCGACAGCTTCCTCACGCTGCGCGGGACCAAGACGCTCGCCGTCCGCATGGAGCGCCACGAGGCGAACGCCCGCGCGCTGGCGGCCGTCCTCGATCACCATCCCAAGGTGCGACGCGTCTACTACCCCGGCCTTCCCGGCCATCCCGGGCACGCGATCCACCGCCGCCAGGCGTCGGGATTCGGCGCGATGATCGCGTTCGACCTCGGGACGCTCGAGGCGGCGATGACGCTGCTCAACTCGTTCGAGGTCTTCACCCTCGCCGAGAGCCTGGGCGGCGTCGAGTCGTTGGTGTCGCATCCGGCGACGATGACGCACGCCGCCATCCCCGAGGACGAGCTGCGCGCTCTCGGCGTCGGACCCGGCCTGGTTCGGCTGTCGGTGGGGATCGAGGACGCCGCCGACCTGCTCGCGGATCTCGAGCAGGCATTGGCTAGCGCCTCCGGAGCGTGCTGAAATAGCACGTCCCTCCGGCTAGTTGCTGTTTGGCGCCGAGGACGGCGCTAGAAGCCTTGACCCGCAACAATCTTTACAGACGAGTCAAGTTTGTCCCCGGGTCAAGGCTTCCGAGCCGCGCGGCGCAGCCGCGCTTGGCGGGGAGCATCAGCTAGCGGGGCCGTGGTAGTGACCACGGACCCGCTAGTCCTTGCCGGTGACGGTCTCGACGATCCAGCGCAGGTAGGCGTCCTCGACCTTGTGGGCGGGGATCGCGAACACCTCCGGCACCTCGTAGCCGTGGAGCTCGCGGATGGTCGCGGACACCGCGTCGAAGCGGGTCTCGAGCGTCTTGATCAGGAGCAGGATCTCGGGATCGCGCTTGACGCGGCCGCTCCAGCGGTAGACGGACGTCACGCCGGGAAGGATGTTCACGCAAGCGGCCTGGTGGCGCTTCACCAGCGTATCGGCCAGGCGCTTCGCGAGGTCCTCGGAGTCGGCGGTGGTCAGGACGAGCAGGGCCTTCGCCACGATCGAGCGACGGTATCCCAGGGCCGTAGACCGGTCAATCGACGAGTTGCTCGGGCACTCACGTCTCCTGCCGCTCCCGGCGCCGGGATCAGGTCTGGCGCCACACCTTGGTGGAGGGGTCCCAGCGCAGCGTGCGCACGCGGCCGGACAGGTTCGTCACGCGCACCACCACGAGGCCTCGCCTGCCGTCCGTCAGGTACACCGAGCCGGGTGTCGCGCCGCCTCCCGGCGAGAACGAAGCGAGGTCCGACCGATTGAACCGGATCGGATCGTCGCGCGAGCCGCCGATCGGCCGGCCGCTGGTGGGATCCCGGGGCAGCGGCCCGGGAGGAAAGCCGAACCCGGCGCCGCGCCCGAGGTGGGTGAGCCGGCGCCAGGGCTCGACCTGCGGATCGACGCCGCTCTCGAGATCCTGCGTGCGCACGCCGTCGCCGTCGCCGTCCCGGTAGATCGCGTAGTAGACGCTGCCGTCGCTCGCGGTGCGGAACTTGACCGCGACGTTGGCTCCATGGCGCAGCGCGTAGACGCGTGTGAGACGCAGCGTCGACGCGATCTCCGCCGCCCCGAGGTCGAGCCGCGCCTGGGCCGACGCCCGAAAGAGCTCCGGCAGGCTCACGCTCGCGACGATGACCACCACCGCGAGCGTCACGAGGAGACCCACCAGCGTGAACCCGGCGATGCCGAAGGGGGGCGGCGCGAGGCGCACCGTAATCTCGCCCCGCGCCGCCTGCCCATCATCTGGCGATCCCGATCCGGCGCGCACCGGCTCTGAATGCCCGCACTTCATCGGCGCCGGATCGGTCGCAGGCGGCGCGAGGCACCGACCGGGATCGCCCCGGCGCCGGCCGCCGCACGCCCGGCCCGCCATCGCCTCACGCCCCTTCCTTCTGGGGCTTCTGCGGCTCGGGCTTGGACTCCGCCCGGGCTTCGCCCTTCGCCTTCTCCTTGAGGGTGGTCTCGCCCTTGACCGTGAGGTAGGGCGCCATCAGCTCGTAGGTGCGATCGCCGATGCCGGGAACGAGCACCAGCTCGTCCGCCGTCTTGAACTCGCCGTTCGCCTGGCGGTACTCGACGATCTTCTTGGCGAGCGAGGGCCCCACGCGCGGCAGCAGCATGAGCTGCGCCTCGGCCGCGGTGTTGATGTTGACGACGCCTTCGGCGGCGATGAGAGTGGTCGCTCCGGCGAGGAGCAGGCAAGCCGTGAAGAGGACGGCTCTGCGCTTCCGTAGGTCCATGGTTCTCCCTTTCTCCAGTGTGTGGTGAGTGTGGATGGAGGGGTGGCCGGAGCCACCCCTGTCCTACCGTCGGCCTGGGTTCCGTTTCCGACTCCCGATCGACACCTCCTCTCTCCCTTGGTTTCGCTTGCATGCCCGGGGAAGCTCAAGGTTCGTGCCAGACCGCGGCAAACAGCGCAAGTGGCTGAAAGAGAGAGAGTTGGAGTGCTCGCTCGAAAAGACTCGCCGAGGCGCTCGCGGAAAACGGTCTTGTGCTGGCCCGCGCCTCGCCGTGCCCAGCCGTCGCGGCGGTCGCGATCCGCGCGGCGGCAAGGGAATTTGCGCCGCGCAAGAGCGCTTGCGCGCGAGGGAGCCTCTCGGAGGTTCTCGCAGGCTCGGCCGGCGTTCGGTTGCCGCGGCGGCGAGCGGTCGCTAGACTGCGGCGTCACCGCGGCGAGCCGTGCGCGGTCCGATCACCCTTCCGATGGCCACCCCGACCCGATCCGTCTTCCGCGAGTACTTCGAGGCGCTGATCGTCGCCGGTCTCTTCCTCGGCTTCACCAACACCTTCGCGGTGAAGACGTTCTACATCCCGAGCGGATCGATGGAGGACAGTCTGCTGATCGGAGATCATCTGTTCGTCAACCGGTTCATCTATGGCGCGACGCCGTCGAGGATCGGCGATCTCCTGCTGCCGACCCGTGAGGTGCGCCGTGGCGACGTCGTCATCTTCCGCTCGCCCGAGACGCCGCGCGTGGACCTCGTCAAACGATGCGTGGGCCTCCCCGGCGACCGCATCGAGGTCGTGGACAAGGACCTCTACGTGAACGGTGCGAAGGTGGATGACGCCCAGTACACGAGCCATCGTGACCCGCGCGTGTACCCGCGCCGATCGCGGCTCACCAGCCAGACGATTCCCCGTGACAACTACGGCCCGCTCACCGTTCCCGAGGACAGCTACTTCTGCATGGGCGACAACCGCGACCACTCCCACGACTCGCGCTTCTGGGGCACGGTTCCGGGGCGCTACGTCAAGGGGCGCGCGTTCCTCATCTACTGGTCCTATGGCGGCGAAACCTCCGATGGCACCTGGCACGGGTGGGGACACCGTTTGCGCCACCTCGGAAACACGATGCTCGGCTTCGTCACCAAGACCCGCTGGAACCGCACCCTCCATCTCGTCCGCTAGCTCGGCCGTCTCGAGCCCGGGCCTTGCGACCTCCCGACCCTCCCGACCTCCCCGGGCCAGAGCACCGCGAGCTCCGGCGGCGCCGGTCGGGGGGGCTCCGGATCTGGATCGACGCCCTGATCGTGGCCGCCATGGCGGCCACGCTCACGCGCACCTATCTCGCGTCCGGCCTGCGGATCGAGAGCGCCTCGATGGAGCCGGCCCTCCTGGCCGGCGATCACGTGCTGGTCAATCGGTTCGTGTACGCCGCCGCCACCGCTCCGGCGTGGATCCGGCCGCTCCTTCCGGTGCGTGCCGCGCGGCGCGGAGAGATCGTCGTGGTGCGCCTTCCAGGCGAGCCCCGAACCCTGCTCGTGAAGCGCTGCGTCGCGGTTCCCGGCGACCGCGTCGTGATCGCCCCCTCGCAGCGCCTCGAACCTCGGGTCGAGTCACACCAGGACCTTCCGATCGACGGCTACTTCGTGCTCGGAGACGGGCGAGAGCGCTCGTACGA
>DATKDQ010000417.1:0-16062 GCA_035544635.1 Thermoanaerobaculia bacterium
CCCGACATGGTTCTCATGGACCTCGGGATGCCGGAGCTCGACGGTCTGGCCGCGACCCGGCTGATCTGCGCCGATCGGC
Organism: Thermoanaerobaculia bacterium; assembly: GCA_035544635.1. Lineage (GTDB taxonomy): Bacteria > Acidobacteriota > Thermoanaerobaculia > Multivoradales > Multivoraceae > DATAFT01. The sequence continues at coordinate 80 of DATKDQ010000417.1, forward strand.
CGAGCACGAAGGTCGTGATCCTCACCGGCGCGGACGACGACGAGAAGCTGTTCGAGGCGATCAAGTCCGGTGCGCAGGGCTACCTGCTCAAGAACCTCGAGGCCGAGGAGTTCTTCGCCCTGCTCGAGCGGGTCGCGGCGGGGGAGCCGGGCCTCACTCCGGCGCTCGCGCGCAAGCTGCTCCATGAGTTCGCGCGGCCGGCCAAGCAGGACCGCACCCATGACCCCGACGCGTTGACCGAGCGCGAGCAGGAGGTGCTCGAGCTACTGGTGCAGGGCGTGACCACCAATCGCAAGCTCTCGAAGACACTGGGCGTGAGCGAGAACACCGTCAAGTTCCACGTCCGCAACATCCTCGACAAGCTGCACCTCAACAACCGGGCGCAGGTCGTGAGCTACGCGCTGCGGAACCGGCTGGTCGAGACGCCGCCACCCGAATAGCGCCGTCCGCGGCGCCAAAGTCATCGGGCGAAGGAGCGTGCTACACAGCACGCTCCGCAGCCCGCGCCGTCCGCGGCGCCAAAGTCATCGGGCGAAGGAGCGTGCTATCACAGCACGCTCCGCAGCCCGCGCCGTCGCGGCGCCCATGTCATTCGGCATGCTCCTCCGCCAACGCCCTGGCGATCGCTTCCTCGAGGCGGTCCGGGTCGACCGGCTTGTGCAGGACCGGATAGCCGGCCGCCTGCAGCTCGCGCAGCGCCGCGCTCGAGCTGTCGCCGGTGATCACGATGCCGGGGATCGCCACACCCAGCTCCCGGCGCAGACGGCCGATGGCCTCGGCGCCGGTCACGCCCTCGCCCAGCCGGTAGTCCGAGACGATGACATCCGGACCGCGACCGAAGCGCCGCGCCAGGCGGAGCATCTCCTCCGGCTCGGCGCTGGCCAGCACCTCGTGCCCCGACTGCTGGAGCGAGAGACACAGGCTGTCGAGCACTTCGGCGTCGTCGTCGATCACCCCTACGACGGCGCGCCGCCGCAGCGGTGGCTTCGGCAGGATGGCGCGCTCGGTGCGAACGTGCTTGACTGCGAGCGGCACCCGCACCTCGAACACGCTGCCGCGCCCGAGCTCCGAGCGGACCGCCACCGGATGGCCCAGGAGCTGCGACAGCCCGCGCACGATCGCGAGGCCGAGCCCGAGCCCCGCCTGGCGCCGGCGCGCCGGGTTCGAGACCTGGTAGAACTCGTCGAAGATCGCCTCGAGCTCCGAGGGCGGGATACCGATCCCGGTATCCCAGACCTGGATGCGCAGCTCGGTCCCGGCCCTCCGGCAGCCCACCAGTACGCCTCCGTGCTCGGTGTACCGCAGCGCGTTCGAGACCAGGTTGCGCAGGAGCTGCTCGAGGAGCTGCGGGTCGCTCCGAATCCTCCACGCTCCGGGCCGGATCCGCAGCTCGAGCTCCTTCTCCTGCGCCTGGGGCGCGAGCTCGTCGTAGAGGCGCTCGAACAGGATCCGCACCGAGAGCACCGACACCTCCGGCGCGACCGCACCGGCTTCCAGGCGCGACACGTCGAGCAGCCGGTTGAGCAGATCGCGCAGCGCCTCGAGCGAGCTCTGGAGCTTGCCGACGGTCTCCGCCTGGGCTCCCTGCCCGAGCTGCCTGCCGAGCACGTTGTTGTAGAGGATCGCCGCCTGCAGCGGCTGGCGCAGGTCGTGACTGGCCGCCGCCAGGAAGCGGCTCTTCGCCGTCGATGCCTGCTCGGCCTGCGTGCGCGCCTGACGCAGCTCGCGCTCGATGTCGATCCGATGACTGATGTCGCGGATCGCGGCGGAGACGAGAAGCCCGCGCGAGGTCCGATGCGGGCTGAGGCTGATCTCCACCGGGAGCATGCTGCCGTCCTTGCGCACCGCCTGGAGGTCGAGCCCCGACCCCATCGGCCGCTTGCGCGGCTCGGCCCGGTACCCCTCGCGTTGGGATTGATGCTCCCGGCGCCGGTGCGCCGGAACCAGCATCTCGACCTCCTGCCCGAAGAGCTCGTCGCGGGTGTAGCCGAAGAGCGTCTCGGCCCTCGCGTTGGCGAAGACGATCCGACCCCCCTCGTCGACGATGAGCATGGCGTCGGGCGCGGCGTCGAGGAGATCTCGAAAGAGACCCCCTTCGTCGGGAATCGGCTGCGCGTCGCTGGGAGGGGTCGACTCCGCCACCGGACCCAACGCTACGCATTCGCGGGCGCCGGCACAAGCGGCAATCGCCAGCCAGAGACGACCGGCCCACGGCATCGCTCTCGGCGCTCTCGGCGCCGTCGCTCGCGGCGGCGGACGCTATACTGAAGCGGCCGGAGACATCGTCTCGGGCGGGTCGGCGGTGTAGCTCAGCCGGTAGAGCAAGCGGCTCATATCCGCTGTGTCAGGGGTTCGAGTCCCTTCACCGCCACCATGCTCCTTCTCGACGCCCTCGCCACCTTCCTGATCGACGAGGCCGACGCCCGTCCCGGCGACGGCATCGTGGTGGCGTTCTCCGGCGGTGCCGACTCGACCGCCCTCCTCTTCGGCTTGGCGCGGCTGGCGCCGGAGCTCGGCCTGCGCGTGATCGCCGCGCATCTCGACCACGCCCTCGATCCGGGCTCCGCCGAGCGTGCCGCGGCCGCCAAGGCTGCCGCCGCGTGCCTGGGGATCGCCTGCCGCGCGGAGCGCCGGCCGATCTCCGTCGCGCGAAGCGGCGGCGCCGGGCTGGAGGCCGAGGCGCGCCGCGTCCGTTACGGATTCCTCGAGCAGGTCCGGCGAGCGCACGGCTGCCAATGGATCGCCACCGCGCACCATCGCGACGATCAGGCCGAGACCGTGCTCCTGCGCGCGCGCTTCGGCTCCGGCCCGCTCGGCCTGGCCGGAATCCAGCCGGTTCGAGGACCGATCCTGCGGCCGCTCCTCGGGCTCGGGCGCGACGACCTGAGCGCGGCGCTCGCGGAGGCGGGCCTGACCTGGACCGAGGACCCCACCAACGACGACGTGACACGCCCGCGCAACCGGCTCCGCCGCCTCCTCGCCCTGACCGCCGCCGCCCCCGGGGCGCCTCCGGTCGCGGATCGCCTCGCCGCCGTCGCTTTACGCGCTCGAGGCGCGCGTGGCGCGGTCGATCGCGCCCTCTACCGGACGCTCGACGCGCGCCGGGAATTCGACGGCGCGTCGGTCGAGTTGTCCGCCATGCGGAGGCTTCCCGCGACGCTCGTTTCGCCCGCCCTGGCGATGCTCCACAGGCGGGCGGGTATCGCCTACCCTTCGAGCCGCCGGGCGGCGGGCGAGCTCGAGCGACAGCTCGATCGGGAAGGCGCCTCGGCCTGCGACTGCGGTCGGGGCTTCCGCTGGGAGGTGCGCGGCGTCCGTCTGCACCTGGCACGTACCGAGCGCAAGGAGCCGGCACCCGTTCTTTTCACGTATACTCTGGAGCTACCCGGGGAGGTGGAGGTGAAGGAGCTTTCTCTTCGCTTCCGCGTGTTCGCTTTGCCCGTCACTCCCTGGATGTTCGAAGCCTCCCCTCGCCGGGCTGCCCTGGCGCTCCCACCGGAGCACGGGCACCGCGTGACGGTTCGCAATCGCCGGCCCGGGGATCTCATCCGCCCCCTGGGCTGGGAAAAAACCTGTCGAGTCAAGGACCTGCTCATCAACCGCAAGGTGCCCCGCCGCGACCGTTCACGTCTGCCGCTCCTGGTGAGCGGCGAGGACGTGATCTGGATCCCGGGTGTGGCGATCGACGATCGCTATCGCATTGGCGCCGAGCGGCAGGCCTGGGTGGCCGAGATCCGAGTGACTTGACCTGAGGACTGCGCCTTGAACTCCACCATCAAGACCCTCGTGCTCTGGGCGATCATCTTCGTGGTGGTCATCCTGCTGTGGAACACGTTCCAGAACGGGAAGGCCGGCGTCCAGAAGCTCACCTATAGCGACCTGGTCGAGCAGATCCAGAGCGGCAACATCAACGACGTGACGATCCGCGGATCGCAGATCAGCGGCACGCTCAAGCCCTCCGGACGCTTCCCCGAGAAGACCGAGTTCACCTCACAGGCGCGGATCACCGACGGCCTGGTCGAGAAGCTCGAGGCCGCCGACGTGCTGATCACGTTCGAGGAGCCTCGGGAGTCCACGCTCCTGACCATGCTCATCGGCTGGGCACCGATCCTGGTCCTGGTCGGCCTCTGGATCTTCTTCATGCGTCAGATGCAGTCGGGCGGCAACCGGGCGCTGTCGTTCGGCAAGAGCAAGGCGAAGCTGCTCTCGTCGTCCGGCAAGAAGGTGACGTTCAAGGACGTGGCCGGCGTCGAGGAGGCCAAGGACGAGCTGCTCGAGATCGTCGAGTTCCTGAAGGACCCGCAGAAGTTCCAGAAGCTCGGCGGCAAGATCCCCAAGGGCGTCCTCCTGATGGGCCCTCCGGGCACCGGCAAGACGCTGCTGGCGCGCGCGATCGCGGGCGAGGCCAACGTGCCCTTCTTCTCCATCTCCGGCTCCGACTTCGTCGAGATGTTCGTCGGCGTTGGCGCCAGCCGCGTGCGCGACCTCTTCGAGCAGGGCAAGAAGAACGCCCCCTGCATCATCTTCATCGACGAGATCGATGCCGTCGGCCGGCACCGCGGCGCCGGCCTCGGCGGCGGTCACGACGAGCGCGAGCAGACTCTCAACCAGCTCCTGGTCGAGATGGACGGCTTCGAGACCAACGAGGGCGTGATCCTGATCGCGGCCACCAACCGGCCGGACGTGCTCGATCCGGCGCTGCTGCGCCCGGGTCGCTTCGACCGGCGGGTCGTGGTCGACCGCCCCGACGTGCTGGGCCGCGTGGGCATCCTCCAGGTGCACGCCAAGAGCATCCCGCTCTCCGACGACGTCGACCTCGAGATCCTGGCGCGCGGTACCCCCGGGTTCGCCGGCGCCGATCTCGCGAACCTAGTCAACGAGGCGGCGCTGGTCGCCGCGCGGCGCGGCAAGAAGTCGGTCGAGATGGAGGACTTCGAGTACGCCAAGGACAAGGTCCTGATGGGCGTCGAGCGCAAGACGATGGTGCTCTCCGACGAGGAGAAGGAGATCACCGCGTATCACGAGGCCGGCCACGCGCTGGTCGCGGCGTTCACCCCGGAGGCCGACCCGCTGCACAAGGTCACGATCATCCCGCGCGGGCGAGCGCTCGGGCTCACCATGCAGCTTCCGACCGACGATCAGCACACCTACAAGAAGCGCTACGTCGAGGCCCAGATCGCGATCCTGATGGGAGGCCGCGTCGCCGAGGAGCTGAGCCAGGACGACATCACGACCGGCGCGGGCAACGACATCGACCGGGCCACCGATCTCGCGCGCCAGATGGTGTGCGACTGGGGCATGTCGACGCTGGGCCCGCTCTCCTTCGGCGCCGGCGACGAGCCGGTGTTCCTCGGCCGCGACTTCCAGAACCGCGCCGAGTACAGCGACGAGACGGCGCGGCGGATCGACGCCGAGGTCGAGCAGATCGTCCAGGCCGGCCATCAACGCGCCACCGCGATCCTGAGCGAGTTCCGCGCCGTGCTCGATCACCTCGCCGCCGAGCTGCTCGAGCGCGAGGTGCTCGACGGTGACGAGGTCTACGACATCATCCGTCAGATGACGGGCAAGGAGCTCAAGCCGGTGCGCGCCCGCATCCGCGAGGCGAAGGATCGCGAGGTCCGAAACGCGAGAACCGCGGCGGCGAACGCGCGGAAGGGCGCCAAGCCCTCGAGCGACTCCGGTGGCGGCGAGCGCGAGACCGACGGCTACCCCGGATCTCCCGAGCCGGCCCCGGCTTCGCGGTCCGCGTTTCCCCCGCGACCGCATCCGACGCACCCGGCAGGGCGAACCGAAGAGATCTGAGCCGGGCGGCAGCGATGACGGCAAGCTCTACCCTCGCCGATCGAGGCGGTAGAGCCGACCCGGCCGGCGTCCGCGAATGGCGGCTCCCGCTGCCCGGTGGGCGCGCGTTGATCCTCGGCGCACGGCCCCTGGTCATGGGAGTCGTGAACGTCACCCCGGACTCGTTCAGCGACGGCGGCCGCCACCTCGAGCCCGCAGCGGCGAGCGATCACGCGCTGCGTCTGCTCGAGGAGGGAGCCGATCTGCTCGACCTGGGCGCCGAATCGACGCGGCCCGGCGGCGGCATCTACGGCGCGGGCGCTCGACCGGTCTCGGCCGAGGAAGAGCGGCGGCGGCTGATCCCGGTGCTGCGCCGCTTGCGCCGCCAGACCGGAGCGCCGCTCAGCGTCGACACCCGCAAGGCCAGCGTCGCGCGCGAGGCGCTCGACGAGGGGGCGGACCTGGTCAACGACGTCTCCTCCCTCGGCGACCCCGAGATGGCGCCGCTGGTGGCGAGCCGGCGCGCGCCGATCGTCCTCATGCACAGCCGGGGCGAGCTCTCTAGCATGCAGCGCGGCATCCAGTTCCGCGACGTGGTCGGCGAGGTGCGCCAGGAGCTCGAGGGGGCGCTCACCGCCGCCGTCTCGCGCGGGATCTCGCGCGAGCTGATCCTGGTCGACCCCGGCATCGGATTCGGCAAGACGCCGGCGCAGAACCTGACGCTCCTCGCCCGCCTCGACGCTCTGCGCGCGCTCGATCGCCCGATCCTGATCGGCGCCAGCCGCAAGAGCTTCATCGGCCACCTCACCGGCCAGCCGGCGGCGGAGCGGCTGGCCGGGAGCCTGGCGGCGGCCGGATGGGCATGTCTCGGCGGTGCGCAGGTGCTGCGGGTGCACGACGTCGCCGAGACCGTGCGCTTCCTCGCGGTGTGGACGGCGATCGCGGCGGCAGGGAGCGGCCCGTGACCTTCCGCGACTTCTTCGCCGTCCTGACGCTCGCCGACCTGGTCGACGTGCTCGCCGTGGCGCTCGTCATCTACGGGCTCCTGCTCGTCATCCGGCGCACGCGCGCGGTGCCGGTCCTGATCGGGATCGTGATCCTGCTCGCCATCTCCTTCCTTTCGAACGTCTTCGCGCTGCGCACGCTGCACACCCTGCTCGAGGGATTGATCTTCTATCTCCCCTTCGCCGCGGTCGTCATCTTCCAGGAGCAGATCCGGCGCGCGCTGGCGAGCTTCGGTCGCACTTCGATGCTCGGACTCGGCCCCCGTCAGGAGCTCGAGGCGACGTTCAACGAGGTGGTGCTCGCCGCCACCGCGCTCGCCAACCGCCGCATGGGCGCCCTGGTCGTGATCGAGCGCGACGAGGGGCTGCGCGAGTTCATCGAGGGCGGCGTCGAGCTCGACGCGGCCCTCTCGGCGGACCTGCTCATCAACATCTTCACGCCGGGGGCGCCGCTCCACGACGGCGCCGTCATCATCCGTGACGACAAGGTCGCCGCCGCCGCCTGCTTCCTGCCGCTCACCCGGCAGACCGATCTCCCGATCGAGCTCGGCACGCGCCATCGGGCGGCGCTGGGCATCAGCGACGAGACCGACGCGGTGGCGATCGTCGTGTCGGAGGAGACCGGCCGCATCTCGGCCGCGCACAACGGCGAGATCACGCTCGACCTCGACTCGCGCGAGCTGCGCAACTATCTGTACAAGCACCTGGTGCGCGAGACCCGCGGCGGCGCCAGGGAGGCGTAGGTGGGGCGTGCCTCATAAGCTGTGGCCGCTGCGCCTGCTCTCGGTCGTGATGGCGGTCGTCCTGTGGCTGCTCTTCTCCTACAGCGGCCGCGAGGGCGCCTCCAGCGAGCGGGCGCTCTCCAGCGTACCGGTGACCTACAACACGCCGCAGGGCTACGTCCTGCTCGACCCGACCTCGACGCTCGAAGTCCGGGTGAGCGGCGGGGAGCAGACGATCCTCGACCTCAACCCGTTCCAGGTGAGCGCCGTGATCAGCCTCGAGCCGCGCGCCGGCATTCAGGAGATCGTGCTCGAGACCCGGCACATCTCGCGGCCCCCGGGGATCGACGTGGTCTCGATCAGCCCGGACCGGCTGTCGCTGCGGGTCGATCGCGAGATCCAGAAGCGCCTGCGCGTGGTCCCCGACGGGCGCGGCGAGCCGGCCGCCGGCGCGGTCGAGGGTGAGCACGGGGTGGTGCCCGAGTTCGTCACCGTCAAGGGCCCGCAGAGCCTGCTCGAGAGCCGGGACACCATCTTGGCGCCGGTCTCGATCGCCGGCCGCGCCCGAAGCTTCGAGCAGTCGGTCACGCTCGAGCCCCCTCATCCATTGATCCAGGTGCTCGGATCGAGTACCGTCCGCGTCTCCGTCCTGCTCGAGCCGCCGAGCCTGTCGAGCGCGATCGTGCCGGCCGGCTCCGCGGCCGAGACCAACGAGTCGATCCCGGGAAACTGAAGGACGGCACTCCTGGCCACGCGCATCGACGCGGAGCAGCACACGCTCGTTCACCATCCGCGACCCGAGCAGAGCGGCGAGCGGACCGACCCTTGGACCCGCTACTGAGAGACGACCGAGAGGCTGCGCATGAGCTCGCTCTTCGGCACCGATGGAATCCGCGGCGTCTTCGGCTCCCCGCCGATCGACGCCGATACCGTCACGCGGGTGGGCTGGGCGCTGGGAGACGGCCTGCGCCGCGCGACCGACGGCCGTCCGCCGCTCGTCGTCCTCGGCGGCGACACCCGAGACAGCACGCCGGAGGTCGCGAGCTGGGTGGAGACGGGGCTCGTCACCGCGGGCGCCGAGGTCGCCAATGCGGGCGTCGTGCCCACGCCCGCGGTGGCCGCGCTCGTCCTCGAGCTCGGCGCCGGCGCGGGGGTGTCGATCTCGGCGAGCCACAACCCCTGGTGCGACAACGGCGTGAAGCTCTTCGACGCCCTCGGGTTCAAGTGGAGCCAGGAGGACGAGCGGCGGCTCGAGGCGCGGCTCGGCGCAGCGCCCGCGGCGCTGTCGTTGGCCGAAGGCACCTCGACGCCCGAGCCGGCGCTGGGCGAGCGCTATCTGGCCCGACTGCTCGCGACGCTTCCTTCACCGCAGGCGCTCGCGGGCCTGCGGGTCGCGATCGACGCCGCCAACGGCGCCGCCTCGCCCTGGGCCCGGCGGCTCTTCGAATCGGCGGGAGCGCGGGTCGAGGCGTTTCACGACCGTCCGGACGGGGTGAACATCAACGTCGGATGCGGCTCGACCACCGCGGCCGAGATCGCACGTCTGGTGCGGGAGACCGGAAGCGACCTCGGCGTCGCGTTCGACGGCGACGCCGACCGCTGCATGGTCGCCGACGAGACCGGACGCGTGCTCGACGGCGACGCCATCCTCTTCCTGCTGGCGCGGGCGCGGAAGGCACGAGGGACGCTCGATCCGGCGATGGTCGTCGTGACCGAGATGAGCAACCTCGGCCTCGACGCCGCCCTGGCCCGGGAGGGCATCGCGGTGGTGCGCTGCGGCATCGGCGACCGCGAGGTGGTCGAGGAGATGCGCCGGCGTCGGGTACGGCTCGGCGGCGAGCAGTCGGGCCACCTGGTGAACCTCGACTTGGGCTCGACCGGCGACGGCCTGCTGTCCGCGCTCCAGGTCGCCCTCCTGGCGGCGGGCTCCGAAGCCCCGCTGTCGCGGCTGGCCGCCCCGTTCGAGACCTTCCCCCAGACCCTCCAGAACGTGGTGGTCCGCCGCAAGGAGCGGTTCGACGACATCCCGGGGCTCCCGGAGCTCCTGTCCACGATTCGCGGCCGCCTCGGCGACGAGGGCCGGGTGCTGCTGCGCTACAGCGGCACCGAGCCGCTCGCCCGCATCATGATCGAGGGCCGCGACCAATCGACGATCCAGAGCATGGCGAGCCAGATCGCCGAGACGCTGGAGCGGCATCTGAGCTGACCGGCCGCTCTCCGCTCACACCCGGCGAGTCTCAGAGGCGCGGAGCGGCGCCGCGCGCTGGCGTTCCCTGGCCGGCAACAGCGCCGCCTTCAGATCACGTCCCGTGGTCCAGGCCAGCGAGGTGAACGGGACCCGGTAGAGCGGGGCGCGCTTCGACAGGCCTTCGAGGTAGGCGGTGAGCGGCCCGAACTCACCCATTCCACCGTAGTCGTGCCAGAACACCAGGCCGCGGTCGGTCAACATCGCCGCCATCTTCTCGGTGTCGTTCACGACGAACGGCAGGGCGTGCGCGCCGTCGATGAAGCCCAGCTCCACCACACCGAGGTAGGGCGCCGGATCGAACGCCATCGAGTCGCACAGAAGCTGCGTACACCTGCCTTCGAGGCCGAAGCGCCGGAGGTACAGGCCGAGGCTGCGCTCCTCGACCAGCCCCTTGTCGCTGTCGATGAACTCCGACGTCCCGAGCTGCTGCGTCGAGAAGTCGGGGGGGAGATCGAGAGTGATCACGCGCGCGTCCGGCGGCGCGTTGATGGCGAACGCGCAGGTGGTCAGACCGGTGAAGGTGCCGATCTCGAAGATCGTCCGCGGCTGGAGCAGCCGCGTCACCACCGCGAGGTACGCCATCTCCTCGGGCCTGGTCCCACCTCCGCCGCCCAGCACGCTCGGGAGCTCCACCGTGGCGTCCGCCGGCGCCGGGCTCCCCCGCTCCTCACGGAGGAAGCTCAATGGACACTTCGGTGCAAGGCCCCTTCCAGAAAGAAAGCGGTAGTTCTGCACCGAGCCCGCTATGCAGGACCGGATGTAGCCGCTTCGGCGCGCAAGACCCAGCAGCAGATTCAGGGCGTTCATGGAGCCGCGGCCTCGCGGAGACGCCGACGGCCTCGAGCTCTCAAGGCCTCTCGGCGTTCTCCCCGATCGGCTGGTCATCCACGATCCGTGCCAGAACGAGGCCCGGGTTCTTCTCGGCCAACCGCTCTTCGACCCAACGGCTCTCGCACAGAGCGACCAGGCGATGCTCGCGGTCGCGGGCGCGGAGAACGCCGCTCATGGGCCAGTCGATGGCCGCCTGCGGGTCGGGCGCCTGGACCCACACTGCCGACCGGTAGGAGAGCCGCTCGATCGTCGTCGGGGTCCGATACTCCCGCTCCAGCCGAGACTGAACGAGGTCGAATTGGAGCTCGCCCACCGCGGCGAGGATCGGCTCGCGCCGGGCCGCCGAGATCTCGTAGAGGAGCTGGATCGCGCCTTCCTCCTCGAGCTGACGCAGGCCATTCTGAAACGCCTTGTGCTTGTCGACGGACGACGGGCGCAGCCGGGCGAAGTGCTCGGGCGCGAACCGCGGCACCGGCGGAAAGCGCACGCGGAGCCCATCGCTCACCGTGTCGCCCAGGATGAAGATCCCGGGATTGACCAGGCCCACCACGTCACCGGCGAAGGCCTCCTCGGTGGTCTCTCGCTCCTGGGCGAACACCCGGTGCGCGCGGGGAAGGCGCAGGCGCCTGCCGAGCCGCGCGTGGTCGACCGCCATTCCCTTCTCGAAGCGTCCGGAGACGATGCGCAGGAAGGCCATGCTGTCGCGGTGCAGCGGATCCATGTTCGCCTGGATCTTGAACACGAAGCCGGTGAAGGCGTGGTGCAGCGGGTCGATCGGCCCGCGATCGCTGTCGCGCGGGGCGGGCGGAGGCGCCAGCGCGGCCAGCGCGGCCAGAAACGGCTCGACTCCGAAGTTGTTGAGCGCGCTGCCGAAGAAGACCGGCGTCTGCAGCCCGGCGAGGTACCGCTCACGGTCGAAGGCCGGAACGGCGCCGCGCAGCAGCTCTGTCGCCTCGCGGAGATCGCGCGCGTGCCGTTCGCCTAGGAGCAAGTCGAGATCGGGATCGTCGAGGCCGGCGATGCGGACGGGCGCCGCGCGCTCACCGCGCGCCACGCGGTCGAAGCTCAGGACCTGCGCCGCTGCGATGTCGTACACGCCCAGGAAGTCGTGGCCGGCGCCGATCGGCCAGTTGCGCGGCGCCGCCGTCATCCCCAGCGCCCGCTCGATGTCGTCCAGCAGCTGGAGCGGCTCGCGTCCCGGAAGGTCCATCTTGTTGATGAACGTCACCACCGGCAGCCTGAGGCGCCGGCACACCTCGAACAGCTTCAGGGTCTGGGGCTCGACCCCCTTGGCGGCGTCGAGCACCATGACGGCGCAGTCGACCGCCGTCAGCACCCGATAGGTGTCCTCGCTGAAGTCCTGGTGGCCGGGGGTGTCGAGGAGGTTGAAGCAGCAGCCCGCGTACTCGAACTGGAGCACCGTCGAGGTGACGGAGATGCCGCGCTTCTGCTCCATCTCCATCCAGTCCGATCGGGCGTGACGCTGCTGCCCCTTGCGCCGCACGGCGCCAGCGAGCGCGATCGCCCCGGCGTAGAGCAGGATCTTCTCCGTCAGCGTGGTCTTGCCGGCGTCGGGGTGGGAGATGATGGCGAAGATCCGCCGGCGGCTCACCTCGGCCATCGTCCGTTCGTCGACAGCGGCCGACTGGTCCGCCGTGAGCATCACTTCGTACTGTACCAGGGCACCCGTCCGGCCAGGCTTCACGCTAGGATCGGCCGGCCATGGAGGTGGGGATTCGGCTCTCGGTGAACATCGATCACGTCGCGACGCTGCGGCAGGTGCGCGGTGTTGCGTACCCCGACCCGGTCGAGGCGGCGGCGATCGCGGAGGCGGCGGGCGCATCGGGCATCACGGCGCATCTGCGCATGGATCGGCGCCACGTCCAGGAGCGCGACCTCGAGCGGCTGCGCGAGCGGGTCGGCGGCAAGCTGAACCTCGAGATGGCGAGCGATCGGGAGATGGTCGAGATCGCGGTGCGCATCCGGCCCGACCAGGTGACGCTGGTGCCGGAGCGGGCGGGCGAGGTGACCACCGAAGGCGGCCTTGATCTCGCCGGCGCCGCCCTGGAGCGGGTGCTCGCCGCGGTCACCGAGCTGCGCGCGGCGCAGATGGCCGTCTCGCTCTTCCTCGACCCGGATCCGCGCCAGATCGAGCGGATGGCGACGCTCGGCGCCGAGCTGGTGCCGGGGTTCGAGATCAACACCGACGCCTACACCCGCGCCGCGCCGGCGGCGCGCGAGGCCGAGCTCGCCAAGGTCCTGCGCGCGGCCGCGCTCGGCGAGGAGCGCGGGCTCCTGGTCTATGCCGGGCACGGGCTCACCACCGCGAACGTGGGACCGGTCGCGGCGGTGCCTCAGGTCGAAGAGCTCAACATCGGCCATTCCATCGTGTCGCGGGCGGTGCTGGTCGGCATGGACGCCGCGGTGCGGGAGATGATCGCGGCGATGCGAGCAGGGGCCCGGTGGTGACGCCTCACCGCAGCCTCCGGGTCCTGCTCGCGCTGGGGTTGGCGCTGGGAATCGCTTCTTCTCCGGGAGCGCGCGCCGTACACGGCGAGGCGACGCTCGGGCACCGGGGCGCGGTGGCGCCGCAGGAGATCGATCCCGCGAGTTGGCGCCGGGTCGCGACCGAGCACTTCGTGCTCCTCGGCGACGTCCCGCTTCCCACCCTGCGCGAGCTGGCGATCGATCTCGAAGCGCTGGAGTCGCTTCTCGCCGGCCTCAATCCGGACCAGGCTCCTCCACCGCTCCAGGCCGACGTGTTCGTGTTCTCGAGCGAGGAGACCTTCTCCCGGTACGCTCCACGGTCGAGCGACGGAGGGCCGGTCGCGGTCTCCGGGTTCTTCCTCACCCATCCCCACGGCGACTTCATCGCGGTCGGCGGGGCGGTGTCGCGCGACGCGCGGCGCGTGCTCTACCACGAGGCTCTCCACCGGTTCGTGCACCACCACCTGCCGCAAGCACCGCTCTGGCTCAACGAGGGGCTGGCCGAGTTCTACAGCACCCTCGAGGTCGGCCGCGATGTGGCATGGGTGGGGCGGCCGGTTCCGGAGCACCTGGCGAGGCTCGACCGCGAGGGGCGCCGCCCCCTCGAGGAGCTGCTCGCCGTCGACTCGGCCGAGCACGTCCACCAGGGCGGGCGCCTGCCCGCGTTCTACGCCGAGTCCTGGGCGTTGGTGCATTACCTCCTCGCCGGCGACGGTGGGCGGGCGGCGATCGCGCGCTACACCGGTCTCCTGCGCTCGGGCGAGGATCCGGCCGAGGCGTTCGTCACCACCTTCGGCGACCTGCGAGCGATCGACCGGCGGATCGAGGATCACCTGTCGCGGCCCGCTCACCAGCCGCTGCGCACGCTGTTGCGCGCTCGCGTCCGCGCCGGCGACGTCGAGGCGTCGGCGCTCGCCGCGGCGGACGTCCATCACCGGCTCGGCTGGCTGCTCTCCCACGAGAAGCCGCCGCGCGTCGAGCCCGCGCGGCGGCACCTCGAAGCCGCGCTGCGCCTCGATCCCGATCACGCCGGCGCGGTCGCGGGGATCGGGCTGCTCGAGGAGCTGGCCGGCGATCACGGCTCGGCGCGCGTCCACTACTCGCGGGCGATCGAGCTCGCCCCGCGCGACCCGCTGCCGCACTTCCTGAGGGCGCACTCGCTGGCGCGATCGGCGGCGGCGCTTCCCGCCGAGGAGCGCGGCTCGCCGGCGGCGCAGGCGCTGCTCGCGGAGGCGCGCGCCGGATACCGGCGCAGCCTCGCACTCGAGCCCGATCTCGCCGAGGCGTGGGCCGGCCTGGGGGCCGCCTGGATCGCCGATCGCGCGCCGGCGCCCGAGGGTCTGGAAGCGCTCGAGGAGGCGCTTCGCCGCCTGCCGGCGCGCGACGACGTGCTCTACAATCTGACGCTCTACGAAGCGCGGCTCGGCAGCCACGTCCGCGCCGCCGAGCTCTACTCGCTGCTCGCGCGGCGCGCCGATCCCGACCGCCTCGAGCGCGCGCGGGAGGCGCTGCTGCGCGTCGACCTCACACACGCCGAGCGGCTGCTGCGCGACGGCAGGCTGGAGGAGGCGGTCGCGATCCTCTCGCGCGTGCTGCAGGAGACCCATGATCGCGACCTCGCGGCGGCGGTCGCGAGCCGCCTGGAGCTGCTCGAGCGCACCGTGGCCGGAGGCGGTGGCAGTGCACGATGACCCGGGGAGCGAGGGAGCAGGCGAGCCGCTCCCCTACGCCCGAATCGGCGAGTCGAGCGCCGGCGCGGCGATAGGCTGGTGAACGCGGGGTGGCGAATGCGAGAGGTCCTGAGCGAGGGCAAGACCAAGATCATCCGTCGCGGCGACCGCCCCGGCGAGGTCATCCTGGAGACCAAGGACGAGCTCACCGGCGGCGACGCGGCGAAGCGCGAGACGATCCGCGGCATCGCGGCCTGGAAGACGATCCAGGCGCGAAACGTCTTCCGGCTGCTCGAGCGCGCCGGCATCGACACCGCGTACCTCGGACCCGCCGGCGACCGCGCGATCCGCTGCAGCGAGTGCGGGATGCTGCCGCTGGAGCTGGTCACGCGGCGCTACGCGTGGGGCTCGATCCTCCTGCGCGAGCCCTGGGTCGAGAGCACGCGCGCGAAGCCGCACCGCTTCTCCGAGGTGCGGCGCGAGATGTTCCACAAGAACGCGGCGGTGATGCCCCCGCTCGTTCCACGGCCGACGCAGATGGAGGAGGGACGAGCCCGCGAGCTCTACCTTCGCGACGGCGCCTGGGCGCAGGGCGTCTACACCGATCCGCTGGTGCGCGTCCAGGACGATGGCCGCTGGCTGCTCTATCCGGCGAAGGGGCGCCTCGACCATACGGCGGCGCTCACCGAGACGCCGGCGCTGCTCTCGCCCGAAGAGCTCTGCCAGGTCGAGACGCGGTTGATGACACCCGTCTTCGAGGCGCTCGAGCGCGCGTGGGCGTCGATCGAGACCGCGAACGGCCCGGTAGCGCTGGTCGATCTCAAGATGGAGGTCGGCCGGCGGGCGAGCGACGGCAAGTTGGTGGTGGCCGACGTGATCGACAACGACTCGTGGCGGATCTGGCCGGGCGGCGACCCGGCGCACCAGCTCGACAAGCAGTCCTTCCGCGAGGGGCACCCCTTGAGCGAGGTGGCGGAGAACTACGAGCTGGTGGCGTCGCTCACCGAGCGCTGGCCTACGGAACGAGCTGAGTAGCACGTTCCTCCGGCCAGATGACTTTGGCGCCGCGGACGGCGCTGGCGCTTCGCGCCCCGCGCTCCTAGGGATCAGGTCCGGGCCCGCTTCACCGAGCGCTTGCGGCGGGCGGGGCGCCGCAGCGGCGGCGGCGCCTCCTCGGCGGCCATCAGCCGGCGGTCGGCGTCCTCGCCGGCGAGTGCCGTGACCTCGGCCTCGATCTCGC
>DATKDQ010000418.1:0-2263 GCA_035544635.1 Thermoanaerobaculia bacterium
GGCGAAGCCGCCGAGGTTGCGAACCAGGCTCTCGGCCTTGACCTCCTCGCTCAGGTAGATCGTCACGTAGGCCCGCAGGAAGTCCTCGCGGGCGCCGTCGTCCTCCGCCGTCACGCTCAGGGGGAGCGAGCCGAAGCGAAGCACCTGCGACTCCGGCACCGAGAACCCCGTTTCGGCGGCGGTCAGCGGGTAGAGCCGCTTGACGACCGCGCGGCCGGCGAGCAAGTTGGCCGAGCCACGCTTGAGCTTGCGCGCCGACGACCCGGTGAGCACGAACTTCTTGTACCCGTGCTCCTCCATCAGGAAGTGGACCTCGTCGAGGAGCTTGGGCACGCGCTGCACCTCGTCGATGACGAACCAGCGATCCCGCGACTGCGCCAGGACCTCGGCGCGGAAGAGGGAGGGCTCGCGCTCGTAGCGCAGCGTTGCTTGCGGCGGCAGCAGGTTGACCGTGAAGGCCTCCGGCAAGGTCGCGCGGACCCAGGTGCTCTTGCCCGTGCCGCGAGGGCCGAAGAGGAAGCAGGAGGCGCGGGGCACGGGGAGGCTGCGTGGAAACATCGCCGCCGATTTTACCGCAAAAATGGCGGCGAACCTTACGAAAGGGCCAACAAGCGGCGCGGGTTCTAGCGCGCGCGGGCGGCGGCTACTCGTTCAGCAGCTTCCGGACGGCGACGACCAGCTCGTCCAGGTCACCGCGAGCTGCAGGGTGTGGGCGACGAAGCGCTCCTCCTTGACGTCCTCGTGGAGCCGCGAGAGGTCGGCCTCGGTGCGCAGCTCGCACAGCCGCGTCTCGATCTGGGCGAGCTTCTTGGCGACCAGGTCGGGATCGGTCATCGCCCGGTCATCGCGCCGCTCGCGCGGCGCGGTACTGGCGCAGCACGGGCAGCAGGTCGAGGTAGGCGCGGCGGGTGCTCACCTCGAAGCGCACGCGGCGGGCGGCGTCCCCCTCGTGGACGAGGATGCCATCGCGCAGCACGCGGTGCACGAGGTCGGAGGGCGCGGCGTCAAGGACGACCGCGTCCACGGCGAGCCCCAGGCGCAGGCCGAGCGCGTCGGCGATGCGGTCCGCCGGCCCGCCGTGGGCCGGGAGCGGCGGATCGCCGAAGAGCAGCCCGAGATCGACGTCCCTCACCGCGCCCCCCTCACCCCGGGCGCGGCTGCCGAACAGGTAGACCGCCACGAGCCCGTCCGGGGCGGCTGCGAAATACCGCTTCAGCGCGTCGACGAGCTCGTCGCGCAGCATGGAGGGAGTATACGGGCGATCGGCTGCACGCCTACACCGACGTGGACGCGGAGGTGCTGGCAGCGGACGGGCCGGCGCAGAGGCCGGCCCCTACGCCAGATGGGCCCGGCCGAGCGCCAGCCCCGGCCCGGCGGCGCTGTCGAGCCCGAGAGCCCGGCTCAGGGCTCCGTGATCTCGAGCCCCGCTGGAGCGAGCCGCTCGGAAAGCTGCCGAACCCGCTCTTCCGCGGAGGACGTACAGCAGCGAGAACGCCTCGAGCGCGGCCAGCAACGCCGCGAGCACGATCGCGTGGCGCAGGTGGTTGAGCTGCATCCACTGAACCGCTGAACGCGGCCACCGTACAATCGCGGCGGTGTCCGTATGGACATCGCGTGGCGAGCGCCGCCGGCCGAGAGGCCGGGGCCAGCAATCAGGGAGGTCGTGCCATGCCACTGATCATCGACGCCGAGGCGACGTTCGACGGCGGCGTGGAGGTCGCCACCGAGCTGCGCGACCTGGAGCGCGCCCTGCGGCGGGCGGCTGCCGCCGGCGCGCGGTTTCGCCTCGAGATCGGGTCGTCGAGCTAGGGCTCTGGCCGTGGCGATCCAGAGCTTCGACATCGTCTCGGAGGTGAGCCTGCCGGAGGTGAAGAACGCGGTCCACCAGGCGAGCAAGGAGGTCGGGCAGCGCTACGACCTGAAGGGTTCGGGCTCGACGATCGAGCTCGACGAGAAGGCGGGCGAGATCGTGCTGACCAGCAGGGACGCCTTCACCCTGCAGGCGGTGCTGGGCGTGCTGCAGCAGAAGCTGGTGCGGCGCGAGGTGCCGATGAAGGCGCTCGGCTACGGCAAGGTCGAGCCGGTGGGTGGGGACCGCGCGCGCCAGACGGTGACGCTGCAACAGGGAATCCCGATCGACAAGGCGCGCGAGATCGTCAAGGCGATCAAGGAGCAGAAGCTCAAGAAGGTGCAGGCGGCGATCCAGGAGGACGTCGTCCGCGTCTCCGGCCCCGACCGCGACACCCTGCAGGAGGTCATCGCC
>DATKDQ010000419.1:0-2246 GCA_035544635.1 Thermoanaerobaculia bacterium
GCGACGAGCCGCTTCAGGAACGGGTCACGGCCACGATAGAGGGTCGCAAACCCGCCGTCGGCAATGCGCTCGAGGATGTCGTACTTCCCGATCCGCCGCAGATCGGGCATGACCAACCGAGCCTCCTCCGGCACAACCGAAGCATATTACCACTCTTCGATGAGTTCAGTCGCGAAAGTCGGGAGCAGGCGTGCCACCCCACGGCGAACCGCACCGCGACCGCCGGCGCGCACTCGCACCCAGGGAGACGAGCGAGCTCTGCACCGGGCCTAGGAGGGTGTCCGAGTAATGCAGGTCAGCGTTTCGGAGCACGGGAGCCCGTCCGTCCGCGGACGGGCGACGCGCGCCGTCCGCGGCGCCAAACAGCAACTAGCCGAAGGAGCGTGCTACCCAGCACGCTCCGGAGGCTACGGGCCGCGCGGCGCTCCTGCTCAGTATCGCCACCGCTCGAGATCGAGGTGCGGAAACGCGCTCGCCACGTGCGACTCCCCGATCGGGGGCAGGGTGGTCAGGCACGTGGGGTCGAGGTCGGCGAGGCTCGCCGCACCCATCAGCGCGAGCGCGATCCGGATCTCGTACTCGAGGATCTCGAGCGCGCGCACCAGCCCCTCCTCGCCCCCCGCGGCCAGACCGAAGCACGAGAGCCGGCCCACGCCGACCGCAGTCGCGCCGAGCGCGATCGCCTTCACCACGTCGGTGCCGCGCAGAAAGCCGCCGTCGACCAGGACCGGCGCGCGTCCCGCCACCTCGGCCACCACCTCGGGGAGAACGTCGATCGACCCGCGTCCGTGGTCGAGCTGGCGGCCGCCGTGATTGGAGACGTAGAGCACGTCGACGCCGTGCTCGAGGGCGAGGCCGGCATCCTCGGCGGTGCCGATGCCCTTGAGCACGAGCGGGATGGTGAAGCGGTCCTTGATCCGCTTCACGGTGTCCCAGGTCATTCGCGCCTGCCACACGAAGTCGCCGACGGCGGCGGCCTGCCGTCCCGACCGGGGGATGTAGCGCTTGAGGAGATCGCGCTCGCGACGGCTGTAGACCTGGGTGTCGGCGGTCAGGCAGAAGGCGGTGTAGCCGGCCTCGGTGGCGCGGAGGATCCGCTCCTCCATCCAGCCGTCGTCGCCGAGCAGGTAGAGCTGATAGACCTTGGGTGCCGACGATACCGCCGCGACGTCCTCCAGCTCGGGAAGACAGACCGAGCTCAGGAACTGGAGCGACCCGAACCGCTCGGCCGCCCGCGCCACGCTCGCGCCGCCCCCCGGGCTGAAGACCTGCACCGACCCGATGGGCGGCAGGAACACCGGGATGCGGAGGCGATGCCCAAGGAGCTCGCGCTCGGCGCGCACGTCGGAGACGTCGCGCAGGATCCGGGGGCGCAGCGCGAGCGAGTCGATCGCCTGCCGGTTGCGCCGCAGCGTGGTCTCGGTGTCCGCTCCTCCGACCAGGTAGTCCCAGACGTTCTGATCGAGGTTGGCGCGCGCGGCTCGGACGATCTCCTGCAGGGTGGGGATTTGGCTGACCGACATCGAGCACCTCCGTTCCGGGGCGGGAATCTACCGGAGTCGCACGGCTCGCGCGCTCTCCTCGCTCCCGGATCGCCCGCCGCCGTTCGATCTCCCTAGCCGGGGACGACGCGGCAGAACCCGCCGGAGCGCACGACGCGCACCGGCACCCCGAAGAGCTCGCTCAGCGGCCGAGCGGCGAGCATGGCCTCCCGCTCGCCCTGGCCGACGATCCGCCCGCGCTTGAGAAAGATCACCCACTCGATCTCGGGCGGGATCTCGTCCAGGTGATGCGTGACCACGACCAGCGTCCGGCCCTCGCGCGCCAGCTCGCGCAGGATGGCTACCAGCTCGAAGGCGGCGCGCAGGTCGAGGCTCACCGTCGGCTCGTCGAGGAGCAGCGTCGCCGGGTCGTGGACCAGCGCGCGCGCCAGCAGGCAGCGCCGCTGCTCGCCGGCGGACATCGCGGTGAAGAGCCGGCTCTCGAGGTGCGCGACGCCCATGCGCTCGAGCATCGCCCGCGCGCTCGCGAGCTGCGCGGGGCTCGCCGGATCGCGGCGCCAGAGGCCGATCGAGGCGTGGTAGCCCGAGAGGACCACTTCGAGGGCACGCAGCTCGCGCTGATGCCGCAGGTGAAGCTCCTGCGAGACGATGCCGAGCCGGCGCCGCAGGTCGAAGAGGTTCCAGCGCTCCTCGCCGAACAGCCGCACGCGCGTGTCGGGCGCCCACACCGGGTAGAGGTCGCGC
>DATKDQ010000420.1:0-3570 GCA_035544635.1 Thermoanaerobaculia bacterium
TGACCCTGGCCCTGCGTGCCCACGCCGGTCGCGACGCTCACCTTGCCGTCGCTTCCGACCGTCACGCGCGCGCCCTCGTACGGTCCGATCCCGGTGCCCTCGACGTAGGTCACGAGGCCGATGCCGGCGCGCCGGCCCTCACGCTCCAGCCGCGGCCGCTCCTCGGCGACGAAGCGCTGCCAGCCGATGGCGTCGACCGCCTTCTCCAGCGCGGGCCGGTAGTCGCCGCTGTCGTACACCAGCGGCCGGAAGTCCTGGTAGAGGATCTGGTGATGGTGCGGGAAGTCGCCGGGCGCGAGCAGGTTGCGCCGGCGGATCTCGACCCGGTCGATCCCGATCTCGCGCGCCGCCAGGTCGAGCAGGCGCTCCATGACGAAGACGCCGTGCTGGCGGCCGGCGCCGCGGTACGGCGTGACGATCGTCTTGTTGGTGAAGACGGCGGTGAACTCGCTGTCGTAGCTGGGGACGCCGTACTGGCCGAGCAGCGTGCACTGGCTGTTGATCGGAACGGTGAGGCCGTAGGGGTCGTAGGCGCCGGTGTCGTGGAGGAAGACGTCGCGTACGCCGAGGATCCTGCCGTCGCGATCGAGCGCGATCTCGGCGTCGTGGATCTGGCCCCGCTCCTGGGTGGTGGCGTAGAAGCTCTCCTCGCGGTCCTCGATCCACTTCACCGGCCGTCCGAGCCGGATGGCGAGCCAGGGGACCAGCACCTCCTCGGGGTAGAACATCATGATCTTGGGACCGAAGCCGCCGCCGATGAACGGCGCCACCACCCGCACCTGCGACGCCGAGAGCCCGAGCATCGCCGCGAGACCGTCGCGGATCGGGATGGGAGCCTGGGTGGTGTCCCACACCGTGAGCTGCTCGGCCCGCGCGTCCCAGGCGGCGACCACCCCGCGGTTCTCCATCGGCGCCGAGCTCCCCCGGTCGTAGCGAAAGCGCCGCGCGACGACGTGGGCGGCCCCGGTGCGCGCCGCCGCGTAGTCGCCCTTGCGCTGCGCCGCGCGCGCCGCGAGGTTCGACTCCAGGTCGTCGTGGACCAGCGGCGCGCCGGGCCGGAGCGCCGCCTCGAGGTCGACCACCGCCTCCAGCGGATCGGCGTCGATCACGACGTCGGCCGCCGCGTCCTCGGCGAGGTATCGGCTGTCGGCGACGATCACCGCGACCGGCTCACCCACGTGGCGCGTCTTGTCGCGCGCGAGCGGCACCTGCGTGCGCGCGTGGAACACGATGCCCGCGATCGGCGGCGGCGGCACCAGGAGCGGCCCGGGCCGCCAGTAGTCGCCGAGATCGGCGGCGGTGAGAACGGCGTGCACGCCGGGGCGCCGCCGCGCCGCTGCGGCGTCGACCCCACGCAGGCGAGCGTGCGCGAAGGGCGAGCGCACGAACGCCGCGTGCAGGAGACCGTGGGGAGCGACGTCGTCGACGAAGAGCGCCCGGCCGGTGAGCAGGCGCGGGTCCTCGTTGCGGGGGATCGGCGCGCCGACGTAGCGGGTGGTCATCGAAGATCTCAGGCTCGGCGGCGGCGGCTCACGCGGCGATCGCCGCGCGGCGCGCGACGGAGCGCTCGCCCTAGCGCTCCGTGCTCACGGAGTCGGGGTGGCTCTTCGCCGCCGCGGGCTCGCCTGCGCTCCGCGGGGCCGCGCCGGCCCCGCCGGCGCCGGCCCGCCGCGCCCACAGCTCGACGGCGTCGACGATCTTCTGGTAGCCGGTGCAGCGGCACAGATTGCCGGTGAGCGCGTGCCGGATCTCTGCGCGCGACGGCGCCGGGTTCTCCTCCAGGAACGGCACCAGGCTCATGAGGATGCCGGGGGTGCAGAACCCGCACTGGAGCCCGTGGGCTTGGTGGAACGCCGCCTGCAGCGGGTCGAGCGCCCCGCCGTGGGGCGCGAGGCCCTCGACCGTGCGCAGCGAGCCCCCATCGACCTGCGCCGCGAACAGGAGGCACGAGCGAACCGCCTCTCCATCCAGCAGCACGGTGCAGGCACCGCAGGCGCCGTGCTCGCAGCCGACGTGGGTGCCGGTCAGCCCGAGCTCGTGGCGCAGGAAGTCGGAGAGGAGGAGGCGCGGCTCTACCTCTCGCTCGTAGGAACGACCATTGACCTCGACCGAGACGCGAACCAGTGGCGCCATGAATCGGGGCAGTGTAGCAGCGCGCCCGCTGCCTGGAGCCGCAGGCAAGCCCCCGGGTCGACTCTCAGGAGCTGGCGCGCGCGATGCCCGCCGGGCAGGACACCCCGGTGCCGCCGATGCCGCAGTAGCCCCAGGGGTTCTTCGCCAGGTACTGCTGGTGGTAGTCCTCGGCGAAGTAGAGCTCCGGCGCCTCGCGGATCTCGGTCGTGATCGCGCCGTGCCCGGCGGCGGCGAGGGCGCGCTGGTAGGCGTCGCGGCTCGCCGCCGCGGCCGCCGCCTGGTCCGCACCGTAGGTGTAGATCGCCGAGCGGTACTGGGTGCCGACGTCGTTGCCCTGGCGCATTCCCTGGGTGGGATCGTGGCTCTCCCAGAACACGCGGAGCAGATCCTCGTAGCTCACGCGCTTCGGGTCGTAGACGACGCGCACCACCTCGGCGTGCCCGGTCAGGCCGGAGCAGGTCTCCTCGTAGGTCGGGTTCGGCGTCGAGCCACCGGCATAGCCCACCGCCGTGCTGTGGACGCCGGGCAGCTCCCAGAACTTGCGCTCGGCGCCCCAGAAGCAGCCCATGCCGAAGAGCGCGAGCTCGGTCCCGTCCGGATACGGCGGCGCGAGCGGCGCGTCGAGCACGTGGTGGCGCGGAGCGACCGGCATCGTGCGGTCGCGGCCTGGAAGCGCTTCCTCGCGGGTTGGCAGGCGGAACTTGGCGGCGATGGCCATGAGCGGCGCTCCTTTCGACTCTATCCTAGCGGTCTCGCCGCCTCGCGGCAGGAGCATTTCGACCCGCGGGCGGGCTCGCCGCGTGCCGGGCGCGCAGCTGGTGCGCCCGAGGTCGCTACTGCCGGTCGGCCGCAATCGGCGTGCACAGCTTGACCAGCGTCACCTCGTTGCCCTCGCGATTGAAGGAGACCTCGTCCATGAACGTCCTCATGATGAGGACGCCGCGGCCGCTGACCTTGAGCAGGTTCTCGGGGTCGCGCGGATCGGGCAGGGTGCCGGGGTCGAAGCCGTTCCCCTCGTCGCGCACGATGAAGCGCGCCTCCTCGCGCGACAGGTGCGCTTCGACGTACACCCGCCGATCGCGATACGGCTCGCGGCCGCGCCGCTGGTCGGCCAGCTCGAGGTAGGCCTTGCGATCGTTCGCGCGCAGCGCCGAGTCGAGCTCGAGGTTGCCATGCTCGGCGGCGTTGACCAGTGCCTCCTCGAGCGCCACGCCGACGCGCGTGCGCTCCGCCTCGTCGAGCGTCCCCAGGTTGGCCAGGCACTCCTGCAGGTAGCTGATGAGCGGGGAGAACAGGCGGCGATCGTTCTTGATCTCGAAGGTGGCGTCGCTGCGCACCATCGACTCCATCACCTCGGAGCGGCGGCGCTGCTGGGCCGACGACGAGAGGACAGAGTCCACGGTCTCGCGCAGGTCGCTGGCCAGCTGCCGCTTCGGC
>DATKDQ010000421.1:0-8169 GCA_035544635.1 Thermoanaerobaculia bacterium
TCATCGAGGTGATGAAGACGTTCGCCCACCTCCGCTACACCGGCGCGGGCGGGCTCCCGCCGCGCGCCCGCGTAGCGCGCGTCCTCGCCGAGGACGGAGCGGAGATCGCCGCCGGCGATCCCCTCCTCGAGCTCGAGCCCGCCCCCCCCGCGTCGACGCGCTGATCTCGTTAGCCAAAAGCCAAGTGGTCAGAGCCACTTGCATCAGATAGCTCACTTAGTGAGCGGTCTTGTGGAGCATACCTACTTGACAGTCTGTAGACATGACTCTATAAGCTCTACGAGTCCGCTTTCTCTTCTTTTTCGGCTCCGTTCCCGCCGCATGGGCGGGCAGGCGGCACCAGTGGGATGGGGGTCAGGCCCGCGAGGGATGACCGGGACCCGCGTCCCGGAGAGGAGGTTCTCGATGCACCGTCCATGGCTCTCCTCGATCGGTATCGCGCTGATCATGCTCACTTCCGCCGCGCCACCGCTCGCCGCCGCGCCGCTCAACATCCTGTGGGCCGACACCCACGACACCGACACGCCGCCGCAGGACGAGCTCTGGCTCGAAGGGGGCTACAGCAAGTTCGCGGCCGCGGTGGTCGCGGCGGGCCACTCCATCTACGAGCTCGACGGCTTCCCCGGCGACCTGACTCCGGAGGCGCTCGAGGGCTACGACGTCCTGATGCTCTTCGATCTCGAGTTGGCGTTCTGGCCGGACGAGATCGCAGCCACTCAGAGCTTCGTGGCGAACGGCGGCAGCGTGCTCGTCACCGGTGAGCTCCCGGCGGGATTCGCCAGGGAAAGCCACAACACTCTCCTGGCGCCCTACGGGCTCGAGTTCACGCCCGACACCATCCTCGGCGGATGGGACCTCGCCCACTTCGAGCCCGATCCGCTGACCTCGGGGCTCGTCTCGATCGAGTTCGCCGGCTCCGGCTCGCTCAACGTCAGCGGGCCGGGCACCAAGATCCTCGGCAGGATCGTGGTGAACGGCGTGGTCGGGCCCATCGGCTTCGCGTACGGCGCGGCCGGCCGCGTGGTCGTCCTGTCCGACAGCAACATGTTCACCGACACGCTGGCGACGCCCGGCGACAACGAGTACCGGCTCATCTCGAACCTGCTCGCGCACTTCATGGTGATGGCGGGAGGGGAGGGCGGCGACCCGCTCGAGATCACGATCGACATCAAGCCCGGCGGCGTTCCGAACTCGATCAACCCGAAGAGCAAGGGTGTCGTGCCGGTGGCCATCCTCACCACCAACGTGGCGGACGGCGATGCGATCGACTTCGACCCCTGGGACTCGATCGACGTCGAGACCCTTCGGTTCGGGCCCGGCGAGGCGCCGCTGGCGCACGCTCAGGGCATAGCGGAGGACGTCGACGGCGACGGCGACCTGGACATGGTGGTCCACTTCAGTACGCCGGCCATCGGGGTTTCGTGCGGGGACACCGAGCTCACGCTCACCGCCGAGACCTACGAGGGAGATATGGTGACGGGCACCGACTCGATCACGACGCCGGGGTGCCCGTAGCCGAGGTCGGAAGCGAGGCCTGCGGGCCTCGGTAGCGCATCGGAGCCCAGCGGCTCGGGGATTCCTTTCATCGGGGCGCCCCTCAGTGAGGGGCGCCCTTCTCTTCCATCTCTTCTACGTCACGGCGCGCAGCGCCGGCACCTGGAGCGTTGAAGCCTGCCTGCGGGCTGTTGCAGTGGCGCCCAGGCCAGGATCGGGATACAGTCGGCCGACGGGGATAGCGCGGGGGAGCGCCCGGGAACGTCCCGCCATGACGGGCCGGGCGCCGCGATCGAGTCCGTCAAGCGGAGCGCGGAAATGCCTCGCGAGCGCGCCAGCGACGGCGCACCACCCGAACCGGCGCGGGTACCCTGGGGCCGGTCTCTCCGCTTCCTTCTCGTCGTCACGGTTCTGGCCTCCCTCCTCCCGCTCCTCGTCTTCACCGGCGCGATCGTCCGCCACAACGTCGACCTGCAGGACGACTCGCTGCGCCATGGGATGCTCTACGCCTCGAGCACGCTCTCGCTCGCCGTCGACCGGGAGTGGGGAGCGACCCGCGCCATCCTCAACACCCTGGCCGCCTCCCGCGAGCTCGACCTGGCCGACCTCGAGGGCTTCCATCGGCTCTCGGTGAAGGCCATCGAGCGACGACCGGGCTCACGAATCGTCCTGTTCGCCGCCTCGGGCCGGCCCTTGAGCGACACCGCGAGCTCACTGGGCGCCTCGGGCGTGCTGCGCCCCCCATCGGCGGGCGCTCCCGGGGAAGAGTCGGGCGCTCCCTGGGAAGAAGAGGGGGTTCCCGGCGAGTCGGGGGCGGAGATTCTCGCCGGCCTCCACGCGCTGCGCCAGCTGTTCGACACCGGGCAGCCGGTGTACTCCGACCTGTCGGCCGATGCGGCCTCGAAGCGGCCCGAGGTGTCGCTCGACGTGCCGGTGGTACGCGACGGTCGCGTGGTCTATTCGCTGCGGATGACGATGTCCCCTCAGGGCTTCGCCCATCTCCTGCAGGAGGAGGCGACCCCCCACGGAGCATTCGCCGGCCTGCTCGATCGCCGCGGTGTGATGGTCGCTCGCAGCGCGGATCACGAGCGCTTCCTCGGGCTGCCGGCGAACCCGGCTCTTCGCGGCGCGCTGGGCCGCGAAGAGCGATGGGGCCGCGGGACGAGCCTCGACGGCACGCCGGTCTACTTCGCGTGGGACCGCTCGCCGCTGACCGGGTGGGTCGCGTTCGTGGCGCTGCGCGAGGCCGCCAGGTACGGTCCGGGGCAGCGCTCGATGCTGCTCTGGGGCGGCGGCGCCGCGGTCTTTCTGGCTCTCGGCGTGGCGCTCGCCATCCGGGTCGCGCGCCGGGTCACGACGCCGCTCGACACCCTGGCGCGCTCGGCGCACCTGGTGCAGGAAGGCAAGCCGGTGGCGGTGCCGAGGACGGCCGTGCGCGAGGTGACGGCGCTCTACGGCGCGCTCGCCGTCGCCGCCGACGTCATGCGCCGGCACGCCGCCGAGCGGGAGCGCCGGCTGGCGGCCGAGATCGGCCGCCGGCAGGCGGAGGAGGAGAACCGCAGCAAGGACGAGTTCGTGGCGATGCTGAGCCACGAGCTGCGCAACCCGCTGGCCGCGATCTCCAACGCCGCCAGCTTTCTGAGCCTGGTCGAGAAGGACGAGCGCGGCGCGCACGCGAGAGAGATCATCGTGCGCCAGACGCACCACCTGAGCCGCCTGCTCGATGACATCCTCGACCTGAGCCGGACGATCTCCGGGAAGGTCGTCCTCGAGGTCCAACCGATCGACCTCGGCGCCGTCGCCCTCCGCGCCGCGGAAACCGTGAACGAGACCGGCAAGACGGCGGGCCACGAGCTGATCGTGCACGCCGACCCGGCGGTGGTGGCCGGCGACCGCGTGCGACTCGAGCAGGTGGCCGTCAATCTGCTCACCAACGCGATCCGGCACACGCCCCCGGGAGGCCGGATCGAGATCGAGACTCTGACCGAGGGCGGCGAGGCGGTGCTGCGAGTCCGCGACAACGGCAGCGGGATCGCTCCGCAGACGCTGCCGCGCGTGTTCGATCTCTTCTTCCAGGTGCAGTCGCCGCTCGGCGGGATGCGCCGCGGGCTCGGCATCGGGTTGACGCTGGTCAGGCGACTGGTCGAGCAGCACGGCGGAACGGTCGAGGCGGCGAGCGCGGGTCTCGGCAAGGGCAGCGAGTTCACGGTCCGGCTGCCGCTCTCGACCCGGCCGGTCGCCGCCCCGGAGGCTCAGCCCGCCGCAGGGCTGGGCGGCGACCGCCTCTCGATCGTGATGGTCGAAGACAACGCCGACGCGCGCGACGTGCTCCGGCTCCTGCTCGAGGCCGAGGGCCATCGCGTGGAGGTGGCAGCCGACGGGCCCGCCGGTCTCGCCCTCATCCTGGAGCGCCGGCCCGACGTGGCGCTGATCGACATCGGCCTCCCCGGCTGCGACGGCTTCGAGGTCGCGCACCGGGTGCGGGAGTCGCCGGCGGGACGACGGGTGCGCCTGATCGCCATGACCGGCTACGGCCGCGAGGACGATCGCAAGCGTGGAGCCGAGGCCGGGTTCGACGTCTATCTGGTCAAGCCGATCGACGGCCGGCGCCTGCTCGAGCAGCTCCACGACCCGCAGTCGCAGCACCGGCGCCAGCCGGGCGAGCTCCGAGAGATGAGCGCCGGCTCGGCGTTCGACGGCTCGACGATGGACGCCGGCGGTTGAGGCCGCTTCCGAGCTGTGCTAGGTTCCACAGCCGGTCCTTTCGCGGGGCGCATTCGTCTAGGGGTCTAGGACGCCGCCCTCTCACGGCGGTAACAGGGGTTCGAATCCCCTATGCGCTACCAAGGCCTAGCTCGGCTCGCTCCCGTCTTTCCAACAGATCCGGCGCCGCGGCGGTGCTATTCTCGCCGGCGGTGAGAACCGCTTGCGCGGCCTTGACGGTCGCCCTTCTCCTCGCAGTCCCCGCGCCCGCGCAAGAACGCCCCGAGGCGGCGCCGGCGACCTCTTTGGCGCAGCTCGAGATCGACGGCCGGCGCGAGCCGCTGCCCATGGCGAACGGCCCGTACGGCCCGCTCTTCCTGCTCAAACCCATCCTGGTCCGCCTCGGCGTCGATCACCTCTTGGTCCCGGTCGACCGGAGCCACCGGGTGACCGCCGGCGGGATCGACGTCGTGCTCGGGCCGAACGCGTACGCGATGACCGTGGGCCGCGAGATCGTGAACCTGCGCCAGGCTCCGATCTGGACGCCGGCAGGGCTCCTCGCCCCCCTCGAAGCGCTGGAACGGATCGGAGAGCTCCACGGCGTCGACCTCGCCTGGAGCCCCACCACCGGCGTGCTCGAGGTGCGGAGCCGGCGCGCCCGCGAGGTCGGCCTCGACCTCCAGGTGGTCCACATCCAGGGCGTGACGACGGTCGTTCTCCAGTTCGATCACCCGCCGCGCTACGAGGTGGCCACGCTGGGGTCGGTGGTCGAGATCGCGTCGCGGTCGGACCGCTTCCGCGTCGTGCGCGAGCCGCGGCCGCCGCGGCACTCGCTGCTCGATCGCATCGAGATCGACGACACCAGGGTGCGGCTCCACCTCGCCGCGGGCGCGGCCGCGGCCGAGCCGTACGTGCTCGCCGCGGCGCCGGGACAGGCGTCCGGCCGCGGCCTGCGCCTGGTGATCGACATCTCCCGCTCCGCAGCGCCGCGCCAGGCCGACCTGGCGCCGCCGGCCGCGCTCGACCCCAAACCGGCACGCGACCGGCCCGGGCTGCGAACCATCGTGCTCGACCCCGGGCACGGCGGCTCGGAGCAGGGCGCCATCGGCCCGGCCGGGACCGAGGAGAAGGAGCTCACGCTCATCCTCGCCAAGGCGCTGAAGCGCAAGCTCGAGGAACGGCTCGCCGTGCACGTCGTTCTCACCCGCAGCGAGGACGCCGACCTGCCGCTCGACACCCGCACCGCGCTCGCCAATCAGATCCAGGGCGACCTCTTCATCTCGATCCATCTCAACGCCTCGCCGGCGACCTCGGCCCACGGCGCCGAGACCTACTTCCTGGCGATCCAGCCCTCCGACGAGCGGGCGCGCCTGGCGGCGGAGGCCGAGAACCGCAGCGCCCAGGCGGCAGGGCGGGCGACCTCGAGCGGGGAGGAGGGCCTCCAGCTCCTGCTCTGGGACCTCGCGCAGAGCCAGCACCTGGCGGCGAGCCAGCGCCTCGCGACCCTGATCCAGGACGAGCTCAATCGAGCCCTGGGGCTCCCCGATCGGGGAGTCCGCCAGGCGCCGTTCGCCGTCCTCATGGGAGCGACCATGCCCGCGGTCCTGCTCGAGCTGGGGTTCATCAGCAACCCCGCCGAGGAGGCTCGCCTGCTCGATCCCGCCTATCGGGCCGACCTGCTCGACGCCGTGGCGCGCGCCGTCGTCCGCTTCAAGTCGATCCTCGACAGCGGCCCCGAACGCGCGTCCGTGGGTCGGGAATGAACCGACGGCTATCCTGGGCCCTCCTCGCCGGCGCCACGGCGCTGGGCCTTCTGGCGCTCGTGGTCGCGGCGCGAAAGGATCGGCCGGTCTCCTCCGACGGCCGCGCGCCGGAGATCGCGGGCGAGGCCGCGGCGGAGAGCGGCGACACCGAGCAGGTGCGCGTCCAGCTCTACTTCGTCGGCGCCCAGGGGCGCCTGGTGCGCGAGCCGCGCGATCTCACCTGGTCCAACGACCCGTCGACCTTCGCGGAGCGCATCGTCGCGGGCCTGCTCGAAGGACCGCGCGCGGAGGCGGCGTACCGCCCCTTCCCACCCGACGTCGAGGTCGGCGAGGTGCACGTCGACGCCGACGGCACCGCCTACGTCGACCTGCGGTCTCAGGCTCATCCGAGGCCCCCCTTCGCCGGCTCGAGGGCGGAGATGCTCGCGCTCTACAGCCTGGTCAACAGCGTGGTCGAGAACGTCGAGGCCGCACGCTCCCTGGTGGTGCTGTGGAACGGCCGCCAGCCCCGCACCTTCGGCGGCCACATCGACACCTCGCGCCCGCTCTATCCGGCGCGGAACCTCGAGACGTCGTGAACGATCGGCCGATCGGCGTGTTCGACTCCGGCGTCGGCGGGTTGACCGTCGCCAAGGCCCTGCTCGAACGGATGCCGGGCGAGTCGCTCCTCTACCTCGGCGACACCGCGCGCCTTCCGTACGGCACCAAGTCTCCGGCGACGGTCGCACGCTACACGCGGCGCAACGTGGCGTTCCTGGTCGAGCAGGGAGTGAAGGCGGTGGTGGTCGCCTGCAACACCGCCTCGGCGACGGCGCTCGACGGGTTCCGGCCGCCGGTGCCGACCTGGGGCGTCATCGAGCCCGGAGCGCGCGCGGCGGTCGAGGTCGCGCGCGGCCGGGTCGGCGTGATCGCCACCGAGTCGACGATCGCCTCCGGTGTCTACCCGCGCGTGCTGGAGCGCCTCGATCCCGACCTGGTCGTCTTGGTGCGCGCCTGTCCGCTGCTGGTGCCACTGGTCGAGGAGGGCTGGGAAGAGGACCCGATCGCGGTCGAGGTGGTGCGCCGCTATCTCGCCCCGCTCCTCGCCGAGCGCATCGACACGCTGGTGCTCGGGTGCACGCACTACCCGCTGCTGCGCGCGGCGCTGAGGCAGGTCGCGGGAGAGGAGATCTCGCTGGTCGACTCCGCGGCCGCGATCTCGCTCGTGGTCGCCCGCGCCCTCGAGCAGGCGGGCCTCGCCGCCCCCCGCGGCGCCGCGCCGCGGCACCGCCTGCTGGTCACCGACGCGAGCCCGCCGTTCGCGCGCCTGGCGCACCGGATCCTCGGACCGGGAATCGAGCTCGAGCGCGTCGACGTCGTCGACCGCGAGGCCGCCGGCTCGGTCGATCTGTCAAGATCGAAGCGATGACGCCCACGACCAGGGTGGAACGCAGCCACGATCGCGACGCCGATGCCCTGCGACCGGTGTCGCTCCAGCTCGGCGTGATGAAGTTCGCGGAGGGCTCGGCGTCGATCGAGCTCGGCGACACCAAGGTCCTCACCTCGGCCTCGGCCGAGCGCCGGGTGCCCAAGTTCCTGGAGGAGGCCGGCAGCGGCTGGCTCACCGCCGAGTACGCGATGCTGCCTCGCGCCACCCAGACCCGCGCCACCCGCGAGGTGACCCGGGGCCGTCCCTCGGGACGGTCGGCCGAGATCCAGCGGCTGATCGGCCGCAGCCTGCGTGCCGTGGTCGATCTGAAGGCGATGCCGGGGTTCACCGTCACCGTCGATTGCGACGTGCTGCAGGCCGACGGCGGCACCAGGACCGCCGCCATCACCGCGGGCTACGTGGCGATGGTGCAGGCGCTGTCGCAGCTCCTGCTGGCGGGGGACCTCGAGCGCTGGCCGGTGATCGACGCGCTGGCGGCGGTGTCGGTCGGCATCGTCGACGGCGTCCCGAGGCTCGATCTCGACTACGCCGAGGACAGCCGCGCCGAGGTCGACATGAATCTGGTCGCCACCGGCTCGGGCCGGCTGGTCGAGATCCAGGGCACCGGGGAGACGCGGAGCTTCACCAGAGAGGAGAACGACGCCCTGCTCGACCTGGGCCTGAGCGGCATCCGCATGCTCCTCGCCAAGCAGGACGAGGTGCTGGCACCGGTGCACCGGGATGTCGAGAGCGTCGCGCGCCGCGGCCACCGGCGCCCAGCGGCGCCCAAGAGCGAGTCCG
>DATKDQ010000422.1:0-3822 GCA_035544635.1 Thermoanaerobaculia bacterium
CCGCGACCGGAGCCAGCGTCGAGGCGGGAGGGAGGGAGGCGCGTCGGTCGCGAAGATCACGGAGATCAGCGCGACCTCGACCAAGAGCTTCGAGGACGCGATCCGCGTCGGCATCGATCGCGCCAACCAGACGCTCCGCAACGTCCGCAGCGCGTGGGTCAAGGAGCAGCAGGTTCGCGTGAGCAAGGGCGCGATCAGCGAGTACCAGGTCAACCTGCTGATCACGTTCGTGATCGACGACTGAACGCGACGATCGGCGCGCACCGCCGATGCTCATGGTCGGGTACCCTTCCCTCCGCCAGCCATGACTCTGGCGCCGCGGACGGCGCTGCCTCGGGGAATGGTCGGGTACCATTCCCTCGCCAGCCATGACTCTGGCGCCGCGACGGCGCATTTCGGGATGACCCCCGGCTGGCCCCGGATGGCCCCAGATAGCGATGAAGCTGATCGACCCGCGAGTCGCCGAGTATCTCGACCAGCTGGTGCCGCCGCGCGATGCCCTCACCACCGCGATGGAGGAGGAGGCGGCCAGGACGCGCTTCCCGATCATCGGTCCGGCGAGCGGTCATCTCTGCTACCTGCTCACGCGCCTCACCGCAGCGCGTCGCATCTTCGAGCTCGGCTCGGGCTACGGCTACTCGACCGGGTGGTTCGCGCGCGGAGTGAAGGAGAACGGCGGCGGCGTGGTGCACCACGTGGTGTGGGACCAGGAGCTCTCGCGCAAGGCGCGCGAGTACCTCGACGCGGTGGGGCTGGCCGACCAGGTCGAGTTCCAGGTCGGCGAGGCGGTCGCCGCGCTGCGCGCGTCGCCGGGTGACTTCGACGTCATCTTCAACGACATCGACAAGCAGGGCTACCCGGAGGCGCTGGGCGTGATCGCCGAGAAGCTGCGGCCCGGCGGTCTGCTCATCACGGACAACCTGCTGTGGAGCGGGCAGATCTTCGACCCGGAGAATCGGACACCGGCCACCGAAGGCATCCGCACGTTCACCAGGATGATCACCGAGGATCCGGGCTGGGTCAGCTCGGTGCTGCCGATCCGCGACGGGGTGCTGATCGCCCGGCGATCCTCCTGATCGCGACGCGCAGGCGGGCTCGGTCTCTCCACTCCGCCGGCGGGGCGGAGCTCGCTTCCGCCGGACGGCGCCAGGCGAGACCGTCTCGGCCAGCTCGGGCCGCTCGGTCTCCGTCACGTGCCGACGACCCCAGCCGGCTTCGCGGATGCCGCCTGGAGCAGAGCGCGGACCTCGCGGTAGAGGCCGCGATCGATCGCCGCGAGCACGCCGAGGTGAACCGCCGCTCCGGTGGCGGCGAGAAGCAGGAGCCGCGGCAGGTCGGACAGCCCCGCGGTCGAGCGGTCGAGGGCGATCACGGCCAGCGCCATGACGGCGGCCCCGGCGAGGGCGGGGGCGACCGCCCGCAGCGCGGCTCCGGGGTGAAGGCCCACCAGGCTCCGGACCACGACGAGATCGAGCCCGAGGCGGACGGCGCGCACCGCGATCAGCACCGCCACGATCGCCACCAGGCCTCCGCCGCTCCGACCGGCCCAGAGCAGTCCCGGCAGCAGGAGCACGGTGGTGATCGCCGACAGCCAGGCGAGGATCCGCACCTCTCCGATCGCCTTGTAGACGTCGCCGAAGTGGTGCGTGAGCGACTGCAGCGCCGCCCACGCGCCCAACCAGGGTAAGACGCCGATCGCGGGCCTCCACTCCGGGCCGAAGACCACCATGACCAGGGGCTCCGCCACCAGGCCGAGACCGATGCCGGCGGGCACGAAGAGCGCGGCGACCAGGCGCAGCGTGCGCAACGCCGCCGCCCGCAGCCGGTCGCGATCGCGATCCAGCCGGGCATAGGCCGGGAAGAGCACCAGCGACAGGCCGGAGCTGGCCTGGAAGAGGAGAGCGGGCAGCGTGAACGCGATGGCGTAGACGCCGAGGTCGGCCGGACCGAAGAAACGTCCGACCGCCAGGTGGTCGGCGCGCGTGGCGATCACGACCAGAACGGAGACCGCGACCAGGTGCTTGCCGTAGCCGAGGAGCAGCTTCGCATCGGAGCGGTCGAAGACGAGCCGCGGACGCCACGGCACCCGTGTCCAGAGCGCGGCGCTCCACACCGCGGCGCCGGCGACATGGGCGGCGATCAGGCTCCAGTAGCTCCAGCCCAGGAGCGCGAGACCGACGGCGACCACCGCTCTGACCAGCGAGCGCGCGAGCTCCGGGCCGAAGCGCCGGCCGAAGCGCAGGTCCTTGCGCAGTTGAAAGTCGAGCACCTGCCCCAGGGCGAGCAGCGGGAAGTAGAGCGCGAGCGGCCGGATGACGCCGGCGGCGCGCGGGTCGCGAAAGAAGATGGAGGCGACGGGAGCGAGCACGAGCGCGAGCGCCGCGAGCAGGGCGCCGTTCGCGAGCACCAGCCAGAACGCGGTGTGCATCCGCCGGTCCTCGCTGGGGAAGAAGATGAGGGCCTGGCCGACGCCGAGCCCGCGCAGCACCTCGAACAGGGAGGCGAAGGTCACCGCGTACGCAGCGACGCCGAGCTCCTGGCGCACCAGGAGGCGCGCCAGCACCAGCGTGCTCGCGACCGCGATCACCTTGGAGGCCGAGCCGGCCGCGAGCGACCACAGCACGCCGCGCGTCGCGGCCCCCGTGACGCCCGGCGCACCGCGGCTCATCGGCAGCCGATTGCGCCACGATGCCGCAGGCTCTCGACCGCCTCGGGGGCGTAACCGAGCTCCCGGAGCACCTCGATCGTGTGCTGGCCGATGTCGGGAGCGAGCCGCGGCGGGACCTTCCCCTCGCCCTCGATCGCGATCGGGCTCGTCACCGTGCGCAGCCCGTCGACGCCGTCGCCTCGAAGCTCCGGGAAGAGCCCGTTGGCGACCATCTGCGCGTCCTCCGGAGCTTCGGCGGTGAGCCCGGCCATGCCGAAGGTGATGTCGTGCCGGTCCAGGATCTCGCACCACTCGGCGAGCGTTCGCCGGGCGAACAGCGGCGCGAGCTCGCCGTACAGCGCGGGCGCGTTCTGATGGCGGCTCGCCCGCGTCGAGAAGCGCGGGTCCTCGACCAGCTCTTGCCGTCCGATCGCGCCGGTGAAGCGGGCCCAGTCCTTCTCCTCCTGGATCAGGAGCAGGAAGAGCCAGCGATCGTCGCCGGTGCGATACAGGTTCACCAGCGCGTTGGGGGAGTCGGCCCAGCTCCAGGGCTGGTAGGGCGCCGCGCCGCACAGCGCGCTCTGGATCAGGCAGCTGTTCGCCCAGGCGCCGTTGGCCATCAGCGAGCTCGCGACCTTGACCCCCTCGCCGGTGCGCTCGCGGCGGTAGAGCGCCATCATGATCGCGCCGAAGAGCGCCATCGCGCTCGGGTTGTCGCCCATTCCCGGCATCGAGGGACCGGGGTCGGCGCCGAAGGCGCGCACGGCGTCCATCAGGCCTGAGCGGCCCCACCAGGCGGACGCGTCGTAGCCCGGCTTCTCGATCTCCTCACCGGCTTCGCCGAAGCCCGAGGCCTGGGCGTAGATCAGGCGCGGGTTGAGCGGACGTAGGTCGTCCCACCGTAGCTCGAGCTTGCCCAGTACCGACGGGTGGTAGTTGGTGATCAAGACGTCGGCGCCGCGCACCAGCTCGCGCATCACCTCGCGCGCCTCCGGCAGCGTGAGGTCGAGCGCGACGCTGCGCTTGTTGCGCCCGGTCAGGAGCCAGCAGTAGTTGTGCACGCATTCGGGCAGCGGCGGCATCGCCGACAGATAGCGGTACGGGTCGCCGCCGCGCGGGTGCTCGATCTTGATCACGTCGGCCCCGAAGTCCGACATCACCGTCGCCGCCGCCGG
>DATKDQ010000423.1:0-5474 GCA_035544635.1 Thermoanaerobaculia bacterium
GAGGGGAGAGTCGAGGACGCCATCCCGCCCGGTGCGAACGCGCGCAACGCCGTCTACGAGTATGGCGGCGGGTCCTACGCGGTGGGTGGCGGCGCCGTCTACTACACCGAGTTCGGCGACGGGCGGGTATGGGTGGTGCCGGGAGGGGGAGAGGCGCGGCCGATCTCGCGCGCCGGTCCGTGGCGGTTCGCGGACCTCACGCTCGATCCGGCGCGCCCCCGCCTCTACGCCGTCGAGGAGGACCGGTCCGGCGCCGGCGAGCCGGCTCATCGCATCGTGTCGCTCGATCTCGAGACGGACGCGGCTCCGTTGGTGCTGGTCGAGGGCGCCGACTTCTACTCGAGCCCGACGCCGAGCCCCGATGGATCGAAGCTGGCGTGGATCTCCTGGAGCCATCCCGACATGCCCTGGGACGCGACCGAGCTGTGGGTCGCGGAGGTGGATCAGGAGGGGCGGGTGCGCCGGCGCGAGCGGGTGGCGGGTGGCGAGGGTAGGGAGTCGATCCGCGAGCCACGTTTCGCTCCCGGCGGCGAGCTGTGGTTCGCATCCGATCGCAGTGGGTTCTGGAACCTCTACCGGACCGATCCGGTGGCGGTGACCGGGGCGATCCCGGCCGCCGACGCCGCGAACGAGCCCCGTCCGGCGCCGTCGAGCGTCGCCGAGGGGGCCTTCCGGATCACGCCGGTCACCGCGCTCGAGGCGGAGGTCGGCGGGCCGCAGTGGGTGTTCGGCGAGTCGTTCTACGCCTTCGTCGCGCCCGACGACGTGGTGCTCGCCGCCAGTCACCGCGGCGAGTGGCGGTTGCACCGGGTCCGCTCGGGAGCGATCGAGGACCTCCCCGCGCGCTTCACCGACCTGCGCTACCTGGGATGGGACGGGCGGCGAGTGGTGTTCATCGGCGCCTCGCCGCTGGAGACGCCCTCGGTGGTCGCTCTGGATCTCGGCGGCGGCGACCGAGTCGAGGTGCTGCGCCGCTCCTCGGATCCCGAGATCGACCCGGCGTACGTGTCGCGGCCGCGCACGGTCGAGCTCGAGACCACCGGCGGCGCCCGCGCCTACGGCTTCTTCTACCCCCCTGCCCACGCCGAGCTCGAAGGGCCGGAGGAGGAGCGGCCACCGCTGGTCGTCCTCTGCCACGGCGGACCGACCTCGGCGGTGACCACGGCGTTGAGCCCGGTCGTCCAGTTCTGGACCAGCCGCGGCTTTGCCGTTGTCGACCTCAACTACCGCGGATCGACCGGATTCGGGCGCGCCTATCGCGAGAGCCTCAACGGCGCCTGGGGCACGGCCGAGGTCGACGACTGCGTCGCCGCGGTGCGGCATCTGGCGGCGGCCGGCGAGATCGATCCCGAGCGCGCCCTCATCCGCGGCGGCAGCGCCGGCGGCTACACCACGCTCGCGGCGCTCGCGTTTCGCGACGTCTTCAGAGCGGGCGCCAGCTACTACGGCGTCGCCGACCTCGAGGCGCTGGCGCGCGACACCCACAAGTTCGAGTCGCGTTACCTCGACCGGCTGATCGGCCCCTACCCGGCGCGCCGCGACCTCTATCGCGCGCGCTCGCCGCTTCACGCCGCCGAAAGGCTGTCGTGCCCGGTCATCTTCTTCCAGGGGTTGGAGGACAAGGTGGTGCCGCCGAACCAGGCCGAGCTGATGGTCGGCGCGCTGCGCCGCCGGGGCCTGCCCGTCGCGTACGTCCCGTTCGCGGGTGAGCAGCATGGCTTTCGCCGTGCCGAGAACATCCGCCGGGCGCTCGAGTGCGAGCTCTACTTCTACTCGCGCGTCTTCGGCTTCGAGCTGCTCGATGCGGCGCCCGAGCTCGTGATCGAGAACCTGTGACGAAGCCAGCCATGACCTGAACCTGGCGTCGCGGACGGGCGCCAGCCACCAGCTCGCCGCCACGGAAGCCGCGCGTCACCGTCGTATACTGCGCAGCCGTGCGTCGACGTTAGCTCGATTCGATCTTTCCGTACCGAGAAGGGAGCGCGATGAGCACCGCCGAGTCCGTCCAGCAGATCTTCCAGGCCATGCCGAGCCGCCTGAACCCGTCGGCCGCCCAGGGTCTCGACTGCGTGATCCAGTACGACCTGACCGGTGAGGGCGCCTGCCAGTACCACTCCACCATCAAGGACGGCGCCGCCACGGTGAGCGAGGGCACGCACCCGTCGCCGAGCATGACGATCACGATGGCGGCCCAGGACTTCGTCGACATGACCGAGGGCAGGCTCGACGGCATGTCCGCGTTCATGAGCGGGAAGCTGCGCATCGGCGGCGACATGGGGCTCGCGATGCGCCTCCAGAGCCTCTTCCGCTGACCTGCCGCGCTCGCTGCCGGGGCCGGCGCGCGCCGCCGGCTCGGCAGCCGCGGGTGCGCCGCTGCCGCCCCCGGCGTCCGCCCCCCGCCGCAACTTCACACGCTCCGTGTCGTAGCAAGGTGTCGACCGCGGGCACGTCATGAACGCTCCCCGTCGAGCCGCCAGCTCCGCCCGCCAGTTCTTCGGCGACTGCGACCGCTTCGTGCGCGAGTACACCGCGGGGCTGCGCGCGCAGGACCTGCGCCGGCTGTTCGATCGCGACGCCGCCGCCGCCTACGGCGTGCTCACCCGCGACGCGCCGGACCGTCCCGAGCCGAAGAGCGGCTTCCGCCGCTTCTGGCACCGGGTGCGGATCGTCTTCCTCGGCCTCTCCTACAAGCTCACGCCGGCGCGTCGCGTGCTGTTCGCGGCGGCGATGGTCGCGTTCCTGCTCGGAGTGTTCGACCTGCAGATCCTGGTGCGGCGGAGCGGCAGCGTCGACGTCTCCTTCGGCTTGTCGTCGATCTGGCTCATCGCCGCGGTCGCCGCGCTGGTCTTCCTGCTCTCACTCGAGCTGGTCGACCGCATCCGGGTGCGCGACGAGCTCGAGGTGGCGCGCGAGCTCCAAACCGACCTCCTGCCGCGCACCGTCCCCGATCTGCGCGGTTACCACATCTCGCACGCCTACCGTACCGCCAACGAGGTGGGCGGCGACTACTACGACTTCTCGCTGCTCGAGGACGGTCGGCTCGCGTTGATGGTCGGCGACGCCAGCGGGCACGGCATGGCCGCGGGGCTCTTGATGGCGATCGCGAACGCGACGCTCGGGCTGGCGGTCGACCTCGATCCTTCGCCGCCCGAGGTGCTGCGGCTGCTCAACCGTACGCTGTGCCGCACCGGCGACAACCGGGCCTTCATGAGCATCTTCTACGCGCTGCTCGATCCAGCGAGCGGGGCGATGGAGTACGCCTGCGCCGGCCACCCGTTTCCGCTGCTGCGGCGGTACCGCGGCGGCGTCGAGGAGCTCGGCGAGGGCGGGCTGCCGCTCGGCTTCCGGCGCGACCTGCTGTTTGGGAGCCGTACCGTCGTGATCGAGCCGGGCGACGTGCTGGTGCTCTACAGCGACGGCCTGCCGGAAGGCGTCGATCAGGCCGGCGAGACCTTCGGCTACGAGCGGCTGCAGGAGCTGGTCGCGGAGCCCGGCACGCCGCAGGCGATCCACCAGCGCATCCTGCGAGCGTTCGACCAGCACCGCGGCGAGCAGCCGCTGGGCGACGACTTCAGCCTGGTCGTGCTCGGCCGCGACGCGGCGGCGGCCGTCGCCGCGTCCTAGGGACGGGCCGAGCTGGACGTCGCCCCCGC
This sequence comes from Thermoanaerobaculia bacterium, assembly GCA_035544635.1. GTDB lineage: Bacteria > Acidobacteriota > Thermoanaerobaculia > Multivoradales > Multivoraceae > DATAFT01. The sequence goes on from DATKDQ010000423.1 coordinate 3,654, forward strand.
CGGGCGGCCCGGTCCGGCGCTCCCGCCGCACCCTCGCCGAGAGTGGGCGCGGCGAGGACGCGGGTGATCGCGCGGACGGGGGCGAGCGGCGGATCGCCGGCGTAGAGCACCCGCTCGAGGAAGAGCCCCGAAGGCGGGGCAGTCCACTGTGCGGGCCGGGGATCGCCGGGCGCGAGCGGGGCACCCTCGAGAAGGCGCTCCAGTTGGTCGAGCTCGAGCTGGGCGGCGCCGAGCTGCGTCAGCGTACCGATCAGGCGGCGCACCATCTTCCACAGGAAGTGCGACGCCACCATGCGCACCACGACGAGCGCGCCGTCCTCGACCACCTCGACGCTCTCGACCTCGACCAGGGTGCTGTCTCTCCCGGGCTCCACCTGGCCCACGGAGGCTCGGGTGGTCGGGGGCTCGGCGAAATTGCGGAAGTCGTGCCGCCCGGCGAGGAGGGCGGCGCCGGCGCGGAGGCGATCGACGTCGAGCGGCTCGCGCACCCACCACACCCAGGGCTTGGCGTGCGCCGTACGCCGCCGCGAGATCTGGTAGAGGTAGCTGCGCGCGACGGCGTCGTGGCGCGCGTGGAAGGAGGCAGGTGCCGGCACGGCGGCGAGCACGTGCACGTCGCGCGGCAGCCGGCGGTTGAGCGCCCGGCAGAGCTCGTCGGGATCGACCCGCTGCTCGAGGCGCAGATGCGCGCACTGGCCGAGCGCGTGCACCCCGGCGTCGGTGCGGCCGGCGCCGCCCAGCTCCGCCACCGGGAAGCCCGCCTCGCCCAGGGCATGGAGCAGCGCGCCGGCGACGGTGCGCGCGTTGCGCTGCTCCTGCCAGCCGCTGTAGCGGGTGCCGTCGTACTCGATCAGGAGTCGGTAGGTGGCGACCTTGGTCGCCTCGGGTTTTCTCACGCCCGCTCCTGCCGGTGGCTCACGTTGGGTCTCATACCTCGAGCCCCACCTCGCGCATCAGCGCGAGGGCGTTGCTCTTGCGCACCACCCCGGGGCGCACGCGGTAGTCGAACACCATCTCGCCCTCGACGATGTCGTCCTCGAAGTGCACGTTCTCGGCTGGCACCGCGGCATCCTCCGCGATGCGAGCCAGAGCGAGATCGTGGGTGGTGACGAGACCGATCGTGCGATGGCCCAGGAGCGACCGGATCACGGCCTCGGCCCCGATGCGCCGATCGTGCGAGTTGGTGCCGTGCAGGATCTCGTCGAGCAGGAAGAGCACCGGCGCACCCTGCTTGGCGAGGTCGAGGATCTGGCGCAGGCGCAGGATCTCGGCGTAGAAGCGCGACTGCCCCTCGGCCAGCGAGTCGCGGATCTGGATCGACGCGCCCACCCGCAGGCTGGGAAGGCGCAGCCGCCGCGCGCGCACCGGGGCGCCGGCGAGCGCCAGCACGGTGTTGGCGCCGACCGTGCGCAGGAACGTGCTCTTGCCCGACATGTTCGAGCCGCTGACGACCAGTGCTCGGGTGGCCGCGCCGAGGCGCAGGTCGTTGCGCACGAACGCGGCCACGGGCCGCAGCGGATGACCCAGCCCATCTCCCTCGAGGAACGCCTCGTCGCCGTCGGCGATCTCGGGAAAGGGATCCTCGGGATGCTCGTAGGCGTAGCCGGAGAGCGCGGCGAGCGCCTCCATCTCGCCCGCGATCGCGATCCAGCGCGGCACGCGTCCGCCGACCCGGGCGCGCCAGGCCTCGGTCGAGAGCGCGAGCTGCGGCGTCCACACCAGAAGCAGAGCCAACGGCGCGAAGAGCGGGTTCTTGCGCGACTCGAGAAAATCGACCAGCCGCTCGAGGCGCGCGATCTCGCGGCCGGGCGATGCGCCGGC
>DATKDQ010000424.1:0-6898 GCA_035544635.1 Thermoanaerobaculia bacterium
CCTCGAGCGGCGGAGCGCAGGACGGACCGCTGGTATCCGAGGCTGACTTCCTCGCCCCGTTGGAGCGTGGCGAGCATCCCGCCGTCTCCGCTCTGACTCGAGAGATCGGCGAGGCGCAGGCCGCCGAGATCGCCGCGCGCACCTTCAGTGCGCCCGAGCTCGGTTTGATTCGTGAGGCTCCCGAAGGCGCCGCCCGCCAGGTCGACGTCACGTTCACCTGGCAGCCGCCGCGACCGGATCGTCGCAGCCTGGCCATCGACGCCGCGGCAGTTGGCACCCGGGCGGCCCAGGCGCGGCTCGCGGTCAGCCGTCGAGCCGTACTCGAGAGTGCGCGCGCAGCGTTCGCGCGTTGGGCGGTCGGGGCCTTGACGGCGCAGGTGCTGGCCGGTCGCGTCGAGGCGCTCGAAGACCTCTCCACTCGCGAGCGCCGCCGCGCCGAGGCCGGCGAGGTCTCCGGGCTCGAGGCGCAGCGCGTCGCCCTCGCCGCGGCGCGAGCGCGCAGCGAGCTGGCGCGCGCCGAGACGGAGCGGACAACGGCGAGCGCCCTCGCCCGCGTCTGGCGCCCGGATCTTCCCTCCGGGGCCGTGCCCGAGCTGCCGGCGCTGCCGGCGCCGCCGCCACTGCCCTTGCCAGATGCACACGCCCATCCGCGAGTCGCGGCGCTCGCGAGCGACCTCGAGCGGGAGCGCATGCTCGAACGCCTCTCTGGCAAGGTCGCGGAGCTGCCAGCGATCGTCGCGGGCTGGCAGCGCCAGGAGTCGGCCGTGGACTCTTTCGACGGCGCCATCCTCGGGCTGTCGTGGCCGCTTCCGATGGTGAATCGCGGCCGCGCGGATCGGGCGGCGGCGCGAGCGCGCGTCGCGTCGCTCGAGGCGCTGCTCGCGTTCACGGAGCTCGAGGTCTCGGCCCAGCGCGAGGCAGCCCTCGATGCCTACACGAGCCTGCGCACCGCCGCGCTCGCCGGGCGCGGGGCGCCGAGCGGCGTCCCCGCCCTCCTCGATGCCGCCAACGCTTCCTTCACCGCCGGTGAGACCGACCTCACCGATCTACTCGACACCCTCCGGTCCGCGAGCGAGACCGAGGTCGACGCTCTGGAGCTGTACGCCGAGGCGCTGGCGGCGCATCGGCGGCTGGAGTCCACCCTAGGAGATCCATGATGAGCCCTCTCGATGTCTCGATTCCCGGAGTCCTCGTTCTCGCCACGCTCACGTTCTACGCCGCAGCCTGCGGCAGCAGCGCCGACTCCTCTGGAGGCGAAGCCGCTCCGGCAATGGGCGCCGCGCCGAGCCCTACGCCGCAGTCCGTCGTCTACGAGCCGGCGTACCCCGAAGAGGTTTCGGAGGAGGGGCTGTCGCAGGACGACGTGAGCCAGCAGCAGACCTCACACCGTCACGACGGCAGCGAAGCACACGCGCACGACGGAGACGACGGCAGTCACACCCACGACGAAAGCGAGACCCACCCGGGCGAGGCGGATCATGGCCATCCGCACTGACCGCTCTGCGGTAGCCCTCGCCTGGCTTCCGCTCGGAGGTCTCTGCCTCACGCTGGTCGGCTGCGGGCGTGCGGAGCCGGCGCGAACCGCAGAGGCTGAGTCGTGGTCCGTGACCGCCTGGGGAGAGCGCTACGAGGTGTTTCCCGAGGTCGACCCCCTCATCGCCGGCGAGGCGGCCGTCGCGCACACCCATGTCACCGTGCTCGACGGCTTCGCGCCCCTCGCCATGGGCACGGTGGAGATCGTCCTGCGCGGCGCCGGCGGTGAGGAGAGCTTCGCGGCGTCGACCGCGACGCGCCCGGGCATCTTCACCGTCGAGGTTGCGCCTCGAGCCCCCGGCGAGTACGAGCTGCTCTTCCGCATTCGCTCCGCAGCGGGCGACGAGGAGATCGCCGGCGGAGCCGTTCGCGTCGGTGATCGCCAGACCCCGGGAGGTCCGCTGCGCGCGCCGGCTCCGCGCGGCCCGACCGCCGGCGGCGAGTCGGTGTCGTTTCTCAAGGAGCAACAGTGGCAAACGGCGTTCTCCACCGCGTGGGTGCGGCGCGGCGTGATGGCGCAGGCGGTACGCGGCCTCGCCCGCGTGCGACCCCCGGCGGGCGGCGAGGTGACACTGACCGCGGCGGTCGACGGTGTCGTACAACCGAGCCCCTGGCCCTACCCCGGCCAGGAGGTGAAGCGCGGCGACGTCCTCTTCGAGGTGCTGCCTCGGGTCGCCAGCGACCGCAGCCTGCCCGAGATCGGCGCCGAGGTCGCAGGGCTCGACGCGGAAGCGGCGACGGCGCGCGCGCGTCTCGCTCGACTCGAGGAGCTCCTCGCGCTCGAGGCGGTGAGCCGCCGCGAGGTCGAGGAGGCGCGGCTGCGGGTGACCTCGGTCGAGGCGCGGCTCGACGCCCTCCGGCGCGATCTCGAGGGCGCGCGCGCCGCCCGCGAGGGGCGCGGCGGCGCCACGCACGCCCTGCGCGCGCCCTGGAACGGGAAGGTCGCCGCGGTCGTGGCCTCGCCGGGCGCCGCGGTGGCGCCCGGGGACGCGCTCGGCCGGCTGGTGCGAGGCGGTCCGGTCTGGGTCGAGGTGGACCTCGCTCCCGACGGCGCCCGGCGCGTCGCCACGGAGGGGATTGGGGGGCTGGTGATCCACCTGTCCGAGGGAGAGCCGCTGCGGCTCTCCACCGACCAGGTCCGCCTGGTCTCGCTCGCCCCGGCGGTCGACCCGGCGAAGGGGACCGTGGCCACCATCTTCGAGGTCACGGCCCCTGGGCTCATCCTCGGCACCACCGTCGACGCCCAGGTGCTGCTCAGGAGCGACCTCGAGGGGATCGTCGTCCCGATCACCGCCGTGATCGACGACGGCGGCGTCGCGGTCGCCTACCTGCAGCTCTCGGGCGAGCGCTTCGCGCGCCAGCCCATCGAGGTCGTCTCGAGGCAGGGGGAGCTCGCCCTGGTCGAGGGCCTCGTCGCCGGTCAACGCCTGGTCATCCGCGGCGGCGACGCCATCCGCCGAGCGAGCCTGCTGGCGAGCGGCGCCGCAGAGGGGCACGTGCACTAGAAGTCTTGACCCCCAGGAGTCCTTACAGATGAGTCAAGTTTGGCACCGGGTCAAGACTTCCGAGCCGCGCGGCGCAGCCGCGCTTGGCGGGGAGCATCAGCTAGCGGGGCCGTGGTAGTGACCACGGACCCGCTAGCGATGACACGCCTCGACCGTCTCATCCGGTTCTCACTCGAGCATCGCCTGCTGGTGCTCGCGGCGGCGGCCCTGCTCCTGGTTCTGGGCACGCTCTGGGTCGCGACCGTGCCGGTCGACATCTTCCCCGATCTCTCCGCTCCGTCCGTGACGGTGATCACCGAAGCCCCCGGCATGGCTCCCGAGGAGGTGGAGGCGCTGGTCACCTTCCCCATCGAGTCCGCCGTCAACGGCGCCACCGGCGTCCGCAGGCTGCGCAGCGTTTCCGCCGACGGCATCGCCGTGGTGTGGGTCGAGTTCGAGTGGGGTACCGACATCTTCCAGACGCGTCAGGTCGTGACCGAGCGCCTGCAGCGCGTCGTGCTGCCGGTGCAGGCGGGGCGGCCGGAGCTCGGCCCAATCAGCTCGATCATGGGCGAGATCACGTTCATCGCTCTCACCGCCGAGGAGATGTCGCCGATGGACCTGCGCCGGCTCGCGGAGACCGTGGTGCGGCGCAACCTGCTCGCCATACCAGGCATCTCGCAGGTGGTGCCCATCGGAGGCGAGGTGCGCCAGCTCCAGGTGACGGTGCGGCCCGAAGCCCTGGCCCAGCACGGCGTCGCGCTCGAGGAAGTGCTGGCGGCGGCGGCGAGCGTCAGCCGCAGCCCGGCGGCGGGCTTCCACGTCGACGGCGGTCAGGAGTACCTGGTGCGGGGGCTCGGCCGAGCGCGCCAACCCGAGGAGGTCGCCGCCGCCGTGGTGCGCTCGACCGGCGGCGCCCCCCTTCGCCTCGGCGACCTCGCGAGCGTCGGCTGGGGGCCGGAGCCGGCGCGTGGCACCGCGTCGTACCAGACCCGGCCCGCGGTGATCCTCTCGGTGCAGAAGCAGCCGGGGGCCAACACGCTCCAGCTCACGGCCGAGATCGACCGCGCGCTCGAGCGCCTCGCGGCGGCGCTGCCGGAGGGGGTGACGATCGAGAAGGAGAACTTCCGCCAGGCCGACTTCATCACGGTCGCCATCCGCAACGTGACGACGGCGCTGCGCGACGGGGCGATCCTGGTCATCTTCATCCTGTTCCTCTTCCTGGGAAGCTGGCGGACGACGCTGATCTCGGCGCTCGCCATCCCGCTCGCGCTCCTCGCCGGAGTCCTCGTGGTGTCGCTTCTCGGCGGCACCCTCAACACCATGACCCTGGGCGGGCTCACCATCGCCATCGGCGCGCTGGTCGACGACGCCATCATCGACGTCGAGAACGTGTTCCGGCGCCTGCGGCTCGAAGGCGAGAAGCCGGAGGGACGCCGGCGGCCACCGCTCGAGGTGGTCTGGAGCGCCTCCTCCGAGGTGCGCAAGGCGATCGTGTTCGCCACCGCCATCATCGTGCTGGTGTTCGTGCCTCTCCTCTTCCTTCCAGGGCTCGAGGGCCGGCTGCTGCGGCCGCTCGGCATCGCCTACGCGGCCGCGATCGCCGCCTCGCTCCTGGTCTCCCTCACCGTGACGCCCGTGCTCTGCTCGCTCCTCCTGCCGGGGGCGGCGGTGCTGCGCGCCCGCGAGCCCTGGCTGCTCCGCACCCTCCATCGCGCCTACGGCCCGAGCCTCGAGCTCTCGCTGCGCCGGCGCGGCCTGGTCCTCGGCGCGACGGCGGTCCTGCTCGCCGCGGCGGCGGCGATCCTCCCCACCCTGGGCAGGAGCTTCCTCCCCGCCTTCAACGAGGGGTCGCTCACCGTGTCGGCCGTGAGCACGCCGGGCATCCCGCTCGCCGAGAGCGACGCCTTGGGCCGGCGGGTCGAGGAGGCGCTGCTCGCCTTCCCCGAGGTCGTCTCCACCAGCCGCCGCACCGGACGCGCCGAGCGAGACGAGCACCTGCAGGGCGTCAACGCCTCCGAGCTGGAGGTCGTCCTCGGCCCGCTCGAAGACGGCCGCGACAAGGAGGAGCTGCTCGCCGAGATGCGCCGCGCCGTGGCCACGATTCCGGGCGTCGTCGTCTCCTTCGGCCAGCCCATCAGCCACCGCATCGACCACATGATCTCGGGCTCGCGGACGAACCTCGCGGTCAAGGTCTACGGCCCGGACCTCGCCGTCCTGCGCAGCGTCGCGGGAGCGGTGGAGGCGACCCTCGCCGAGGTGCCGGGGATCGTCGACCTCTCGAACCAGGAGCAGGCGGCCATCCCGCAGCTCGTCATCGACTTCGACCGGCGGAGCATGGCCCGCCACGGCCTCTCCCCGGCGGCGGTGGCGCAGGCGGTGGAGGCGCTGTTTCAGGGCGTCGAAGTGGGCGAGGTGGTGGACCAGGGAATCACCTCGCGGGTGGTCGTACGCTTCGATGAGGAGCTGCGCGCGGCGCGCGAGCGGCTGCCCGATCTTCCGGTCACGACGCCGGCGGGACACCTCATCCCGCTGCGCGAGATCGCCCAGGTCCGCTTCGATCTCGGTCCCTCCATGGTGCGGCGCGAGGACGTCGAGCGCGCGGCGATGATCACCGCCAACGTCGCCGGGGCAGACCTCGCCGGCACCGTCGAGCGTGCGCGGCGGGCAGTGGAGCGCTCGGTCGATCTCCCCACCGGCTACCTGGTCACCTTCGGCGGCCAGTTCGAGGAGGCGAGCCGCGCGATCCGCAACCTCGCGCTCCTCGCCGCGCTGGTCATCGCCGGAATGTACGGCCTGCTCTACGTCGCCTTCGGCTCCCATCGCGAGACGCTGGTGGTACTGATCAACCTGCCTCTCGCCCTGATCGGCGGGGTCTTCGCGGTGGCGCTCGGAGACGGCGTGCTCTCGATCGCGACGCTGGTCGGCTTCGTCACCCTGTTCGGCATCGCGACCCGCAACGGCGTGCTGCTGGTCACCCACTACCAGCACCTCATGGCGGACGAAGCCCTGAGCGTGGCGGAGGCGGTCCGGCGCGGCTCGCGCGAGCGGCTGGCGCCGATCCTGATGACCGCGCTCACCGCGGGCCTCGCCCTCCTTCCGCTGGTGGTGAAGGGCGGTGAACCGGGAAACGAGATCCAGAGCCCGATGGCGGTGGTGATCCTCGGCGGGCTTCTCACCTCCACCTTCCTCAACCTGGTGGTGGTGCCGGTGCTCTACGAGCGCTGGGCGCGCGCCTAGCTCGTGCCGCGCAGCCGGGTACGGGGGAGGACATCCGCCCTCTGGCTGCAGAGACGGGCCACCGGAGACCTGCCAGCGCCGCGGGCACATCCCCGGCGCCAAGCCTCGGCGCGCTGCGTCGCCGCGGTGCCCACGCCCTCTGATAGCTTGCCGCCGGCGAAGCCCGATCGCGCGAGGACCGCCCCGCGTTCGCTCTGGAAGGAGGACATCGCGTGCCGAACGAGCCCCCGGTCTCCGGCTCCTGCTTCTGTGGCGCCGTCCGCTTCGAGGTCGAGCTGCCGACGCTCTTCTGCGGTCACTGCCACTGCTCGATGTGCCGGCGCAGCAACGGCGCCGCGTTCGTCACCTGGTTCGCGGTCCCGATCGAGCGCTTCCGCCTCCTCGACACCGCGGCGCTGGTCCGCCACCCGTCGTCCGACCACGGCACGCGCTCGTTCTGCGGCCGCTGCGGCAGCCCGCTCTTCTGCGAGTCGTCGCGCCACCCGGAGCGGATCGACATCACGCTGGCGAGCATGGCCGGGCCCATCGACCGCCGGCCCGAGGCCCACTACTACTACGACTGCCGCGCCGAGTGGCTCGAGGGAACGGACGCGCTTCCCAAACTGGGCGGACCGTCCGGAACCGACAAGCTCTAAGCTCTA
>DATKDQ010000425.1:0-4235 GCA_035544635.1 Thermoanaerobaculia bacterium
CCGGGTACGGCCGCGTCGCCGGCATCAGCACCGCAGTGAGATCGAGCCCGTCCATCTTCCAGTGCTCGATCGCGGCGTCGGGCTCGAGCACGTCCACCCGGCCCACCATCTCGTCGATCGAGCGGAAGCCGAGCTCGGCCATGAGCCGCCGCGCCTCCTCGGCCACCATGAAGAGATAGTTCACGACCTGCTCGGGCTTACCGGCGAAGCGCCGGCGCAGCTCGGGGTCCTGGGTGGCGATCCCCACCGGGCAGGTGTTGAGGTGGCACTTGCGCATCATGATGCAGCCGAGGGTGATGAGCGGGGCGGTGGAGAAGCCGTACTCCTCGGCGCCCAGCAGCGTCGCGATCACCACGTCGCGGCCGGTCTTGAGCTGGCCGTCGGTCTGGAGGATGACGCGCGAGCGCAGGTCGTTGAGCACCAGCGTCTGGTGGGTCTCGGCGAGCCCCAGCTCCCAGGGGAGCCCGGCGTGCTTGATCGAGGTGAGCGGCGAGGCCCCGGTGCCGCCCTCGTGCCCGGAGATGAGCACGTGGTCGGCATGCGCCTTCACCACACCCGCGGCGACCGTTCCGACGCCGACCTCCGACACCAGCTTCACGCTCACCCGCGCCTGCGGGTTCGCGTTCTTGAGGTCGTGGATGAGCTGCTTGATGTCCTCGATCGAGTAGATGTCGTGGTGCGGCGGCGGCGAGATGAGGCCGACGCCGGGCGTCGAATAGCGGATCTTGGCGATGATGGCGTCGACCTTGTGCCCGGGCAGCTCGCCGCCCTCGCCGGGCTTCGCCCCCTGCGAGATCTTGATCTGCAGCTCGTCGGCGTTGGTCAGGTACCAGGCGGTGACGCCGAAGCGGCCGGAGGCCACCTGCTTGATCGCCGAGCGGCGGCTGTCGCCGTTGGGGAGCGGCACGAAGCGCTTCGGGTCCTCGCCGCCCTCGCCGGTGTTCGACTTGCCGCCGATGCGGTTCATCGCGATCGCCAGCGTCTCGTGGGTCTCGGTCGAGATCGAGCCGAAGCTCATGGCGCCGGTGCAGAAGCGCTTGACGATCGCCGCCGCCGGCTCGACCTCCTCGAGCGGCACCGCGTGCTCGGTGCGGTTCTTGAACTTCAGGAGCCCGCGCAGCGCGCAGGCGCGGGTGGCGTGCTCGTTGACCAGCGTCGAGAACTGGTCGTAGGCGGCGCGGCTGTCGGTGCGCGCCGCCTCCTGCACCGCGGCGATGATGGCGGGCGACCACATGTGCTCCTCGCCGCCGGCGCGCCAGTGGATGAGGCCCGGGTTGGGCAGCGCGTACCTGTGGGCCCGGCCCTCGGGCGGATAGCCGAGCTCGTGCCGGCGCAGCGCCTCCTTGGCGAGGGTCGCGAACCCGGCGCCCTGGATCCGGCTCGCGGTGCCCGCGAAGCAGCGCTCGATCACCTCGTGGCGCAGGCCGACCGCCTCGAAGATCTGCGCGCCCTTGTAGCTCTGGAGCGTCGAGATCCCCATCTTGCCCATCACCTTGAGCATTCCCTTGGCGACGCCCTTGCGGTAGTGCGCGATCACCGCCGCGTCGTCGGGGTTGTCGGCGGAGAGGCGGCCCAGGCGGCGCTCGCGGCACAACGCGGCGAACGCCAGGTAGGGGTTGATCGCGTCCGCGCCGTAGCCGATCAGGAGACAGAGGTGATGGACCTCGCGCGCCTCCGCGGACTCGAGCACGATCGCGATCCGCGTGCGCTGGATCCTGCGGATCAGGTGGTGATGCACCGCCGCGCACGCGAGCAGCGTCGACATCGCCACCCGCTCATGACCGACCGCGCGATCCGACAGGATGGCGATCTGGTAGCCGTCGGCGATCGCCTGCTCGGCCTCGGCGCAGATGCGGTCGAGCGCGCGCACCATGCCCGCATCGCCCTCCGCGCGCGCCCAGGTGATGTCGATGGTGCGGCTCCTCCAGCCGCGGTAGTCGAGCTGCTGGAGCGCCACGAGCTCCTCGTCGGTGAGGATGGGGTGCGGGACGCGCAGGCGGTGCGCGTGCTCGGGGCTGTCGGCCAGGAGGTTTCCCTCGGGCCCGATGTAGCACTCGAGCGACATCACGACCTCCTCGCGGATCGAGTCGATCGCGGGGTTCGTGACCTGCGCGAAGAGCTGCTGGAAGTAGTCGTAGAGCATGCGCGGCTGGTCGGAGAGGATCGCCAGCGCCGCGTCGTTGCCCATCGAGCCCACCGGGTCGCGCTGCTCCTCGACGATGGCCCGCAGCATGAAGGCGAGGGTCTCGACGGTGTAGCCGTGGGCCTGCAGCCGCTCGAGCAGCTCGCGGTCGTCGTAGGGCGGCGGCACGGGGCGGCGCGGCAGCTCGGCGAGCTCGATTCTCTGCTCGGCGACCCACTCCCGGTACGGCCGCCGCCGGCAGAACTCGGCCTTGAGCTCGCCGTCGTCGATCACGCGGCCCTCTTCGAAGTCGACCAGGAACATGCGTCCGGGCTGGAGGCGGCCCTTGTGCAGGACGCGCTCGGGCTCGATCGGCAGGACTCCGACCTCCGAGGCCATGATCACCAGATCGTCGGTGGTCAGGTAGTAGCGGCTGGGGCGCAGGCCGTTGCGGTCGAGCACCGCGCCGATCCAGCGCCCGTCGGTGAACGCGATCGACGCCGGCCCGTCCCACGGCTCGAGCAGGCACGAGTTGTACTCGTAGAAGGCGCGCATCTCGGGCGCCATCCGCGGGTCGTTCTGCCACGCCTCGGGGATCATCATCATGATCGACCGCTGGAGCGTGCGGCCGGTCATGAGCAGGAACTCGAGCACGTTGTCGAAGGTGCCGGAGTCCGAGCAGTCGGGCTCGACCACGGGAAACGCCTTCTCGAGCTCGGCGCCGAAGAGGTCGCTTCGGACCACCCCCTCGCGCGCGTGCATCCAGTTCATGTTGCCGCGCAGGGTGTTGATCTCGCCGTTGTGCGCCATGAAGCGGTTGGGCTGCGCGCGGTCCCACGACGGGAAGGTGTTGGTCGAGAACCGTGAGTGGACCATCGCCAGGTGGCTCTCGAAGTCGGGCTCCGAGAGATCGGGATAGAAGGGGAAGAGCTGGCTCGAGGTGAGCATCCCCTTGTAGACGATGACCTTGGTGGAGAGGCTCGAGATGTAGAACATCTTCGCCTGCGAGAGTGCGGTGGAGCCGCGCAGGGCGTGGCTCGCGCGCTTGCGCGCGAGGTAGATCTGGCGCTCGAACGCATCGCCCTCGAGCCCGTCGGCGGCCGCCACCACCAGGAGCTCGATTCTGGGCTGGGACGCTCGTGCGGTGGGCCCGACGTCGGCGGCCTGGGGATCGACCGGGACCGGCCGCCAGCCGACGACCCGCTGCCCCTGCTCGGCCACCAGCGCCTCGACCAAGCCCTTCGCGTGCGCCCGCTCGTCGTCGCGGGTGGGCAGGAAGACGAGCCCGGCGGCGAAGCGTCCCGGCTCGGGCAGCGAGGTCTTGAGATCCTCGCGCACCACGCGCTCGAGGACCCGGTGCGGCAGCGCGGTCAGGATGCCGGCGCCGTCGCCGGTGTTCACCTCGGAGCCGCGCGCGCCGCGATGATCGACGTGGCAGAGCATGGTCGAGGCGTCGACCAGGATCTGGTGGCTGCGCCGGCCCTTCAGGTGCGCGATGAAGCCGACGCCGCAGGCGTCGTGCTCGAAGGCGGGGTCGTAGAGGCCTATGCGGCCTGCGGGCATGGTGCTTACCATGCCCTCCGGCCGCATCCCTTCGGCGCCGCGGACGGCGCTGCCTGCGGGCATGGTGCTTACCATGCCCTCCGGCCGCATCCCTTCGGCGCCGCGGACGGCGCTGCCGGGCGCGGTGTGCACCGCGCCCTCCGCCCCCCGCGCCGTGAGATGAGGTGCAAATCGCTGGCGGCTGTCGTCCTTCATCGCGTCAACCCCCTAGACCGCGAGAGAGACCGAGGTGGAGCGTGCCGGCTCGCGCTGGGCGTCCGGATCGGCGTGCTCCACCAGGAAGTCCTGGAAGCTCTGAGCCGCCGCCGCAAGTCGAGCGCGCCGCGCCGAGATGATCCCGAGCGGGCGGTTGAGCTCGGGCTCGAGCTCGAGTGACACCAGCGTGCCGTCCTCCGCCTCGCGGCGCGCCGTGCGGCGGGGCAGGATCGCGAACTCGTCGGAGTGCTCGAGCAGGCTCTTCAGCGTGTCGATGTTGTCGACCTCCTGCGTGATCTCGGGCTCGGCGCCGTTCTCGCGCAGGTAGCGCTTGATGTGCCGCGCCACCGGGAGC
>DATKDQ010000426.1:0-4157 GCA_035544635.1 Thermoanaerobaculia bacterium
CGCCGTTCCGAACAGGAGCTGTCCGGAGCCGTCGATGCCCGGTAGGTAGATCAGTGCCGGCCCCTGACCACGGTCGGATAGGACTTCGGTGAACATCGGCGGCGGACCGTGAAGCGGTCCGATCCGATGCTATCCGGGTCGGTGCCGCGGGCGATCGGCCGGAGCGAAGCCGGGGTGTCGCCGCGACCCGGGGTCAGCGAGCTACGCTCGGAACCTGGTGGCGGCTCGATGATCGCGCGCCTCCACCTGCATCTCCTCGCCTCCGTCCAGGTACACGCCGCCGTCGTGCACCATCCGGATCGCGTCGAGCAGGCACTCCGCCACGCGGTCCTTCCCGACGTAGCCCCTCGCGCCGGCGCGGATCATGCGGCGGGCGAGCTGCTCGGGCGGGTGCATGCTGACGATCAAGACCCTGGCATCGGGATGCCGGGGCAGGAGCTCGCGCAGGGTCTCGATGCCGCCCTTCCGGGGCATGGTGAGGTCGAGCAGCAGGACGTCGATAGGGGTCGTCTCGAGCCGCTCGAGCACCTCGATGCCGTCGGCCGCCTCGGCGGCGACCGTCATGTCGCTGGCTCCTTCGATGAGCCGTATGAGCCCGCGGCGGACATGCAGGTTATCGTCGGCGACCAGGATCTGGATCATCGGTCGATCCTTCCCGGGCGCTCGGGATTCGGCGCGATCTTCACTCCTGGCTGCTCATCGGATCCTGGTTGGATTATCGACCTCGGCGGCCGTGGCGAGTATCGGAACGCCGCCGATTCTCGTGTAGGAACACGGCTGTGCGGTCTGTCGGATCCCGTCCTACAAGGGGACGCACCGCCGGACCGTGGTGCCCTGGCCGTGGGAGTGACGTCTTGCACCGATCACGATGCGCCGCCGATCGAGCGGGCGCGCTCGACGCCGAGCACCCACGCCGCGAAGGCGTAGCGATCGGAGAGCTTCTCGATCAGGAGGGCGGTCGGCGTGCCGGCGCCGTGCCCGACGCGGGTCTCCACCCGGAGCAGCACCGGGTGGTCGCAGCCCTGCGCGTGCTGGAGCGCTGCCGCGAACTTGTAGCTGTGCCAGGGCACCACGCGGTCGTCGTGGTCGGCGGCGGTGACCAGCGTCGGCGGATAGCAGGTCCCGGGCTTCACGTTGTGCAGCGGCGAGTACGCGATCTGAGCGCGGAAGTCGTCCGGGTTCTCGGACAGCCCGTAGTCGTCGGACCAGTGTCGCGCGTTGAGGCTGGGCAGGTGGTAGCGCAGCATGTCGAGGACACCGACGTCCGCGAGCGCGGCGCCGAAGAGATCGGGCCGCTGCGTGATCACCGCCCCCACCAGCAGCCCACCGTTCGACGCTCCCTCGATGGCCAGCCTCGCAGGCGACGTGTAACCGCTGCGGATCAGGTGCTCCGCGCCCGCGATGAAGTCGTCGAACACGTTCTGCTTCCGTTCTCTGGTTCCGGCGCGATGCCACTGCTCACCGAGCTCGCCGCCGCCGCGCAGGTTGGCGACGGCGAAGACGCCTCCCATCTCGAGCCAGACCAGCCGCCCGACGTTGAAGGTCGGCGTGATCGACACGTTGAAGCCGCCGTAGCCATAGAGGAGCGTCGGGTGATCGCCGGTGCGCTCGATTCCCCGCCGATGCACCAGGAACATCGGGACCCCGACGCCATCCTTGCTCGAGTAGAAGATCTGGTGCGTCTCGTAGCCGGTCGGGTCGAAGGACGTCGGGGGCCGATAGACCTCCGTGGTCTCGCCGCTCGGCAGCTCGAGCCGGTAGATCGTCCGCGGGTGCGTGAAGCTCTCGAACGCGAAGAAGGTCTCGGTGTCGTTCCAGCCCTCGGGGAAGCCCGCCGCGGTTCCGAGGGTGGGTAGATCGAGCAGATGGACCTTCCGGCCCGCCGGGTGCCAGACCTCGACGCGCGACATCGCCTGGCCGAGATAGTGGGTGACGAAGTGGCCGGCCACCGGCGACACCCTCTCGAGCACGTGGTTGGTCTCCGGGATCACTTGCTGCAGGTCCAGCGGCGGTTGGATCCCGGTCCCCGTAACGGTGGATCCGTCCGCACGCACCGCGATCAGGCGGCCGCGCGGCGCGCCGAGGGTGGTGCGGAAGTAGAAGAGGTCGCCGTCGTTCACGACATAGTCGTAGCGCGCGTCCCAGGCGTCGAGGAACGGCCGCGCGCGCGCGCCGGGCTGACCGAGATCGAGCAGCCAGATCGCGTTCACCAGGTAGCCCTCGGCGATCGCGATCACCAGCCAGCGGCCGTCGTCGGTGACACGGCCGTAGGGATTGCGCTCGGGATGCTCCGGGACGGCGAACACCTCGCGATCCTCGGACTGCGCGGTGCCGAGCCGGTGGAACCAGATCGACACCGCCTTCGAGCCGTCTCCTCTGCCACCGGCGCCGACCGGATAGCGGCTGTAGTAGAAGCCCGAGCCGTCCGGGGACCACGAGAGCTGGGTGAACTTGGTGAACGTGACGTGGTCGGCGAGATCCTCGCCGGTCTCGACGTCGCGAACGCGCCAGTCGCGCCAGTCGGTCCCCGCCTCCGAGCGGGCGTAGGAGGCGTACCGGCCGTCCTTGCTGACGGCGACGCCGGCGAGCGCGGCGGTGCCGTCCTCGGTCCAGGTGTTGGGATCGATCAGGACGCGCGGTGAAGCGTCGACGGCATCGGCGACCACCAGCACGTCCTGGTTCTGGAGCCCGTCGTTGCGATACCAGAAGTACCGCGAGCCCTCCTTCCACGGCACGCCCCGCCGCTCGTAGTTCCACAGCTCGCTCAGGCGCCGCTCGATCGCGGCGCGCGCGGGCAGCGCCTCGAGAAACGGCCGCGACAGGCCGTTCTGCTCCTCGACCCAGGCGCGAACCGGCTCGGCCTCGAGATCCTCCAGCCAGCGATAGGGATCGGGGACCGGGGTGCCGTGGTAGTCGTCGATCTGATCCACGCGCTGGGTGGCGGGGTAGGTGAGCTTCGGCATCTGCGGGCGGGTCTCCGGTGCCTCGGACGCGCAGGCGACGGTCAGGAGGACGAGCAGGGCGGCGGTGGTCGCCGCCCGCGGCGCGAGCTTGGGTGCGAGGTCCACGGCTTGCGAATTCTGCCAGAGCCGGTGAGCCGGCGCGACGATGCCTGCTCGGGGGCCCCGTCGACGGCCAGGCGCCCGAGGTCGACCGTGCTCGACGACAACGCCCGTAGGGGCACGCGCCGGCGGCCGCGGCGTACAATCCGCCCCTCGAGCGAGCCACTGCGCGGCCGTCCGAACCCTGGAGGGGAAGCCATGGAGATCGCAGGCAAGGTCGCCGTCGTCACCGGTGGGGGAAGTGGGATCGGACGCGCCGTGTGCCGTCGCTTCGGCGCCGCGGGCGCGCGCGTGGTGGTGACCGACGTCAACGAGGAGCCGGCGCGCGCGGTGGCCGCCGAGATCGGTGGGCTCGCCGTCCGCTGCGACGTTGGGCGCGAGGACGAGATCCAGCGTCTGGTGCGCGAGGCCGAGTCCGCGCTCGGGCCGATCGACCTCTTCTTCTCGAACGCCGGCATCGCCACCGGCGGCGACCCGATCACGACGCCGAACGAGGTGTGGGAGCGCCAGTGGGCCGTGAACTTCATGGCGCACGTCTACGCGGTGCGCGCCGTCCTCCCCGGCATGCTCGAGCGCGGCGGCGGGTATCTGCTCCACACCTCGTCGATGGCCGGCATCCTGTCGAGCCACGGCAACGCCACCTACGCCGCCACCAAGCACGCCGTGGTCGGCCTCGCCGAGTGGCTGGCGTTCACCTACGCCCACCGCGGCATCCGCGTGTCGTGCCTGTGCCCGCTCGGGGTCCGGACGCCGATGCTCGGCGATCCGACCGGCCCGTGGGCGCAGGCGGCGGCCGGCACCATCAAGGAGCCCGAGGAGGTTGCCGAGCAGGTGCTCGACGCCGTTCGCGCCGAGCGCTTCCTCATCACGACCGATCCCATCGCGCAGGAGTGGATGGAGCGCAAGACCGCCGATCCCGATCGCTGGCTGCGCGGGATGAACCGCCTGCAGCAGAGGATCGAGGAAGCGACGGGCTGAGCCGGAGCAGACCAGCGCCGCTTCTGCAGCCAGCGAGGCCGAGTCCAGCGCGAAGTCGCTTCGATTCGCGACCGAGACGAGCCAGGACACTGCCGGTGCTGCGGAGCGTCCAATCGC
>DATKDQ010000427.1:0-2738 GCA_035544635.1 Thermoanaerobaculia bacterium
CGCAGCTCGACGTCGTCGTGGTAGGGAATCGCGTCGAAGCTCTTGCCCCCGAGCCCCTCCGTCACGTAGTCGCGGGCGATGCGATGCAGCAGGGCTTCGCGCCGGAGCGCGGGGCTCGGTGCGGAGGGTGCGTCTCGATTCGTCTTCACGGGCTCCTCCATCTCGAGATCGGCAGTGGGCTTCGGCTGCGTGGAGTGTGTGCCGTCGCGCCCGCGCTGGCAAGCGACGATCGACGACGTCGCGTCTTGTCGCGTGCGCGCGATCCTGCGGCCGACGGCCTCTGGGCCTGGAGGCCGGCGCGCGCCTCCCGGCCAAGGCTTAGAATCCGATCGCCACCGTTCCCGAGACCAACCCGCGCGAGGTCCTCGAGGGTGCCGACGCAGCCAGCGACAGACCGCCTCGACTCGTGGAAGGAGATCGCCCGCTACCTGCAGCGCAGCGTGCGTACCGTCCAGCGGTGGGAGCGCGACGAGGGCCTCCCGGTGCGCCGGCACCGGCACCGGACCGGCGATTCCGTGTACGCGGTAGCCGGCGAGATCGACCAGTGGCGCGAGCGGCGCGCCGATTCGCGAGGGCGAAGCGAGCCGCCCCACGGGCGCGGCAGCACGTCGCTCGCCGTCTTCGCGCAGAGGCCCTCGGCTCGGCACACCGACAGCCGTGTCCATGAGAGCTACCTCCGCGGCCGCTATCTCTGGCATCAGAGAACGCCCGAGACGCTGCGCGCGGCGCTCGCCTGTTTCGAGCGGGCGATCGAGCACGACCCCGCCTTCGCACTGGCTCACCTCGGGGTGGCCGAGGCGTGGGAGGCGATCGGCGCGCTGGATGCGGCGCCGCCGCACGAGTGCCGTCCGCGGGCGAGGGCCGCCGCGCGCAGAGCCCTGGAGCTCGATCCCGAGCTGGGCGAAGCGTGGGCCGCGCTGGGATCACAGCTCGCCGGCTACGAGTGGGACTGGCTCGGGTCCGAGCGCGCGTTCCGCCGCGCCATCCAGGTGAGCCCCGGCTACGCCACCGCGCGCCAGTGGTACGGCACGCTGCTCGCCGCGCAGGCGCGGTTCATCGAGGCCGAGGCCGAGGTCGCGCAGGCTCAAATCCTGGACCCGCTGTCGCCGACGGCGCGAGCCACCCACGGCCTGGTCGCGCATCTCGCGCGCGACCACGAGACGGCGCGAGTACGGCTCGAAAGCGCGATCGCGACATTTCCTGAGTTCTGGCTGTTGCGTCTCTATCTCGCCAGAGTGCAGGCCGCCGTGGGTGATCACGCCACCGCGATCGCCGCCTGTCGCGTGGCGCTCGAGGGATCGGGTGCGACCAACGCCGTCGCTCTGGCTCACCTCGGCTACGCCCTCGGCCGTGCCGGACGGACGCCGGAGGCCCGCGAGGTCCGGCGCCGGCTGCGGCGGCGCGCGCGGGGCACCTACGTGTCGCCCTATCTCGAGGCCCTGATCGAGATCGGCCTGGGCGATCGGAAGGCGGCTCTGGAGCGTCTGGAGGCCGCCGTCGCAGTGCGCGCCGACGGCCTGATCTACCTGCGCGTCGACCCGGTCCTCGATCCGCTCCGGATCGATCCGCGCTTCGACGTCATCCGCCGCACGATGCGCCTCTAGCGGGTCCGTGGTCACTACGTCACTCCATCGTCCACGCGATCCTCGCCTGGTCGGGGGCATGGTCGGTGAACTGGGTGGTGTCGTACCCGACTCCGTGGAGCCGCCAGCCCGGCTCCCCCTCCCAGGTCGTGAACGCCACCCAGCCGCGCCTGCACGATCCGGCTTCGACGTCGTCCATGACGGACGGCAGCGAGGGCTCGCGCAACGCGGGCATCGGATCGGGCGAGCTCCACGTCACGACTCTCTCGAGGCTCCCGTCCCCGGCTCGGGCGACGTACGACTGGCAGAGCGAGAAGGCGCTGCGATTGGTGAACGGGGTGTTGAGCCTGCGCGAGCCGGCGCACACCTCGAGATCCGCCACCGCGAGCTGGTGGACGCTCCCGAGCTGCTCACGCTCGAGGCCGGTCTCGAGCCCGTGAACCGTGAGCCGGACTCCGTTCTCGAGCTCGAACGGCTCGCCCACGCTCGCCCTCTCCATCCCCTCCCGGCAGCTCGCGATCGCCGCGCTGCTGTCGACGGCCATCGCCTCTGCGGCGGCAATCCCGGCGCCGCCGAGCGGCTGCTCCTCCTCGAACGTCGAGTCGCCGCACCCACCGCCCACCGTGGCGAGCAGGAGCGCGAATCCAACGCACGCCCGCCCCGTCTCGCTGTAACGAACTCCAGTTGACTGCATCGTCGATCCTCCTCTCCGTCGATCGCGGATCCCGCCAGCGGGCGTCCTCGTGCAACCGCCGGCCTCTCCCTCCGCGCCTCTGCTGCTAATCAACGCTCGAACCAACCCTCGACACTCCCCTTCCACGGCCCGCCGGAGGCACCGGCCTCCATCGGCCGGCAGACCACGTCGCCCGCGATCTCGCCGCGAACGCCGCCACCCTTCTCGACGATCGTGACCGCCAGCTCGCCGTCGCTGCGGCCGCCTACGGACGAGTAGCCGCAGGAGAGCTTGTCCTCGAGGAAGAGGATCGAGAGGCTCACCGGATCGTGGGTGCCGGGCGGGTCCTTCGCGCCGCCGCGCAGGGCCATCGAGGCCGAGCCGGCGCCGCCCGAAACCAGAAAGGTGTACTGGACGTTGGTGTTGGCGATCGAGGTCGCCATCACCGACGAGCCCCGGAGCACCGGTAGGTCGAGCCCCTC
>DATKDQ010000428.1:0-4734 GCA_035544635.1 Thermoanaerobaculia bacterium
GCCAGGTTGTGGCCGTCGTAGACCGGCCAGCTCCCGGATCCGTAGGCGAAACCGCCGCCGTGGATCCACACCATCACCGGCCGCTTGGTGCCCTCGTCGCCGAGGCCCGGCGTCCACAGGTTGAGGAAGAGGCAGTCCTCGCTCGCGATCTTCATCTCGCTCGAGGTGGTGAAGATGGTCGCGAGCTGCTTCGAGAGCTCGGTGGTCGGGTTGGCGGAGGCGCCGGTCGCCATCTGCACGCAGGGCGCGCCGAAGCGCGTAGTGACGGCGGCGTCCTTCCAGAGCGCGGGCGGCCGCGGCGGCTTGAAGCGGTGCTCACCGGTCGGAGGGGCGCCGTAACGCACCCCCTTGAACGCGTGGATGCCGTCGTCGACGGCACCCCGCACCGGCCCGAGCGTGGTCTTCACGGCCGGGCTGCCGCCGCCGTCCTCGGCGGGGGCCGCGGGTGTCGCGAAAAGGAACACCACTGCCACGGCCAGGAAGCTCGGAATCTTTTGCCGCATGATGCGGGCACTCTACAGCGTGCTCGCCCGAGGGGCGGCGGTGGGGCTTGGTGCGCCTCCCTGGCACGCTTCCTGCTTTGCTAGCGGTCGGGGGTGTTCGATTTCACGAGTAAGGAGTCCACTATGGAAGCTATTCGACCGACACTCAGAACCGCCCTGCTCGCGTTCGTCCTGCTGGCAGGTCTGCTCGTCGCCGGCTGCGCCTCGCTGCTCGGCAGCGGCAGCGGCAGCGATAGGAGCACCGATCCGGACTACGACCGCCAACGTGATCAGCGCATCACCGAGGTGCGCGGCAGAGTCGAGCGGGTCGATACCCGCGACGAGGTCATCTGGGTCGAGCCGAGCGGCGTGTATCGCAGCAACCTGCGCAACGAGGAGCAGGACCGGATCGCGCTCCACTACGACTCCGCGACCGTCGTCGAGTACGAGGGCCGCACCTACCAGCCCACGGCGCTCGAGCCGGGCGACCGCATCATCGCCGATGTCTTCGACGACGGGCGCCGGCTCGCGGCGCGTGAGATCGAGGTCACCTACGACGTGTCGGGCGGCGACCGGACCAGCGGCGACCGGACCAGCGACGATCGGTATGACGACCGTGACCGCCGCGACGATGCCGCGAGAGTGTCCGAGCTGCGTGGCCGCGTCCGCTGGCTCGATCAGGATCGCCAGATCCTCGAGCTCGAGGACGCCTCCTGGGGCTGGGGCGCCAAGCCGCACACCGATCGCAGCCGTCGCGACGGCATCGTCGAGATCCACTACGACTCCTCCACCGTGGTGGAGTTCGAGGGCCGGCGCTACAACCCCAGCAACCTCGAGCGCGGCGACGAGGTGCAGGTCGAGGTGCGCGACACCGGCACGCGCTACGAGGCCGACGAGATTCTCGTCGTCGCCAACGTGCGCGACTGAACGCGACTGAACGCGACTGAACGTACGTCTGAACGCGACTGAACGCGACTGAATCGCTCTCGAACCGGGGCCTCCGCGAAGGCTCGCTCGGCGCCGCCGGCCCTACCCGAACCGTTCCCGGGCCGTCGGCGCCGAGTCGCCCTCGGCGGCGCCTCCCTCGATCGAGATCGGCCGCGACCGGCTTGCCCCGCAACGTCCGCGTCAACCTTGAGGTAGACAGCCTCAACGCCGCGGTCCTGGGGCCGGACGCCGGGCCGGGATCGGGTACCTTCAAGATGATGGTCGCCGACGTGGTGCGCGACCTGACGCAGAAGACGACCGCGAGGTGATCGCCGAGATGATCGCGGGCCTGGCGCCGTTTCACGGGCGCATCTTCGTCGGCAGCGAGAAGATCGCGGAGAAGAGCGCCGGCACGGTGCCGGCACCTGGTCTCTGGTCGCGAGCTTCTCGGCCTCCTCACGGCTCATGCCGTTGTCCATGGCGGTGAGAGGGCCGATGTTGCACCGGGGCGACCCGCGGCGCGGGGCGGTGCTATGGTCGCTGGATCACCGCAAACGCTGGCCGAAGGGGGTCGAGATGAGGCAGCACGATCGACGTGACGACGTCGCGTTTCTCCACCTCGGGTCGAACGGGATCGACCGCCGCCGCTTCCTCGCGGCGATGTCGAAGGCGGCCGCCGCCGGCGCCGCCGGCTGGTCGTTGTGGTCGAGCCTCGATCCCGGCGGTGGCGCGCTCCTGGCCGCGACCGCGGACGCCGGCGAGGTGGTGGAGACGGCGGCGGGCTCCGTCCGCGGCAGCGTCGAGTCCGGCGTCCACGTCTTCCGCGGCATCCCTTACGGCGGCCCGACCGGCGGGGAGGGCCGCTTCCTGCCGCCCACCCCGCCGGCGTCGTGGACCGGTGTGCGCGACGCCCTTCGCTACGGGCCGAGCTGCCCGCAGCGGTCGCGTGAGGGCGGCTCGGCCGATCGCGGGCGCCCCAACCCGCTCGCCCACCTGTTCACGCCGGGCGAGCCGCTCGGTCCGGCGCAGACGCCGCCCGACCCGAGCGAGGACTGCCTGGTGCTCAACGTCTGGACGCGCGGGCTCGGAGACGGCGGCAAGCGGCCGGTCATGGTGTGGCTGCACGGCGGCGGCTTCACCACCGGATCGGGGTCGAGCCTGCTCTACGACGGCATCAACCTGTGCCGTCGCGGTGACGTGGTGGTGGTCACGATCAATCACCGCCTGGGCGCGCTCGGCTATCTGCATCTCGGCGACCTGCTCGACCAGCGCTACGCCGCGTCGGGCAACGCCGGGATGCTCGACATCGTGCAGGCCCTGGCCTGGGTGCGCGACAACGTCGAGCGCTTCGGCGGCGATCCGGGGCGGGTCACCATCTTCGGCGAGTCCGGCGGCGGCCGGAAGGTCTCCACACTGCTCGGTATGCCGGACGCTCGCGGCCTCTTTCATCGCGCCATCATCCAGAGCGGACCGGGTCTGCACATGGAGCCGCGCGACCGCGCCCACGAGATGGCCGCGGCGCTGCTCGACGAGCTCGGGCTCGGCGCCGGCCGGGCCGCCGGGCTCCAGCAGGTCTCGGTC
This sequence comes from Thermoanaerobaculia bacterium, assembly GCA_035544635.1. Classification (GTDB taxonomy): domain Bacteria; phylum Acidobacteriota; class Thermoanaerobaculia; order Multivoradales; family Multivoraceae; genus DATAFT01. Next base: position 2,991 of record DATKDQ010000428.1, read on the forward strand.
GAGCGGCTGCTGGCCGCTCAGGCCGCCGTCGAGGGGCGCCAGGACTCGCAGTCGCGGCAGAAGGGCGTGTACTCGCAGCGCGGCTTCGGCCCGACCGTCGGCGGCGCCGGCCTTCCCGACTACAGCTTCGATCCGGTCGCCTCCGTGCTCTCGGCCGAGGTGCCGATCCTGATCGGCACCAACACCCACGAGCTCGCGCTCTTCCTGCAGGGCGACGATCGGGTGTGGAACCGCTCGCTCAGCGAGGACGAGCTCGCCGCCCGGGTCGAGGTGATGGCCGGCGACGCCGCCCCCCGCGTGCTCGAGGTCTATCGGCACGAGCACCCGGAGGCTTCGCCCACCGAGCGGCTCATCCTCGCGATCACCGACCGCTCCTACCGCTTCGACTCGATCACGCTGGCGCAGCGCAAGGCGGCGCAGGGTCGCGCCCCGGTCTACATGTATCTCTTCGCGTGGCAGACGCCGGCGCTCGACGGCCGCCTCCACGCGCCGCACGCGCTCGAGATCCCGTTCGCCTTCGACAACGTGGCGCGGTTCCCGAACGTCGCCGCCGGCCGCTCCGACGCGGCGGCGCTCGCCGCCGCGTCGAGCGGCGCCTGGATCGCGTTCGCGCGGAGCGGCGCGCCGGGCCATGCCGGCCTGCCGGAATGGCCGACCTACGACGCGCAGCGCCGAGCGACCATGGTGCTCGACTGGGCGCCGCAGGGCGGGGCGGGGGAGAGCGGGTGCCGGGTGGAGGACGACCCCGGCGCGGCGGTGCGGCGTCTGTGGGCGACGGTGTAGAGCGGCGGGAATTACTCTCCCGCCGCTGCCACCGAGGTGAGCCTTGACGTCGCGCACGCGCTCTCCGGAGCCTCCGGTCCACGCAATCACCTCCGCCGCCAACCCCCGCGTCAAGCTGCTGCGCGCGATCGTCGCCAGCCGGGGCGTTCGGCGCCACGGCCGGGCGCTGGTGTGCGGCCGCCGGATCGTGGAGGAGGTGGCTCGGCGTCACGCGGGCAGGCTCGAAAGCCTGGTCTACCCGAGTGACGCCGCCGCGCTCGCGCCGGATCTCGAGGATCTCGCCCGGCGACGCGGCGACACGGCGGCCGAGGATCTCGCGCCGGAGCCCGAGGTCCTGACGCTCCCGCCCGCGCTCTTCCGCGAGATCGATCCCGTCGGCGTCGAGCCTCCGCTCGCCGTGGTGCGCGTGGAGGCGCCATCGCCCTGGGAACCCGCGCGCGATCGCGGCGGGCTCACGCTCTTCCTGCCGCTCGGCGACCCCGAGAACGTGGGCGCCGCGCTGCGCAGCGCCGCCGCCTTTGCGGTCGACCGCGTGGTGCTCCTCGCCGAGGCGGCGAACCCCTTCCTGCCGCGGGCGATCCGCGCGGCGGCGGGGGCGTGCTTCGACCTCGACCTCTATGCCGGGCCGCCGCTCGCGGAGCTCTTGTCGGCGGCTCCGACCACGCTCGAGCTCTGCGTCCTGGACCGCGACGGCGAGCCGATCTCGGCCCTCGGGCCCGCGCAGGACCGCGGTCTCGTGGTGGGGGAGGAGGGCCGCGGGGTGGCGGCGCCGTCGGAAGTCGGTCCGCGCGGGGCGAACCTCGCAACCGCCGCACGCGGGCCGGTGAACGGTCCACCGCGACCGGCCCTGCGTCGGGTCTCGATCCCGATCTCCGAGCGCGTCGAATCGCTCAACGCCGCGGTGGCCCTGGGCATCGCGCTGTGGGAGCTGCGCGGGAGGCGTTCGGGGTGAGCGCGATGA
>DATKDQ010000429.1:0-13386 GCA_035544635.1 Thermoanaerobaculia bacterium
GCCATCGCCGAGGCGGCGCTTTCGCCGATCAAAGCGTTGCGCTGGGTCACACGTCGCAGGTCGGGAACGCGCCGAGCGGCGCCTGCGTGGCCTGGATCGCTCCCGGCGGGTTCTGCTTGCCGTCGGGCGAGTCGGGTGCGGCGGTGAAGAACGGATGGTTGAGCGCGTTGTGGAAACGCCGCACGGTTCCGGCCACGGTGTCGACCAGCGTGATCTCCACCCGGACGTTGGTCAGGCCGGCGACGAAGACCCAGAAGTTCCGCAGCGGGTGTTCCGCCGGCAGCGCGCAGGCGTCCCGCATCTTGACGACGATCTCGACGTTGCCCGGTTCGAAGAACTCGAACGCCGCCGAGGCGTCGGTGAGCTTGGCGGCGCGCGCGTCGCCCGAGTCCCCGCCCTGGGTGGCGAAATAGATGCCGACCAGGAAGCGGTCGAGCAGGCACACCGTGAAGTCGCCGTCCTCGCAGGGGGGCACCGCCTCGTTGTCGTGGATCGTGACCGTCGCCGACGACGGCACGCCCAGCGTCGCCCCTCCCGTGGGCTGGCTGAGGACCACCGAGAACGTCTCGTCGCCCTCGAAGTCGGTGTCGTCGAGGATCGGGATCGCGATCGTCTGGTCGGCGACGTCGCCGGCTGCCCATTGCACCGTTCCGCTTACCGCCATGTAGTCCTGGCCCGCCTTGGCGGACTCGTCCATCGTGTCGTACTCGACCGAGACCGCCCCCTGGGTGCCTCCGGTGCGCGCGACGGTGACCATTGCGTGCGGCATGGCCTCGCCGACGCTGAAGCTCGCGCTCGCGAAACGGATCTGGCCAGCATTCCCGGAGGGAGGAGGCGGAGGGGGAGGTGGAGGAGGCGGGGGCGGAGCGGGCGGAGGCGGAGGCGGAGGAGGCGGAGGGGGCGGAGGCGGAGGGGGCGGAGGCGGAGGCGGCGACGGCGGAGGCGGCAGGTACAAGCCCTCGGCGCGAATGACTCCCGACATGCCGCCGCCAGGCGCGCCTTGTCTCTCGCAGTAGTACCGGAACGTCCCCGCCTGGGTGAAGAAGTCGAGCGTGAACGAGAAGGAGCTTCCGCTCGGCGTTCCGTCGCCACCCTGACCGTCGCATCCGTTCGCGCACCGGAAGCACTCTGGCCCGAAGCTGCATTCTCCCGTGAGCGTCTCGGATCTCACGTTGTGGGGGAGACCGATCCCGGTTCTTTGGAAGGTGACCGTATCTCCCACCGCGATGGTGATTTCGGCAGGTGTGAAGGCGCCGTCGACGACGTTGACGACGTGATTGGCGGCGCGCGCCGGTGCGGCGAACGACGCGGCCACGCCGATCCCCACCATCAACAGCCGTCGTCCGATCATGCCTTCGTTCCCCTGACCGGTCTGGGTCACGATCGACCCGCGCGACGTCGTGGCTTCAGTCCGATGCCTCCGCCACCGCCGCGCTCGAGACGAAGCCCATCATCATCTCGTCGGTCGACTCCTCGCCGAAGGTCACCGTCTGCGCCGGGTCGAAGCCGTACTTCTCGCCCCGCTCCGGAGTGTTCTCGTACCAGGCGGTGTACTCGATCTTCGTTCCCGCCGGCACGAACTTGAGCTCCCGGTAGCGGTACACCGTCTGCCACGAGAAGTCGTAGCTGGGGACGTCGAGCAGGACCTCGCGGGTGCCGTCGGGGTAGATCGCCTCGAAGAGCGCCGCCGCGCCGCGCATGTGCATGTGCGGCATCAGGTTGATGATCTCGGAGTCCTTGGTGAAGGTCGCCGTCACCGGACCGAGCTGATGGCGCGCGGCGCCGGGCGGGATCTCGATGCGATACACCGAGAGCGGCCCGCGCCGGTCCATGTTGTCGCCCATGACGCGCGTGGGCGGTCGGTCGGTGAGCAGGAAGCCGATCTCGGACCGGTCCCAGACCGCGGTGCCCGGCCCCGGCTCCTTGTGGTAGTGCACGTCGAAGGTCACGCGCGTGCCCTTCTTGAGCGGGATGCCGAAGCCCTCGGGGAGCGGCAGCGAGTCGGTGCCGGAGGCGACGCCGCCGATGTAGGTGCCCGCGCGCGGCGGCGCGAGCTGCCCCTCGACCGGGAAGCTCGGCGGTTCGGGGAGATCACCCTCCTCGTCGGGGTAGGCGAGATGCGCGTTGAAGTGGTGGATGATCCGCGAGCCGGGCTTGCACTGGAACGCGGTGATCCACATGTCCCGCGGCAGCATCTCCTCGGTGAGCTCGACGTAGAACGCGGCGTAGAGGTCCCTCACGTCGTCCGCGACGAAGTAGGGCTCGGGCATCCTCACCACCAGGTCGGGCTCGCCGATCATCCAGCCGTCCCGGTTGGCGAAGACCCGGGGCGGCGGCGCGTCGGCGGGGTCGCCGGCCGGCGCGCCGGCGCTGGCCCAGCCCACCAGGGTGGCGATCTCGTCCTCCTCGAGCGAGCGCTCGTTGAGGAAGATGCCCCGGTGGCGAGGGTGGGCGTCCCACGGCGGCATCTCGCGCGATTCGACGTTCTTGGCGATGGCCTTGGCCCAGGGGCGCGTCTCGTCGTAGGTCAGGAGCGACATCGGCGCGAGCTGGCCGCCGTAGCTCGTCCCCGAGCTGCGGTGGCACTCCTGGCAGTTCTCCTGGAGGATGGGCAGAACCTCGCGGTAGAAGGTCGGCGCGGCGGGGCTGGTGTCGCGGTTGGTCGCGGGGGCCGGTGCCGGCGCCGCCGGCGACCAGGCGGCGAGCGCGAGACCGGCGGCGGCCAGGAGCGGAGACCATCGCGAGCGGGTCACGAACCTGACCGCGGAGGCACGCCGTAACCGCATCGTCGTCTCCTCTTGGTGCAGTGCCCTGAGCGTGCTTCGATTGTAGCCCAAGGGCTACCCGGCCCGGCGCGGCTTGGCTGCCCGTGACCGCTCCTCTAGGATCGAACGCGCGGCGGCGCGGCGACGACATGGCGGCGCCGCGCGAGGTCATGAGTCGATCGATCGCTCTCGCTCGCGGCTTCGCCGTCCTCTCGATCGTCCTCGCGATCGCCGTCGCGGCGCTGTGGCGCGAGCTCGATCGGGCGAGGTCGCCGCCGCCGGAGCCGCCGGCGGAGGAGCCTCCCCGCCTCGTTCTCGAGGCCGCCGAGTTCTCCGACCTGGTGGGCTGGGCAGGCGACCCGCTCGACGGGTTCGCGGGCGCGCTCGCCCGCACCTGCGGCGTGCTGGCCGCGAAGGAGCTCGCCGCGGAGCGCGCGGCACCGGCACCGGCGCCGGCGCGAGACGGCGCAAGCCACCTTCCCGTCGAGGGGAGGGCTGCCGGCGTCGTGTCCGGTGTCGCGGGATCGCCGGCCGACTGGCGGGCGGTCTGCTCGATCGTCTCGCCGCCGGACGGGGCAGGCACGCCAGACGGTCCCGCGCTCCGCGCCGCGCTCGAGCGTGAGCTCCGGCCCTGGGCGGTCCGTGACGGCGAGCGCAGGCAAGAGGCGCTCGTGACCGGCTACTACGAGCCGCTCCTGCGTGGCAGCCTGCGGCGAGACGAGACCCACTCGGTGCCTCTCTACCTGCGTCCGCCCGAGCTGGTCGACATCGATCTCGGCGCCTTCCGCGAGGAGCTGCGCGGCCGCCGTCTCGCCGGAGTGGTGCGCGGCGACCGGCTGGTGCCGTTTCTGGATCGCGCGGGGCTCGACGACGGAGCGCTCGCGGGGCGCGGACTCGAGCTGGTGTGGGTCGACGATCCGGTGGACGCATTCTTCCTGCACATCCAGGGCTCCGGACGGGTCGCGCTACCGGACGGCACCCACCTGCGCGTGGGCTTCGCCGCGCAGAACGGACATCCCTACGTGGCGATCGGCCGCGAGCTGGTCGCGCGCGGCGCGCTCGCGCTCGAGGAGGTGACGATGCAGTCGATCCGCGCCTGGCTCGCCGCGCACCCGGACCAGGCGGCTGAGGTCATGCGCGCGAATCCGTCGTTCGTCTTCTTCCGCAAGCTCGCCGGCGACGGGCCGGTCGGCGCCCAGGGGGTCGTGCTCGCGCCGTATCGATCGATCGCCGTCGATCCGACGTTCGTGCCCCTGGGAGTCCCGGTCTGGCTCGACGGGCAGATCCCCTCGCCGCGCGCCGAGGATCCGGATCGATCGCTGCGGCGTCTGGTGGTGGCGCAGGACACCGGCGGCGCCATCCGCGGCCCGCTCCGCGCCGATCTCTTCTGCGGGCACGGGGAGGAGGCGGCGGAGATCGCGGGGCGGTTGAAGCACCCGGCGAACATGTGGATTCTCCTGCCGCGGCACCTGACGCCGCCGGGCCCGCCGCCGAACCGGTTCGCGCGCCCGGGAGCCTAGAGGCGATCGATCCGGATCGCGCTGCGATCGCCGCCTCGTTCACCTGCGCGAGCCCGTCAGGGACGCGTCGTCGCCTCGGTGGGGCTGGTCGCGACTGCCGCTCGCCGCGGAGCGGTGTACCAGAAGGCCCACAGGATCAACAGCGCCTGGATCGGGAAGCGCAGCCACAGCATGCCGGTCGGCGCCTGCGGATAGAGGTGGTTGTTCACCAGCATGTGCACGTGCGCCGGCAGGAAGGCGAGGAGCATCACGATGATCCCCCACGCCGCGATCGGCGCGGTGCGCGGTAGGGCGACCAGCACGCCGAGGACGATCTCGAGCGCGCCGGTCAGCGCCACCAGCTCGGTGTGAAACGGGACGTAGGGCGGCATCAGCGAGGCATAGAAGTCGGGATCCCGGAAGTGGTTCACGCCGGCGACCACGTAGAACGCTGCCATGGCGTAGCGCAGCACGCTCTTCACCGGCTGCCGGCGCGGCCGCGGGCTCCCGCTCGCGAGCATGCCGGGAGTGTAGCCAAGTCGGGTCTTCCCGCCCCTCCGTGGGGGCGCACCCTCGAACCGCCGCGAGCGAGCGTCCCGCCACGCCTTGACCTCGCCGCGCCGCCCTGAGAGATTAGCCGGCAGGCTGGCCTCGCCGTCTGGTCTCGATCAACCCCGTGTACGCCGGTCCCGCCGGCGTTGGGGCGCGCCATGGCGCCCCGTTCACCAGGAGCCCTCGCGCAATGAACAGTCCCGTAGCCCGTGACGCATTCGTCAGGTTTGCCCGCGCCGTGCCATCGCCGTTTCTCGTGGGCTGGATCCTCGCGACGGCTGCCTGCGCGCCCCGGACCTCTCCTTCCGAGGACGCCGATCCGGTCGCGGGTGTGCGCGCCGCCACCGAGACGGTCGACGGCGCGCGCATCGCCGCGGCGGACTCCGAGCCGGGCAACTGGCTCGCGCACGGCCGTACCTACGGCGAGGAACGCTTCTCTCCGCTCGATCGAATCGACGCGTCGAACGTGGGCCGGCTCGGCCTGGCGTGGCACTACGACACCGGGAGAGACCGCGGCCACGAGGCGAGCCCCATCGTGGTCGACGGCGTGATGTTCCTGACCACGGCGTGGAGCGAAGTGCACGCCCTCGACGCCGCCACCGGCGAGCCGCTCTGGAAGTACGACCCGAAGGTGCCGGGCGACGTCGGACGGTGGGCGTGCTGCGACGTCGTCAACCGCGGCGCCGCGGTGTGGAAGGGGAAGGTCTACGTCGGCGCGCTCGACGGCCGGCTGATCGCGCTCGACGCCGCCACCGGCGAGGTGGCCTGGGAGGTCGCGACCACCGACCCGGCGAAGCGCTACACCATCACCGGGGCGCCGCGCGTGGTCAAGGACAAGGTGATCATCGGCAACGGCGGCGCCGAGTACGGAGTGCGCGGCTACGTCACGGCGTACGACGCCGCGACCGGTACGCAAGCGTGGCGCTTCTACACCGTTCCCGGCAATCCGGCCGAGCCCTTCGAGCACCCCGAGCTCGAGCGCGCCGCCGCGACCTGGACCGGGGAGTGGTGGACGGTCGGCGGCGGCGGCACGGCCTGGGACTCGATGGCCTACGACCCCGAGCTCGATCTCCTCTATGTCGGCACCGGCAACGGCTCACCGTGGACGCGTGTGCATCGCAGCCCCGGCGGGGGCGACAACCTGTACCTCTCGTCGATCCTCGCGCTGCGCCCCGACGACGGCCGCCTGGTGTGGCACTACCAGACCACCCCCGGCGACAACTGGGACTACACCGCGACCCAGCACATCGTGCTCGCCGACCTCGAGATCGGCGGCCGCGAGCGCAAGGTGCTGATGCAGGCGCCGAAGAACGGGTTCTTCTACGTGCTGGATCGGGAGACCGGCGAGCTGCTCTCCGCCGAGAAGTACGTGCAGGTCACCTGGGCGAGCCACGTCGACCTCGCCACCGGCCGGCCCGTCGAGCTCGCGGCGGGGACCTACGAGGACGCGCCGTCCCTGGTCTTCCCCGGACCGAGCGGTGGCCACAACTGGCACCCGATGGCGTGGAGCCCGCTCACCGGGCTGGTCTACATCCCGGCGCGCGAGATGGCGCTGACCTATCCGCTGGCGGCGGACTTCGAGTACGACGAACGGGTCTGGAACACCGGCCTCGATTTCGCGCGCTACACCGAGCTCGTCCTGGAGTCGCCCGAGCCGGCGCCGGTGGGGAAGCTCATCGCGTGGGATCCGGCCAAGGGCGCCGCGGCGTGGACGGTCGAGCAGCCCGCCGCGTTCAACGGCGGCGTGCTCGCGACCGCGGGGAACCTCGTCTTCCAGGGGACGCCTGACGGTCGTCTGGTCGCCTTCGCCGCGGACAGCGGCGAGGTGCTGTGGGAGGCGGAGACCTCGATCGGGATCATCGCGCCGCCCATCAGCTACACCGTCGACGGCGAGCAGTACATCGCGGTGCTCGCGGGCTGGGGCGGCAACACGATCGTCGGCATGGATGCCGCCGTGGCGGTGGCGATCACGCACGTGAACCGGGGCCGCATGCTGGCGTGGAAGCTCGGCGGCCGCCATCCGATGCCGGCCGTGCCCGAGCGCGACACCGAGATCCCGGAGCCGCCGCCGCTCACCGCGGAGGTGGCGGTCGTCGATCAGGGCCGGATCCTGTTCAACACCAACTGCGGCCTCTGCCACGGCCTGCTCGCGGTGTCGAGCGGCGTCGTCTCCGACCTGCGCTACGCCTCGGCGGAGACCCACGAGAGCTGGGAGGAGATCGTGCGCGGCGGCAGCCATCGCGGCCAGGGCATGGCGAGCTTCCGCGACCTGCTGTCGAGCGAGGAAGCCGAGGCGATCCGCGCCTACGTGATCTCGCGCGCGCTCGAGGACCGCGCCGTCGAGGGCACTACGGACAGCGGAGGGATGTAGGGGTACTCGATGGCCCGTCCCTACACCAGAGGCCTTCACGATCTCGGCAACGGGTTGTGGGCGTACCTCCAGCCCGACGGCTCGTGGGGCTGGTCGAACGCGGGGCTGGTGGTCGACGGAGATCGCTCCCTCCTGGTCGACACTCTGTTCGACCTGAAGCTCACCCGCGAGATGCTCGACGCGATGCGTCGAGCGGTGCCCGCCGCGCAGTCGATCGATACGCTGGTCAACACCCACGCCAACGGCGACCACTGCTTCGGCAACCAGCTCGTCGGCGGGGCGCGGATCGTCGCCTCCAGCGCGGCCGCCCGCGAGATGGCCGAGGTGGGTCCCGCGCGCCTGGCGCAGCTCATGAGCCAGGCGGAGGAGATGGGGGAGGTGGGCGCCTACCTGCGGCGCATCTTCGGCGCGTTCGACTTCGACGGCATCACGCTCGCGCTGCCGAACGAGACGTTCGACGGCGAGACGTCGCTCACCGTGGGCGAGAAGCAGGTGCGCCTGTACGAGGTGGGCCCGGCGCACACCCGCGGCGACCTCCTGGTCCACCTGCCCGCGGAGCGAGCGGTGTTCGCCGGCGATATCCTCTTCGTCGAGGGCCATCCCGTGATCTGGGCGGGGCCGATCGGCAACTGGCTGCGAGCTTGCGATCGCATTCTGGCGATGGACGTCGAGTCGATCGTGCCCGGCCACGGGCCGTTGACCGACCAGGCCGGCGTGCGGCGGCTGCGCGCCTACCTCGACTACATCGCGCGCGAGGCGCGCCGCCGCTACGACGCCGGCATGCCCGCGTTCGAGGCCGCGCAGGACATCGCGCTCGACGACTATTCGAGCTGGGGCGACGCCGAGCGGATCGTGGTCAACGTGCACTCGCTCTACCGCGAGTTCTCCGGCGACCAGAGTCCTCCCGACGTCCCCGCCCTGTTCGCGCAGATGGCGGTACTAGCGAACACCCGCCGCCACTGAGCTTCGACCTGATGGATGGCTACTACGACCGGTTGGCGGCCAAGGGCGGCTCCGACTCGGCGCTCCGGGAGTGAGCCGACCCGGTCTGCCCCGGCTTCCGCGCTACATCGCCACGCGGCTGACGGGCCCCGCCGCTTCGCACCAGCTTCGTGCTGTGTAGCGCTCGAGGACGATCGAGCGGTCCCAGAACCGAGCCGGCAGCCCCGCCTTTTCCTTGAGGGCGGCCAGGAAGCAGCCGGGCTCGGGAATCGACTCCCACACCTGCGGCAGGAAGGTGGCGCGGCGGGCCCGGCAGCTCAAGAGCAGGCCGTCGACGCCGGGGCGCAGCTGATCGATCGCGTCGCGCTCGGTCCGCCAGGAGATCCGCTCGCGCGCCGCGAGGAGCGTGACCTCGATCCGCAGCTCGCCGAGCTCGACCGGTGCGACCGGCGGGAAGCGCGAGTCCTCGAGCGCGGCGGCCAGCGCGTTGTGCCGGACGTCCTCGATCAGCGGGCGCACTGCCTCGAGACTACCGACGCACCCCCGCAGCTGCCCCAGCTTGTGCAGGCTCACGAACGACGCCGCCGGCTCGAGCAGCCAGCGCGGAAGCGGCCCGTCGCCGTCGTCCTCCGACTCCGTCGGACTCGTGTGCAGGCGGCGTTCGAGCGCTCCTCTCGCGATGACGAGAAGCAGGGAGCCGCGCGGATCGAAGGTGGGGTCGCTCATCGAGGCGTGGCTGCCAGGCCGGCGCTCGCGGTCAGTATGGCACCGCAGGCGTGGACACGGCAAAGCGCCGCCCACGCCTCCGGGTCGCTTTCCCTATCCGGAAGGAGGTTGAAATCCTGATTGAGACCGGGTCTACAATGACGCTCGAGCTGGAGACGAGCTGGTGAAGCATGGCAAAGGAGCCTGGCCGAGAGACGAGCGAGCCCCGCTTGCGCCCGAGCTGTCCCGGGCGGCCACGGCCGAGCTTCTCTCCCGGCATGACGTCCCGGGGCCACGGTACACCAGCTACCCCACGGCCATCGAGTTCCACGAGGGAGTCGGCGCCGACGAGTACGCGCAGCGGCTGGCGGCTGCCAGCGAGGCGTCCCACCAGCCGCTCTCCGTCTACGTCCACCTTCCGTTCTGCGCGGAGCGCTGCCTGTTCTGCGGGTGCAACGTCATCATCACGCCGCACCGCGACCGCGCGCTGCCGTACCTCGATCTGCTGCGGCGCGAGATGGCCCTGGTCGGCGAGCGCCTGCGCGACCGCCGTCGCGTCGTGCAGCTCCACCTCGGCGGCGGGACGCCCACCTTCTACGAGCCCAACGACCTGTCGGCGCTGGTCGCCGACCTGGTCGCGCGCTTCCCGCCGGTTCCCGGCGCCGAGCTGGCGGTCGAGGTCGACCCACGCGTCACCCGCGACGATCACGTCTCGGCCCTGGCGCGGTTCGGGTTCAACCGCATGTCGCTCGGCGTGCAGGACCTCACGCCGCGGGTCCAGGAGGCGATCCACCGCATCCAGTCGCTCGACGACACGGCGCGCGTGGTCGCGCGCGCCCGCGCGGAGGGTTTCTCGGGCATCAACGTCGATCTGATCTATGGTCTGCCGTATCAGACGCCCGAGACCTTCGAGACCACCGTCGAGGCGGTGATCGCGCTCGGATTCGATCGCGCCGCGGTGTACTCGTTCGCGTTCGTGCCCTGGATCCGCGGTCAGCAGAAGCGGCTGCCGGAGGAGGCCCTGCCCGACGCCGCCCTGAAGCTCGAGCTCTTCGCCCTCGCGCGCGAACGGTTCCTGGCCGCGGGCTACGAGCCGATCGGTATGGATCACTTCGCGCTCCCCGGAGACGAGCTGGCGGTGGCGCGGCGGGAGGGTAGGCTGCGCCGCAACTTCCAGGGCTATACCGTGCTCCCGGCCACCGACACCGTCGGGCTGGGCATCTCGGCGATCGGGGACGTGGCCGGCGGCTACTTCCAGAACACCAAGAAGCTCAGCGTCTACGCCGAAGCTCTCGACGTCGGCCGGCTGCCGATCGAGCGCGGGGTCCTGCGCGCCGCCGACGACGAGGTCCGCCGCCATGTCATCCACGGCCTGCTGTGCAACTTCCAGGTCGACACCCGCGAGGTCGAGGCCGACCACGGCATCCGCTTCGACCAGTACTTCGCCGCCGACCTCGAGCTCCTGCGTGCCTACGAGCGTGAGCGGTGGGTGCGGGTCCTGCCCGATGCGATCGAGGTCCTGCCGCCCGGCCAGCTCTTCGTGCGGAACCTGGCCATGTGCTTCGACCGCTACCTCCGCGACCGGCCCGCGGATCCATCGAGGCCGACGTTCAGCCGGACGGTGTAGCGCCGCCGTGAAGCGCCTGGTGGTGATCGGCGGAGGCATCTCCGGCCTGGCGGCGGCGCACGCCGCGGCGGAGCGCTCGGCCGCGCTCGGCGGCTCCGGCGAGCTCGAGATCGTCGTGCTCGAGCGGGAGGCGTGCGTCGGCGGCAAGGCGCGCACCTCCGTCGCGGACGGCTTCACCGTCGAGTGCGGCCCCAACGGGTTCCTCGCACCCGACGCGGGCATCGACCGGCTGGTACGCGCCGCCGGGCTCGAGGGCGAGCTGCTGCCGGCCGACGAAGCGGCCGCCCGCCGATTCGTGGTGCGCGGTGGTCGCATGCGGCAGGTCTCGGCGCATCCGCTCCGCTTCGCCTGGTCCGGCATCCTGAGCCCGCTCGGGATCCTGCGCCTGCTCGGCGAGCCCTTGATACCGGGGCGGGCACGCGACGCCGGCGACGAGAGCGTGTGGGACTTCGCGCGGCGCCGCCTCGGCCGGCAGGCCGCGGATCGACTGGTCGCGCCGATGGTGCTGGGCGTCTTCGCCGGAGACGCCAGGCGGCTCTCGCTCCCGGCGGCGTTCCCGCGTCTCGCGGCGCTCGAGGCCGACCACGGGTCGCTGGTGCGCGGCATGCTCGCCCGGCGCCGCCAGCTGCGCGATTGCGGCGCCGGCGGCCCGGCGTCAGCGAGAAGGCGCGGGCAGGACGCTGGTGGCCTGGCCGCGGAGGGCGGCGCCGCGGGGGGGCCGGCGGGTCCCGCCGGCCATCTGACGTCGTTCGCTGCGGGGATCGAGACTCTGCCCGTGGCGCTGGCGCGCGGCCCCGCCCACCACGCGGCGATCGAGGTGCGGGTCGGAGCACCGGTGACAGCGGTCGAGCGCGCGGCAGACGGCCGCTTCGAGGTGCGGTTCGGCCGGCGGGCGGAGCTCGGCGGCGAGACCCTCGTCCTCGACGCCGACGCGGTGGTTCTCGCCTGCGAGGCGTGGGCGGGCGCCGCCCTGGTGCGGGAGCTCGCGCCCACGCTCGCCCGCGGGCTGAGCGAGATCTACTATCCGCCGGTGGCGGTGGCGGCGCTCGGGTTCACCACCGAGGGGGCCCGTGGCATTCCCCGCGGCTTCGGTGTCCTGGTGCCGCGCGGCGAGGGTTACCGCGTGCTCGGCGTGTTGTGGGACAGCTACATCTTCCCTGGACGCAGCCCCGACGGCACCGTCCTCGCGCGCGCGATGTTCGGCGGCGCGGTCGATCCGGAGGCGGTCGCGGCCGACGACGCGACCCTCCTGCGCTGGGCGCGTGACGACCTGCGGCGGCTCCTCGGCGTTTACGCGGCGCCGCTCTTCACCCGGGTACACCGGTGGGAACGCGCCATTCCGCAGTACGAGCTCGGCCACGCCGAGCGCGTGCGCGCGATCGAGCGGGAGGCGGCGCGCGAGCCCGGGCTCTTCCTCGCGGGAAACGCCCTTCACGGCATCGCGTTCGGCAAGGCCGCGGGCGCCGGCCTCGCCGCCGGCGAGGCGGCGGCGTCGTTCCTGGCTCGGTGAGCCGCCGGCTCGTCGGTCACACTCCGGGACAGGCCATCCAACCTGGTTGCTCACCCGCGGCCGGCGACGACGCGCCGGGGTGCCTGCCCAGGGCCCAAGTATGCTTGAGGCTCCGCCCGCGCGCCCCGGCGCCGCCCCGAGCCTGGCCGGAGGTCGCGAAAACGATGGATGGAGGCACGTCGATGACCGAGGTCCGGACCTATCCCGAGTACAGCACGCACTACCCGCTCGTCCTCACCACCTTCATGAAGCGGCCGGTCCGCCTCTACCCGGACCAGATCGGCGTCGTCTACCGCAACCCACACACGGGTCGCTACTTCCGGTTCACCTGGAGTGAGTGGTATGCGCGCACAGCGAAGCTGGCCAACGCGCTCCGGGCGCAGGGCGTCGAGGGGGGCTCCGCGACCAGGCTGGGCGACCGGGTGGCGACCATAGCGCTCAACCACCACTACCACCTCGAGACCTACTACGCCGTGTCCTGCGGCGGCGCCGTGCTCCACGCCATCAACATGCGGCTCTCGCTCGAGCACATCGTGCACACCATCCAGCACGCGGGCGACAAGGTGCTGGTCTTCGACGACCTCTTCCGTGGCCTGGTGGAGGGTATCTACGATCGGATCAAGGACACCGTCGAGACCTTCGTCTACATCTCGGACGATCCCAAGCTCCCGGCGTCGAAGATCGAGGGCCTGGTGCACTACGAGGACCTCCTCCGCGACCAGCCGGACACCTTCGAGTGGCCCTACCTCGACGAGGACACCAAGGCCACCGCCTGCTACACCACCGGGACCACCGGGCTGCCGAAGGGCGTCATGTTCTCGCACCGGGCGCTCTACCTGATGGTGCTGCACCAGCTCGCGCTCTCCTCCTTCGCCACCGATCCGGACGTGGTGCGGCTGGGCGAGAACAACATCCCGCTGGTGGTGGTGCCGATGTTCCACGCCCACGGTTGGGGCATTCCGTACAGCGCCGTGTTCGGAGCCAACAAGCTGGTGCTGCCCGGCATGTTCACCGTCGACGGCTTCTGCGAGCTGGTCGAGAAGGAGAAGGTGACCTCGACCTCGTTCGTCCCTACCGTGCTCGCCATGCTGGTCGAGTACCCGGACCTCGGCAAGTACGACCTCTCGAGCCTGAAGACCGTGGGCGTGGGCGGCGCCGCGCTGTCGCTGGGGCTCAAGACCAAGGCCGAGCAGGTGATCCCCGGCTTCCGCGCGGCCTCGGGCTACGGCATGACGGAGACCGCGCCGACGACGGTGGTGGCCTACCTCAAGAAGACGATGCTCGATCTGCCCGAGGAGGAGAGGGCGAAGCTGCAGGTCAAGACCGGCCTCCCGGTGCCCGGGCTCGAGGTCGAGGTGGTCGACGAGCAGGGGAGCCCGGTGCCGCAGGACGACGCGACGATCGGGGAGATCGTC
>DATKDQ010000430.1:0-3259 GCA_035544635.1 Thermoanaerobaculia bacterium
CCGATCGGAGCGTCGCGGCGGACGTTTCGATCGACGACGACTGGAGGACGCGCACGGTGAGTCGCGATCTCCCGCGCCCGTCGTCCCGCGAGCCCGTCCGTGACGTCGTGCGTCGCCCGGAGCCCGCCTATCGCCGCGTGACCGTCGGCGCCGGCACTCCGATCGCGATCGAGATCCTCGATCCGATCTCGACCCGCTCGAGCCAGGCCGGCGACACCTTCGGCGCGCGCCTCGCGGGCGACCTGCTCGCCGACGACGGCCGGGTGGCGATCCGCGACGGTGCCAGGATCAGAGGCCAGGTCGTCGAGGTCCGCCGCAGCCAGAGAATCGGCGGGCGGCCCGCGCTCGCAATCGAGCTCGATCGCATCGAGCTGCCCGATGGCTCGACCGCGCCCCTGGCCGCCTCCTGGTCGGTGCGCGGCAAGAACCAGACGCCGAAGGACGCCGCGACCATCGGCGGCGCCACCGTGGGCGGAGCCATCCTCGGCCGCATCTTCGACAAGGGCGACGGGGAGGTCGTGGGCGGCCTGGTCGGCGCCGCGGCCGGCACCGCGCTGGCGCGCCAGAAGGTGGGTCAGCCGATCGTGCTCGATACGGGCGAGGTGGTCAGCATGACCCTGCGCGCCCCGATCGAGGTGCGGGTGCGGCGTTAGTTTCCTGGGAGCCGTGGACGGCGCGGCTGGTCAGAACAGTTCGAGCTGGGTGTCGTCGCCGATCACCTTCTCGAAGCGCTGGCCGAGCAGATCGAGGATCGGTGTCGCGATCGGGCGGATCTGCTTCTCGACGTAGTGCTCGTAATCGAGCGGTGAGGAGCGCTCGGCCGCCGGCTCTGGGCCGTTGCACGTGATCACGTAGTCGATCAGCGCGCCGGGCTCGGCCTTGAGCTTGCGCGCGGCGGCGACGTGGGGCGGGGTCGCCGCGGTGTAGTCCTCGAGCTCCTTGCGCAGCGCCTTGCGGTAGACCAGGAGCGGGTCGTACCCCCCTGCGCGCAGCCGTTCGACGGTCTCGAACAGATAGTCCTCGATCGCCCTGCCGGAGAAGAAGCGCTCGTAGAGCTCGCGCTGGGTCTGGCGGGCGAGATCGGTCCAGTCGCGGCGCACCACCTCCATGCCGGTGAAGATGACGCCGCTCTCCTCGGTGAGGCCGACGTAGTGCTTCATGGCGCCGCCCTCGCCGCTGCGCTTGCGCGGGAACAGGAGGCGCAGGTAGAGCCGCTCGAGCTCGAGCTCGAGCCGCGACTCGACGCCCCAGGTCGCGCGCACGTGGCGCTCGAGCTCGGCGTTGAGAAACGCCGCCAGCTCCGCGCCGCGCGCGCGGGCGGCGGCCGGGTCGCTCGCGCCGGAGAGGACGAACAGGCTGTCGGTGTCGCCGTAGAGCACGGCGTGGCCCTGCGACTCGACCAGCGCCTTCGACCACAGCAGGATCTCCCGGCCGAAGCTGGTGATCGCCGCCGCGAGCTTCGGGTTGTAGAAGCGGCAGACCGGCGTGCCGAGCACGCCATAGAACGAGTTCATCAGGATCTTGATCGCCTGACTCGCCACCTTGTCGCCGCGCTCCTTGGCCGCCTCGCGGCGCTCGAACAGGTGGTCGAGGAGGTCGCTCAGGATGCCCTTGCGACGCCGGAACGCGGCCCCGTTAGGCGCGATCACCGCGTCGTCGAAGCGTCCCGGCCCCGAACCCAGGTAGCCCAGCGGGTCGATCTCGAAGGTGCGGATGATCGAGGGGTACAGGCTCTTGAAGTCGAACACCAGCACGTTGTCGTGGAGGCCGGGCTCGGGCGCGAGGACGGTCCCACCGAAGCTGTCGCTCTCGGCCTCGAACGAGCCCACGCTGGGGGCGGCGAGACCACGCCGCGAGAGCTCGGACAGATAGAGGAAGTCGAACGACGCGACGCTGGCCGAGACGCGGTCCGGCGGCATCCCGGTGAGCAGGGTGCGTTCGACGGTGAGCGCCAGCAGGTCGAGCCGCTCGAGGATCTCGAGCACGAGCTCCGCGTCGCGCAGGTTGTAGCGCACGAACGCCTCGCGGTCCTCGCGGAAGTTGCGCAGGATCTCGGCCACCCGATCGTGGCCGGAGATGGTCTTGCCCGTGCCCAGCACCTTGCGCGACACGAAGTCGAGCGAGTAGCTCTCCATGCGGATGAAGGCGCCGCGCAGCAGGCGCATGCCGTCGAGGACGACCCGCCCCGGGATCGTCGCATGGTCGTACGAGCCTTCGCTGGCGCGGTCGCGGCCCGAGGTGAGCAGCATCTCCCCGGGCCCGCGGCCGATCTCGAAGGGGATGCCGTGCGCCTGCGCGCGCCGCTCGAGGAAGGCGAGATCGAACCCGATCACGTTCCAGCCGGTGACGACGTCGGGATCGATCTCCTGGATCCGCCGCACGAACGCGCGCACCAGCTCCGCCTCGGTGGCCAACAGGCGCGCGCCGGCGGGGGCCACCTCGCCGGGGCTGCTGCCGGCAGGCCGCGCGAGCAGAAGCACCTCTCCCGTGCCCTCGCCGGCGAGGGCGATCGAGAGCAGGCGGTTGGTGCGCGGATCGGTCTCGATGTCGATCGAGAGGACGGTGAGGTGGGGCTTCGCCGTCGCCGGCTCCACCTCCGGGTTGTCGAAGACCAGGCCCACCCGGCCCGGATTGTCGACGCCGCGGGGGCGCGGCTCGCCGTGGATGAGCAGCGCGCCCTTGATCTGGCGATCGATCAGGTAGCGCATCGCGAAGCGCACGTCGGCCTCGAGGCAGGGGATGCCGGCCGCGACCAGGCGTTCGCGCAGTGCCGGTACCTCGGAGGGCTTCGCGACCTCGACGCGCCGCAGCTCCTGGCCCTGGAGATCGAGGCGCGGCGTCGCCAGCAGCGCCGTCGCACCCAGCTCGCGCGCCCGCTCCTCGTCGCGGCAGAGGATGAAGAAGTGCGGCCGCTGGCGGTCGTCACGAACCAGGAAGCTCTCGCCCGACTCGAGCTTGCCCCAGAGCTGGACCACAGGACGGTCGCGCTCGATGCGGTAGGTCGCCTGCAGGATCAGGCCGCGGCGGACCATGGAAGTGGAGAAGTCGGCTAGAGCGTACGCGCGGCGATCAGCGCGCCGGCGAGGAAGGTGCCGAGCGAGGCGCCCAGGTTGGTCAGGGCCACCACCAGCAGGATGCGCGTCACCGGGTGGCGCCAGAAGCCGCGCACCGAGGTGATCGCGTCGGGTAGGGTCTCCAGATCCTCGACGGTCGGGCTCTTGATCCAGGCCTGCACCAGACCCGCGAACCAGCCGGCGGC
>DATKDQ010000431.1:0-4076 GCA_035544635.1 Thermoanaerobaculia bacterium
CGCGTCGACGTCGCGGACCCGAACCATCGTGTGCAGGTACTTCATCGGATCATGGTAGCGCGTCGCGGCCGACCGACCCCAGCCCCCCGCGGTGTTGCCGATACCCGCTCACCGTCCGGGCGGCCGCCGGCTACTCGTGACCGAGCGACGCGAGGAGCGTGTCCAACGCGTCGAGCACGGTCTCGATCGAGAGCTCGATCGCCTCGGGCAGGTCCTCCGCCATCTCCTCGAAGCGCCGCCCCATCTGGTTCCCGATCCGGCTCCAACGCCTGCCGGTCCGCGCACCGAACCCGCTCCACCGATCGCCGGCTCGTTCGCCGAAGGCGCCCCAACGCTCGCCCGCGCGCTCGCCGAGCTCCTCCCAGTCGTGGCCGCGGTCGGCCGTACGCTCACCGACCCGGCTCCAGTGCCGCTCCATACGTTCACCGAAGTGCTCCCAGTGCTCGTCCCAGGTCTCGCTGCGACCGCGTCGGGACGAGCGCGAGCGCCGGGCCTCCTCGCGATCGTGCCGGAGCGGCCCCGCGACCCCGCGCCGCGCGGCCATGGGAGCGACCGGACTGCCGTCGGCGCGGGTGGCGGCGGATGACGGCACTTGCGCATCGGAGGGGTCGAGCCAGCGCTCCAGCTCATCGAGCCCGCTCTCGACCGCCTCCCAGTCCGCGTCGGCGGCGGCCAGGCGCAGCCGAGCGGCGAGGCTCTCGCTCTCGCCCGCGGAGGCGGGCGCCGCCGGTGGCGAGCCGTTCGCGCCGACGGCCGCGCCGCTCACCGCGAGGCCCACCACGACCAAGGCACCACCCACGACGGTCCCGCGCCACGCCTGCTCGCCGATCCGGATTGGCATCTTCGTCGCCCTCCCGAAGACTCGTGCTGTCTACTCTAGACGAGAGAATCGCGGCCGAGTTGCAGGCGCCGCGGACGCTGCGGACGCCGACAGCACCGCGGGCGCAGGCCGGCGCCGCCGCCGAGGCGTCGAGCCGCGGTGACGCCCGGTCGGGCCGCCGCTCACGATCAGCGCGCACGGCGCCGCGAACCGCTACACTGCGAGTCTCCGCCTTGCAGGGGTCCCGCATGCCGGCCGCACCGCGTCCCGCGATGGTCCACGTCGACTCCGACAGCCCGTACATCTGGAGGGCCGCCGCGCTGGTCTGGACGATCCTCGTCGCGGGCGCCGCCGGAGCGCCACCGGCCGCCGCGGCCGAGCCCGCCATCGGCGCCGAGCCCGCCCACTTCCACCACGTCCACCTCAACGTCGTCGATCCTGCGCGCTCGATCGACTTCTACCGCCGGATCTTCGGTGGCGTACCGCTCCGCTTCCGCTACGCCGCCGACGCAGTGTTCACCGAGCGCTCGTTCCTCCTCTTCGAACGGGTCGAGCGCCCCGCACCCGGCGCCCCGGAGAGCGGCATCTGGCACATCGGCTGGGGCGGCGTAGACGTGCCGCGCGAGTACGAATGGCTCCTCGCGCAGGGCGTCGAGATCCACACTCCGCTCTACGCGCTCGGCGACGGGCACGTGGTCTACCTGCTCGGCCCCGACCGCGAGCTGATCGAGGTCAACACCATGGGCCATCACCGCTTCGCCCACGTCCACCTGCTCGCTCGCGATCCCGACGCCACCGCGCAGTGGTACGCCGAGCACTTCGGCTTTCGCGCGCGCGCCGCGGCGGCCGGCGGCTCGCCGCCGGTCGGTCCCGGGCAGGCGTACGCGACCTGGCAGGACTTCCATGCCAACCGGCGGGCATGGTCGAACGGCTTCCGCGTCGACAACGTGAGCTTCGTCGTCTACAACCTGCCCGACTACTCGCCACCCCCGCCGTGGTGGCGGGCGGCGCCGCTCTATGAGCTCGCGCCGCAGCGCGGGCACGCGATCGACCACTTCGCGTTCTCCTACCGCGATCTCGACGCGGCATTCGCCCGGCTGGTCGAGGCCGGTGTCGAGATCGCGGAGCCGATCTCCTGGAAGCCGGCGCTTCACCTGCGCAGCTTCTTCGTCGCGGCGCCCGACGGCGTGACGGTCGAGGTGGTCGAGGAGCGACCGATCCCCGAAGGTCTGTGGGACGAGTGGCGTCCCGCCGGCGCGCCGACTCCCTGACCGCGACGCCGGTTCCCGCGCCGCCGGCTGTCGTTTGCTAAGCTCGCTCGGCACACTCTCAAGGAGCGCGCCTATGAGCACAGTGGACTGGGTGATGAAGGGCCTCGAGATCACCACCTGCAACTGCGATTTCGGCTGCCCGTGTCAGTTCAACGCCCCGCCCACTCGCGGGGACTGCCGCGCCGTGGCGGCGATGAGGGTCGACGAGGGGCACTTCGGAGAGGTCTCGCTCGCCGGCACCGCCTGGGTCGGCATCTTCGCCTGGCCCAAGGCGATTCACGAGGGCAACGGCGAGGCGGCCGTGATCATCGACGAGCGCGCCACCGACGCGCAGCGTCAGGCACTCCTCACCATCCTCTCGGGCGGCGAGACCGAGCCGGGCGCGACCATCTTCAACGTCTTCGCCGCGACCTTCACCAAGATGCACGAACCGATGTTCCGCCGCATCGAGTTCGAAGGCGACCTCGAATCACGTCGGGGGCGCGTCGCGGTCCCCGGGATCGTAGACGCGTCGACCGCCCCGATCACGAACCCCGTGACCGGCCAGGAGCACCGCGCGCGGGTCGAGCTCCCCCACGGCTTCGAGTACACCACCGCCGAATACTGCGCCGGCCGCGCGAAGACGTGCACCACGTCTCCGATCGCGCACGACTGGGACGGCCGGCACGCCCACCTGGCGCAGCTCCACCTGACCCCGCGCGGCCCGGTGCGGTGAGCTCGACCCTCGAGGCGGTCCTCCAGCGAGACCGGCTCATCGTCCTCGCCGGCATCGTCGTGATCGCCGGCCTGGGATGGCTCTACCTGGTCGCCATGGCCGGCATGGACGACATGGGCGACATGGCGGGCATGGGCGAGATGCCGGACGTGGGCGAGGTGGCGGGGGCGAGCCTGCGGGCGTGGACCGGCGCCGACTTCGCGATGATGTTCTCGATGTGGGCGGTGATGATGGTGGCGATGATGCTGCCGTCGGCGGCGCCGCTCCTACTGCTCCACGCGAGAATGACGCGCGAGCAGCAGAAGACGGCACATCCCATCACGCCGACGGGATCGTTCGCGGCGGGCTACCTGCTCGCCTGGACCGGGTTCAGCCTGATCGCGACCGTGCTCCAGTGGGCGCTCGAGCGGGGCGCGCTGCTGTCGCCCGCGATGGTGGCGACCACCCCGTACCTGGGCGCGCTCCTCCTGGTCGCGGCGGGGGTCTACCAGCTCACGCCGTTGAAGCACGCATGCCTCGACCACTGCCGCTCGCCGCTCGTGTTCCTGATGCACCACTGGCGAAGCGGCAAGGGCGGCGCGCTGCGGATGGGGGTCGAGCACGGGCTGTACTGCGTCGGCTGCTGCTGGTTCCTGATGGGGCTCCTGTTCGTGGGCGGCGTCATGAACCTGCTGTGGATCGCGGCGATCTCGATCTTCGTCCTGCTCGAGAAGGTGGCGCCGCGCGGCGAGCTCGTCGCGCGCGCGGCGGGGGTGCTCCTGGTCGCGGCGGGCGTGTGGACCGGCGTGGCGGCGTGAGCGAAACGCGGAAGGCGAGGGGTGTCGCCGCGGCGCAGCGGCGTCGAAGGTGCTGAAGAACGCGATCGTGATCCTCGTCGTCCTCGCGGTGCTCGCGGCGCTCGGCGCGTCCTGGGTGATGGAGCGCGCGGGCCAGTTCAAGCAGCTCGATCCGGTCGCGCTGCCGCGGTGCCGCCAGATCACCGGCATGCCCGGCGCGGAAGACATCACCATCCAGCGCGCGACCGGGATCGCGCTCGTCTCGTCGTTCGATCGGCGCGCGGCGGCGGCCGGCGAGCCGCGGCAGGGGGCGATCTTCGCCTACGACCTGAACGCTCCGGAGAGCGCTCCGCGGGAGCTCACCGCAGGCTACGGCGGCGCTCTCCACCCGCACGGGATCTCGCTCTACTCCGGCGACGAGGGGACGTTTCTCCACGTCGTCAACCATCCCCCCGAGGGCCACGCCATCGAGATCTTCGAGTGGCGTGACGACC
>DATKDQ010000432.1:0-10275 GCA_035544635.1 Thermoanaerobaculia bacterium
CGCTGCGGCCCCGACGACCGACGTCGCGCGCCGGCGCCCAGGGAACCACGCCTCGAGCCCTGTTCATCCAACGGCCATAAGGAGCACCGTCATCGCTACCCGAATCTTCGTGGGGAACCTTCCCTACAACACCACCGAGCAACAGCTCGAGACGTTTCTCGCGCCCGCCGGAGACGTGGTCTCCGTGGCGCTTCCCATCGATCGCGCCACCGGCCGACCGCGCGGCTTCGCGTTCGTCGAGTTCGCCAGCGAGGAGCAAGCGTCCGAGGCGATCAGCAAGTTCGACGGCCAGGACTTCGAGGGACGGCCGCTGCGCGTGAACCTAGCGGAGGATCGGCCGCGCCGTCCGTTCGGCGGGCCCGGTGGGCCGCGGCCGCCATTTTCCGGCGGCGGGTTCCCCGACGATCGCGGCTCCGGCGGGGGTGGCGGTGGTCGTGGCGGCGGCAGTCGCCCTCGCAGCAGTCCACCCAAGGGAAGCCGCCGCGGTCTCCGCGCACGCAAGCGCAGCCTGTGATCGAGCGGAGCGGGGCAATGCCCTCCCTCGTCCGGTGCCGGCCGGCGGCCGATCCGGCGCTGCGCTGAAGGCCCTCAGAGCGCCCGAGCTGGCCCGCGCCGGATCGGGATCGCCACGCGCCGCGTCGGGACACGCGCCGCGCCGGGAAAAGACGCCTTCGTCACACCATCCCGGGATGGATCATCACCCCGCCGTGGATGAGGAACGACAGCACGTCGTTGACGCGCTTGCGCGCGGCGGCGCCGGTCAGGCCCGACTGCGCGCGCCACTCCCGCAGCCAGGCCGCGACCTGCTCGCGGCGCTCGACGCTCCCGAAGCGCTCGCCGGTCGCCTTGCGGCGCAGGAAGCAGAAGGCGAGGAGCTCGTCGGGCTCCTTGCCGACGAACGCGCAGAAGCTCTCGAGTGCCAGCAGCTTCTCGGCATCCTCCGCCAGGGGATCGCCGCCCCACTGCTGCGCGAGCCCGGTGCGCCAGCCCTGGACGCTCTCGTACTCGGCGAGCGGGCGGGCCAGCGTCATGCCGGCTACTCCGGCAGGCCGAGCTTGCGCGCGAGCTCGCGGATCTCGGCCTTGCGGCCGGGAAGCGGCGCCGGCGCCTGGAGCATGCGCTCGCGCTCGAGCTCGGCGACCACGTCGGGGTCGCGGCGAAACGGCGTTTTCGCGTTGCCCTCGAAGTAGAGCGTCTCGAAGTCCGGACGCGGCCTCTGCCCGCCCGCGTCCGGAGACTCCGCCGGGTACCCGAGGTTGAGGACGAAGATCGGGATCCACTCGTCGGGGATGTCGAGGAGCCGCTTCGCGGCCTCGGGATTGAACGCCGTCCAGCACGCGCCCAGCCCTTCGTCCACCGCGACCAGCAGCCCCTGCGTGCCGGCGCCGCCGCAATCGAACGCCGCGTTGAAGTGGTAGGCGGCCTGGTTGCGGGTGAACGGCTCCAGGATCTGCGGATAGACCAGCTCGTCGACGAACTTGTGGCTCCAGCCGTGGGTCGGGTTGAGCGCGCCGGCGTCGACGAGCTGCTTCAGCCGCGTTCCCTTGATGCGGTTGACGATGGTCGGGTCGCAGTAGCAGTAGATGTGGACGGGCGCCAGCTCCTGCACCAGTCCCGAGACCGGCGTCTTCAACGCCTCCATCGTCTCCTGCGGGATGTCGGCCCGGTTGACCACCACACACCGCAGCCAGTGCGCGTTGACCGCGCACGACGCGATCCGCATCGCCTCGAGGATCTTCTGGATCTTCGCGCGCTCGACCGGGCGATCGGTATCGAAGTAGCGGATCGAGCGGCGGCTGCCGAGGACCTGCTTCAGCTCCACGCGGGCCTCCTTTCGGGGCGAAGGGTGGCGATGTTACCGGCGGCCCGCGGGAGGGTCAACGCGATCCTGCGACGAGATCCGATCGGCGATAGCATGGAGCACTGTCCAAGGAGACCACCATGCAACCAGTCGTGATCGCGGGCGTCGGGATGACCCGGTTCGGCAAGCACCTCGACATCGGATTGAAGGAGCTCGGACGCGGGGCCGTCCTCGACGCTCTGGCCGATGCCGGAATCGAGAAGGAGGCGATCGAGGCGGCCTGGGTCGGCAACGCGATGGCGGGCCTCGTCACCGGGCAGGAGTGCATCCGCGGCCAGGTGGTGCTGCGCTCGGCCGGGATCGGCAGGATCCCGGTGGTCAACGTCGAGAACGCGTGCGCCTCGGCGTCGACCGCGCTCCAGCAGGCGGCGACCATGATCGCCGCCGGCGTCTACGACGTGGTGCTCGCGCTCGGAGTCGAGAAGCTCTACCACCCCGACAAGAAGCGCAGCTTCCAGGCCATCGGCAGCGCCGTCGACACCGAGGAGATGGCGGCGATCATGGAGGGGCTCGCGCGCCGCGCCAAGGCCGAGGGAGCCACCGAGGCGGCCTCGGGCGCGGGTGAGAAGCGCAGCATGTTCATGGACTTCTACGCGGCGTCCGCCCGGCGCCACATGCAGCAGTACGGCACCACGGCGCGCCAGTTCGCGGGCGTGGCGGCGAAGAGCTCGTTTCACGGCAGCCTGAACCCGAAGGCGCAGTTCCAGGAGGAGCTCTCGGTCGACGACGTGCTGGCGCAGCCGATGATCGCCGAGCCGCTGACCCGGCCGATGTGCTCGCCGATCGGCGACGGCGCCGCGGCGGCGGTGCTGGTCTCGGCGCGCCGGGCGCGCGAGCTGGGGATCCTGCAGCCGGTCTACGTGCGCGCCTCGATCCTGCACTCGGGGTGGGACCACGAGCCGGGCGACGAAGGCACGGTCTCCCTCTGCGTGCGCGAGGCCTTCGAGACGGCGGGCGTCGGCCCCGGCGACCTCGACGTGATCGAGTGCCACGACGCGTCGGCGCCGGCCGAGCTCATGTACTACGAGGAGCTCGGCCTGTGCGGGCCAGGAGAGGGCGGGCGGTTGATCGACGAGGGGGCGACGCGGCTCGGCGGCCGCATCCCGGTGAACACCAGCGGCGGGCTGCTGCGCAAGGGTCACCCGGTCGGCGCCAGCGGGCTGGCGCAGATCGTCGAGCTCACGAACCAGCTCCGCGGTCGCGCGGGCAAGCGACAGGTCGAGGGCGCCAGGATCGGCATGGCGCAGAACGGGGGCGGCTCGATCGGCGGCGACGCCGCCGCGATGTGCGTGACGATCGTCACGACGTGAGGGCGGACGGTCGACTCGCAATGTCTCGAGAACGCACCGACCAGATCCTGGCCGACCAGATCTCGCTGCGCGCCGAGCGCAACCCGGATTTCCCGGTGCTCACCTTCGAGTGCGCCGGCAAGCCGGACGAGGTGCGCACCTTCGCCCAGCTCCACGAGCGCGCGAACGGTCTGGCCGCCGCCCTCATCGCGCGCGGCCTCGGGCGCGGCGACCGCTTCGCGCTCATGATGCGCAACCATCCGGAGTTCGCGGAGGCGATGATCGCGGCCTCGATCTCGGCCACTGTCTTCGTGCCGATCGATCCGCGCACGCGCGGTGAGAAGCTGGCGTATACGCTGCGCAACTCGGGCGCGCGCGCCATCGTCCTCGCCGACTACAACCTCGAGCAGCTCGCCGCGGTGCGCGCGCAGCTCCCTGCGCTCGAGCTCGCGCTCGCGCTCGCTACCGGCGAGGAGGGCGCGATGCCGATCGATCTCGCTCCCGGCGTCGAATCGCTCGACGAGGCGCTCGAGCGCCCCGCTCCCACCGTCGACGTGCGCGTCGAGAGCCCCGCCGACAAGCTCCAGATCATCTACACCTCGGGAACGACCGGCGACCCCAAGGGCGTGGTCATGGACAACGCGCGCATGGGCGGCTCGGGGATGCTCGGGACGCTGTTCGGCTTCACCCGCGAGGACCGCCTCTACACCGGGCTCTCGCTCACCCACGGCAACGCCCAGGCGGTGACCTTCGCGAGCGCGATCTTCCACCAGATCCCGGCGGTCTTCAGCCGCCGGTTCACCAAGTCGCGCCTGTGGGACATCTGCCGCAGGCACGGCTGCACCACGTTCTCGCTCCTGGGCGGCATGGCGACCGCGATCTACAGCGAGCCCCCGAAGCCGAACGACCGCGACAACCCGGTCCGCTTCGTCACCAGCGCCGGCATGCCGCGCGCGATCTGGGAGTCGTTCGAGCGTCGCTTCGACGTCAGGATCCTCGAGTGGTACGGCGCGGTCGAAGGCGGGCTGGCGTGGAAGCCCATCGGCGTCGGCCCCATCGGCTCGTTCGGGAAGCCCCCGGCGACGCTCGAGATGAAGATCCTCGACCAGGAGGATCGCGAGTGCCCGCCGCAGGTGCAGGGAGAGATCTGCACCCGGCCGGTGGAAGGCGGACCGCCCCGGGTCGAGTACCTCGGCAATGCCGAGGCGTCGGCCCAAAAGACCGCGCGCGGCTGGCTGCGCAGCGGCGACATCGGCCACACCGACGACGACGGCTGGTTCTTCTTCGACTACCGCAAGGGCGGCGGCATCCGGCACAACGGCGATTTCGTCAACGCCGGGTTCGTGGAGAAGGTGGTCGCCGAGCACCCGGCGGTCGCCGACGTGTTCGTCTACGGCGTGCCGGCGAGCTCGGGCGCGCCCGGCGAGAAGGACGTGGTGGCCGCGGTGGTGCCGCTCGGGGGGGCGCGGCTCGACCCGGGGTCCCTGTTCGCGCACTGCCGCGCCGGGCTCGAGGCGAATTTCGTGCCCTCCTACCTCCAGGTGGTGGACGAGATCCCCAAGACCGCGTCGGAGAAGCCCCAGGAGCGCTTCCTGCTCGACGCCTTCGCACCGAGCGGCGCCAACGTGTTCCGCGCCGACGACTGGCGGACGCCCGGCTGACGCCGGAGCGGCCCAACGGCGCG
Source organism: Thermoanaerobaculia bacterium (assembly GCA_035544635.1). Classification (GTDB taxonomy): domain Bacteria; phylum Acidobacteriota; class Thermoanaerobaculia; order Multivoradales; family Multivoraceae; genus DATAFT01. Next base: position 4,835 of record DATKDQ010000432.1, read on the forward strand.
ACATGCCACCCTTCATCGACCGCGCGATCCCGGTCTCCGATCTGGAGCTGCGGCTCTCCCGACTCGGACGGGGAGAGCGGCTGATCACGTGGAGCCGCGTCGCGCTCGCCGCGTTCTCGCTGCTCGCGGTCTGGCTCGACCCGGCCGAGCCGGCGCGCTACGCCCGGATCGCCTACACGCTGCTCGCGGCGTACGTCGCGTACGCGCTGGTCATCGCCCTGATCTTCGCGCGCGCCGGGCGGCCCCTGCCCCGGGGGCGCATCGTCACCCACGTGCTCGATCTCGCAGTCGCGGTGGCGATCAACGCCCTGACCGGCGCCGGCAGCCCGTTCTTCGTCCTCTTCATATTCCTGCTGGTCGCGGCCACGACTCGCTGGCAATGGAAGGGCACCTTGTGGACCGGGGCGGCGGCTCTCGCCGCGTATCTCGCGCTCGGAGTGTTCGGGTTCGAAGGTGTCGGCCACCCCTCCTTCGAGCTCAATCGCTTCATCGTTCGCGGCGCCTACATCGCCGTGGTCGCCGTGCTGCTCGGCACACTCGGCACGTGGGAGGAGCGCCTGCGCCGTGATCTCCTCAGCCTCGCGGGCTCACCGCACCAGACCCACGACTCGCTCGATGCGGTCGCGCGCGAGTCGCTGGAGCGTGCGGCCGGCGTGCTGCGCTCGCCGCGTCTGATGCTCGCATGGGAGGAGTCCGAGGAGCCGTGGCTCGAGACCCTGCTCTGGAAGGACGGGGAGTCGGTGCAGACCAGGTACGGCCCCGGCGTCCTGTCGCCGCTGGTCGCCGACACGCTGCGCGACTCGGCGTTCCTCTGTCTGGACCTGACGGCCAAAACGCCGACGCTCCTTCGCACCGGTGACGAGGGTCTGCTGGTGTGGCGCGGGCACCCGCTTCATCCCGAGCTCTCCCGGAGCGTGGGAGCACGCAGCGTGCTCTCGGTGCCGGTCATGGGCGAGGGGGTAGATGCCCGCCTGTTCGCGTTCGACAAGGCCCGCCTCACCGAGGACGATCTCGCGGTGGGCCTCATCCTCGGTCGCCAGATCGCGGGGGCGCTGGAGCAGCACGTGCTGGTACGGGAGACCACGATCTCGGCGGCGCGCGCCGAGCGCGTGCGTCTGGCGCGCGAGCTCCACGACGGCATCGCGCAGTCCCTGGCCGGCGCCGCCCTGCAGCTCGGTGGCCTGCGCTCGACCATCGTCGCCGACCCGCGGCTGGCACAGGCGCGGCTCGACGAGATCGAGCGCCTGCTGGTCGACGAGCAGCGCGAGGTGCGGCTCCTGATGCAGGAGCTGAGACCGTCGGCCGCGATCGCCGAGCGCGACGGCATGGTGCGAGCACGGCTCGAGGAGCTGTGCCATCGCGTCTCCAGCCTGTGGGGCCTGGAGGTGGAGCTCGAGGTCTCCGGCGAGGTCGGAGGGCCCATGGCCCGAGAGGTCTATCGCCTGGTGCAGGAGGCGCTGGTCAACGCGGCGCGTCATGCCCACGCCGAGCGGGTCGACGTTTGCGTCGTGCTCGAGCCAGACTTCTCGAGGCTGCGCATCGCCGACGACGGCCACGGGTTCCCGTTCCAGGGGGTGAAGGACCTGGCCGCGCTCGACGCCGGAGGGATCGGTCCGGTGAGCCTCAAGGAGAGAGTCGCGAGCCTCCGGGGCGATCTTCGCGTGCGCTCCAGCGACAGCGGCGCGGTGATCGAGATCACGCTGCCGGCGCGGTCCGAGCAGGTGTCGGTATGACGCTGAAGCTGGTGCTCGCCGACGACCACCCCATCGTCCTCGACGGGCTCGAGAGGCTGTTCCGCGGCGAGGCGGGCTTCGAGGTGGTGGCGCGCTGCGTGAACGGCAGGGAAGCACTGGCCGCCGTGCGGCGGCATCGTCCCGACGTCCTGGTCCTCGACCTGCGCATGCCGGACATGGGCGGGCTCGACCTGCTGCGCTGCCTGGCCGCGGAGCGGATCGCGGCCAGGGCGGTGGTGCTCACCGCGGGCGTGCGCGAGCACGAGATCCTCGAGGCGGTGCGCCTCGGCGCGTTCGGCGTCGTGCTCAAGGAATCGGCGCCGGGACTCCTGGTCGAGTGCGTGCGGTCGGTCGCCCGGGGAGAGCGCCACCTGCCCCGCTTCCTCACCCGCGCGCTCGAGGATTCAGAGACCAGCACGGCCGAGCCCGCGCTCACGCCCCGCGAGCTCGAGCTGGTACGTCTGGTGGCGCTGGGGCTGCGCAACAAGGAGATCGCCGACCGTCTCTCGATCACGGAGGGCACCGTCAAGGTGCACCTCCACAACATCTACGACAAGCTCGGGCTCGACGGCCGGCTGGCGCTGCTGCGCTACGCCGAGGACCACGGAGTGGTATGACCTCGGCGCCGCCGCGCACGCCTGCCCCCCGGCGGGCGCGGGAGGCACACCTGCGCCCCGTCGTGCCGCAGCCGCACCTCGCCCGTCAGGCGCGGGGCGGGGTTTTCAGGTCCCTTTGCGGCCCGAGATGACGAAGCCGGCCCGGCGGTTGCGCGACCAGCAGGACTCCTGGCTCTCCCGGCACTGCGGTCGCTCTTCACCGTAGCTCACCGTGCGCATGCGCGTGCGATCGACGCCGAGCTGCTCGAGAAACCTCAACGCCGAGAACGCGCGGCGGTCGCCGAGCGCGACGTTGTACTCGGTCGTGCCTCTCTCGTCGCAGTGTCCCTCGATGGTCACCAGCACGTCGGGGTAGGATTTGAGGAAGTCGGCGTTGCGGCTCAGGCGTTCGCGAGCCTCCGGCTGCAGCTCGTAGCGGTCGAAGTCGAAGTAGACCTCGCCGAGGAACCCCTTCTCCTTCGCCCAGGCATCGATCGTGGCGAGGTCCTGGCTCCAGATGTCGGGCTCCGCCGCGGCGGCGGGCGGAGGATCGGGCGCGGCGGGACTCGAGGGCGGCGTCCCGGTGTCGCGCGCCTCGGCGATGGCCGGACCCACGGGGGCCGGGGCCTTCTTGCCGCAGGCGGCGCTCAAGAGAGTGATCGAGATCAGAACGGCCAGTGCGATGCGGGTGCTCACGTCGATGTCCTCCAGTGGCTCTGCCGGCCGTAACGCCCTCCGCGGCCGAACCGGCGCGTCCATATGCCTCTTGTAATGTAGCTACACCGCGAGGCGGGAGGAATATGCCGATGGATATAGCGAGAGCGGATGTCGAAGCCGCCCAGCCCTGGTCCTGCCAGCTCGATCTCAGGGTGCGGCGTTCGCCACCAGGGACGTCCGCGCCTGCGGTCCGTCGGAGCCTCGCGGTGGAAGCAGCTCGTAGAGGCGATCCCGCTCGACCAGGAGCAGCGGTCGCAGCCGCGCGTCCGCTCCGTCGCTGAAGCGTCGCTCCCATCGCAGCAGACGTCGGCGCTCCACCGGCATCCTGAACAGCCACGGATGCACCGAGACGTGCGTGATGCCGAGCTCCCAAAGGTAGTCGAGCGTGGACGGCTCGAAGAGCTCGTTCTCCACGCGCCGCCGCACCTCGACGTGGGTCGCCGGCTCGTAGCCGCTGTAGCCGTTCGCGATCGGGCGCCAGTGAGCGGTGGAGTAGTACATGTAGTGCGCCTCGAACGCCGCGCTGGGGATCGGCAGGTGGAGGACGGCCCCCACGTCCGGCACCTCCGCTATGCGGTGGAAGATCGCGGGGATCTCGCCGCGGCTCGGCCACGGATGCCAGATCATGGTGTCGCGCAGCTCCCACACCAAAACGAGCGAGACCACGGCCAAGAGGACGTGGCGGCGCCACCCCGCCGCTCTCTTCGAGACCCCATCGAGGCCGCGAGCGGCGAAGTACGCGAGCGCGAAGGAGACGAAAGGGTAGACGCGGGCCGGCACCCGCAGGCCGTCGAGCCCGGGGACGACGCGCGCCAGCGGCGCGAACACGACCGGCAGCGAGAGTAGGAGAAAGGCGAGCCCGACGACGAACATGCCGCGGTCCCACCTCGACGCCGCCGGCGGTAGGAACGGCCAGGCTCCGCGCCAGCGCCGGCTCAGGAAGGTCCACGCCATCCCGCCCGCGCCCAGGAGCACCATCGCCGGCACGTGACCGGCGAGCCAATCGGGCACCGAGCCGGGTGCGATCTCCTGGGCGATCGCGAGCGTCGCCACGTCGCCGAGCAGGATGCCTGCGGCGGCGACGATGGCGAGGGCGCCCAGCAGTATCCGCTCGCGCTCGCCGAGCATCCGCGCGGGCCGGTCCGGATCGAGCTTCCGGACCGCCTGTCCGCCGGCCCGAAAGAGAGGGGTGCGCGGGCGAACCCACAGCCGGCGGATTCCGATCGCGGCGAGCACAGTCGTCACCAAGCCGGCGAAGAGCTGGTTCTCCGGTCGGGCGAGCGGCTCGAGCAGGTCTCCCCACACCTCGTTCCGGACGCCGGCCGAGAGGTAGCTCAGGAGCGTCGCTCCGTACAAGCCGTACTCAGCCATCGACCGCCCGAGGCCGAGGCGGTCGCTCGCCACCACGTAGGGGCCGAAAACGAGGGCGGCGGCGGCGGCGCACGCGCCGAGCGTGGGCAGGAGCACACGCCGGGCGCGCGGAGCGGCCAGCGAGCGCCAGCGGTCGAGGTGCTGGAGCAGGAGGAGCGCGAGCGCGAAGTGGACGAAATACGCGAGGTACATCCCTCCCGTCACGTGCAGCAGGTAGACGGCGAGGAACGGCACGGCGCGGCGGGCGACCGGCTCCTCGAGCAGGCGATGCCACAGCCAGAGCACGAGCGGGATCCACTGCGCGAGCAGCACTTGGAGGTGCGCCCGCTGGTCGAAGCGGTACGGCGAGAACGCGAACATGACGCCGGCGAGAGTCGCGGCCCACCGGCTGGCGCCCGCCTGTCGCACCACCCAGGCCGCAGTCAGACCGGAGAGAACGAACGAGCCGAGGAACAGGAAGTTGTACCCGGCGACGCCGTTGTCCCACAGCAGCTTGAACGCGCGCATCTGGACCGCGGGCCCCAGGACGTGGTCCGAGAAGGTCATGACCCCTCGCTCCGGGAAGTAGAAATTCGCGTCCCAGAACTCGAGGTACCCGCGCACGCCACGGGCGAGGCTCTTGCCGCCCCACTCCAGGAAGTAGAGGACGAGCACTGGATCGCCGAGGTCCGACGGCAGCCGGCTGCCGGCGTATGCGGGCCGGAAGTCGAGCAGCCACCAGGTGAGCGCGCAGAACAGGACGAGCGCTCCGGCGCCGATCGCGATCCTCCTGCCGTCGGTGCCGGTCACGGCGACGCATCCTACAAGCCGCAGGCGGCGATGGCAGCTTCCGGTGCCGCACTTTGCGGAACCGCGCCGTCCTCGGCGCCGAGGATGTCTAGCGGCGCGGCGCCAGCCGCGCTTGGCGGGAAGCATCTAGCTGGGGAGCGTGATACTCATCACGCGACCCGCTAGAACTGGAAGTAGATGAAGGGGCGCGCTTCGATCCGCACGAACAGGAGCGTCAGCGCCGCAGCGGCGCCGT
>DATKDQ010000433.1:0-4613 GCA_035544635.1 Thermoanaerobaculia bacterium
TCACCGCATCGAGGAGTCGGTCTCTCCGTACACCCGGTTCGTGCGCGCCGAGCGCCAGCGGCTCGAAGACTCGCGCGACAAGCTGGCGGAGCTGTGCCGCGGGCTCGAGCGTCTGCGTTCAGGCGTCGCGACGCTGGATTGAGCCGGCGGTGCCGGTCCCCGGCTCAGAGCAGGCCCATTCCGAAGAGCGCTGCCGCGCTGCGGCGAAGCGCTTCGAACGGATCGCCATCGCACTCGTCTTGCTCGACGTAGAGCGCGCCCACCCCGGCCGCTCGCGCGGCGTCGATCGCCGCGGCGAGATCGACCTCGCCCTCGCCGAGCGGCGTGAACGCCAGCGGACGGTGACGGCCGTCCTTGAGATGAACCAGTCGCACCCGCTCGCCGATCTCGCCGAGATAGGCCGCCGGATCGCGGCCGGCGTGTTCGATCCAGAAGACGTCGAGCTCGAGCGCGAGGTGCTCGGGCGCGGCGCGGGCGAGGATGCGGGCGAGCCCGTCGTCGCCTCCCGCCAGCTCGAAGTCGTGGTTGTGGTACGCGAAGCGGAGGCCCTGCGCATGGAGACGCTCGCCGATGCGATCGAGCCGATCGCCGAGCCGCTCCCAGGCGTCGGGCCCCCGTCGCGTCGCCTCGTTCACCCAGGGACAGACCAGCGTGCCGCAGCCCAGGCCGCCCCACAGGTCGACCGCCTCGCCGAGGCGCTGCTCGAGGGTTTCGAGATCGACGTGCGCCGACGGCAGGGCGAGGCCGAGCGTGTCGAGCTCCCGTCTCACCGCCGCGGGCTCGGCCCCGAACAGACCCCAGAAGCCCTCGACCGCCGGATAGCCCAGCTCGCGCACGCGGCGCAGCGTGCCGAGGAAGTCCGCGCGGCAGGCGTCGCGCACGGTGTAGAGCTGGACGCCGACTGTGGGCGCGGTCATCGGCGGGTATCAGATCAGGGTCGTCAGGAACCGCGATAGAGGCAGAAGCTTAGAATGGACTGTCGTGACGACCCGTCAGGGCAGCGGCGGCTCTCTCTCGGGGCGCTGCGCTCGAGCATGGAGCCACCGGCAGGGGGCGGCGCTCGCGCTACTCCTCGGTCTTGCCGCCCCGGTTCGACCGATCACCGTCGGCGTCGAGGCGCTGCCGGGCGCGAGCGGGCTCTCCTCCCCGGTGGCGCTCGCCGATCCCGGCGACGGCAGCGGTCGCCTCTTCATCGTCCAGCAGGGCGGGCTCGTCCGCATCTGGCAGAACGGCGCACTCCACGCGACGCCCTTCCTGAACATCACCTCGAAGATCTCGTCCGGTGGCGAGCGGGGCCTGCTCGGCCTCGCCTTCCATCCCGACTTCGCGAGCAACGGCTACTTCTTCGTCAACTACACCGAGCCCGAGCCGGTCAACCCTCCGGGCTGCCCCGACAACGCACCATGCGACTGGAACACGGTGATCGCGCGCTACCAGGTGCAGTCCTTCGTCGACCCGGTGAACGGCAGCCCCGACTTCGTGGATCCCGCAACCGAGGTGCGGCTCCTCCACTTCAATCAGCCGTACGGCAACCACAACGGCGGAGACCTCCACTTCGGGCCGGACGGCTACCTCTACGTGTCGACCGGCGACGGCGGCAGCGCCAACGATCCCCACGACTACGGGCAGAACCTCTCGAGCTTGCTCGGCAAGATCCTGCGCATCGACGTCGACGCTGCGCCGCCCGCCGGACACGGCCTGTGCGGCGTGGAGCCGCAGGCCTATGCCGCGCCCAGCGGGAACCCCTACCTGGGCGCCGCGGTGGCCGGCTGCGACGAGATCTGGCACCTCGGCCTCCGCAACCCGTGGCGGTTCAGCTTCGATCGGAACGCCGGCGACATGTTCATCGGCGACGTCGGGCAGGGAGCGCGCGAGGAGATCAACTTCCGCGCCGCGGGCAGCGGCGGCGGCGCGAACTGGGGATGGCGCTGCTACGAGGGTGTGAACGCCTTCAACTCGGCCGGCTGCGGTCCCATTGGCGACTATCTCTTCCCTTTCCACGACTACTCGCACAGCTCGGGCCGCTGCTCGGTGACGGGGGGCTACCGCTACCGCGGCACCCAGTACGCCGCGATGCAGGGCTACTACCTCTTCGCCGACTACTGCACCGGCGAGATCTGGAACGCCTCGCAGGGCGGCGGCGGGGCGTGGACGATCGCCGGCCCGCTCGACCTCGCGTTCAGCATCTCGGCCTTCGGTGAGGACTCCGCGGGCGAGCTCTACGTCCTGGCCTACAATACCGGAGTGGTCTATCGCGTCATCGAGACGTCGTCACCGACCGCCACTCCCACCCCGACCCGGACTCCCACCCGAACCCCAACGCCGACGCCGACTGCCACTGCCACGGCCACCGCCACGGCAACCCCGACGCCGACTCCGACCTCCACTCCCCAGCCCGCCGTGCTCGACGTCGACGGCAACGGCGAGGTCAAGCCACTCACGGACGGCGTCCTGGTCGTGCGCTGGCTGTTCGGCTTCACCGACGAGGCGCTCACCTTCGAGGCTATCGGAGACGGCTGCGTGCGGTGCTCGCCCGAGCAGGTCGAGTCGTATCTCGCGACCCTCTCCGGCCAGCTCGACGTCGATGGCGACGGGTACGAGAAGCCGCTCTCCGACGGCGTGCTCGTCCTGCGCTACCTGATGGAAAAGCGCGGAGACGAGCTGGTGTCGGGAGCGTGCGAGGGCTGCTCGGCCGACGACGTCGAGGCGCACCTCGAGCCGTTGATCTAGGACCCCGCGGCACGGACGGGCGACCCGCGCCTGCTTGGCGCAGGAGACCGAAGCGGTCCTCGGCCGCGAGGTCATCCATCGCAACGAGCTCCCACGCAGCACCCTCCGGAGCCCGGCCGCGCTCTCCTGCTACGATCGCGGCTTCGATCCAGCGGCGCCGTCGCGCGCAGGAGCGCGCGGGCAACGAAGCCATGGGAACACCGGAACCATCGCGGGGGAGAAACGTCATGAAGCGTCCAGATCTCGTCGGTCGCGTCCTTCGGTCGGGCCTCGCGGCGTCCGGTCTCCTCTACGCGGTGCTCTCCGGCGCGCACCTCGCGGCCCAGAGCCAGGCGGGGCACGATCACGGCGCCGCGCACGCTGGCGCCGCGGCGCACGGCAAGGGCCCGAGCAGCCTGCCGATGGCCGCTCCCGCCGACGTCGGCATGAGCGAGGAGGGCCTCGCCAAGCTCTCCGCCGCGATGCGGGAGATGGTCGACCAGGGCGAGCTCGCCGGGGTCCTGACCGTGGTGGCGCGGCACGGCAAGATCGTCCACTTCGAGACCGTCGGGCAGCAGGACCTAGACGCCGGCATCCCGATGTCGAAGGACACCATCTTCCGCATCTACTCGATGACCAAGCCGATCGCCGGGGTCGCGCTGATGACGCTCTACGACGAGGGGAAGTTCCAGCTCGACGATCCGGTCGGGAAATACATCCCCGAGCTCGCCAACCTGAAGGTGGCGAAAGAGGACGGCCCCGACGGCAATCCCGTCGTCGAGGACGCCCATCACCCGATGACCATCCGCGAGCTGGTGAGCCACTCGGGCGGCCTCACCTACGGCTTCTTCTCGCGCTCGCAGGTGGACAGCCTCTACCAGCAGGCGAACATCCTCGACCGCGACTCCACGTTGAAGGAGTTCGTCGGCAAGCTCGGCAAGATCCCGCTGCGCCAGCAGCCCGGCACCCAGTGGCACTACAGCGTGTCGGTCGACGTGCAGGGCTACCTGGTCGAGGTGCTCTCGGGCCAGCCCTTCGACCAGTTCCTCGAGGAGCGCGTCTTCGCCCCGCTCGGCATGAAGGACACCGCCTTCTGGGTCCCGGAGGAGAAGGCCGCGCGCTTCTCGCCGCTCTACGTCCCCGACAAGGACGGCAAGCTCGTGAGCCAGGGCCGAGACGAGTTCTCGACGCCGCCCAAGTTCTTCTCCGGCGGCGGCGGAATGGTCTCGACCGCGATGGATTACCTCCGCTTCTGCCAGATGCTCCTGAACGGCGGCGAGCTCGACGGCGTGCGGATCCTCGAGCCCGAGACGGTGGCTCTGATGCACACCAACCAGCTCCCGGAGGCGATCCCGGAGATCAACCCGATGATCGGCGGCCCGGGCAACGTGTTCGGCATCGACTTCGCGCTCGTCGCCCGGCCCGACGGTACCGCCGACCACCCGCTCGCCAAGGGTGAGTACTGGTGGTACGGCGTCGGCGGCACCTGGTTCGGGATCAACCCGGTCGAGGACCTGATCGTGGTGGGGATGATCCAGAACCGGGGAGGCGGCGCGGCGCGAAAGGCGAGGCTCTCGAGCAAGCGGCTGGTGTACGAAGCGATCCTCGACCCGGCCGCGAACTAGCGGGCCCGGTCCGCTCGGGCGGCGCCGCGAACGGCGGCATGCCGGTGAAGCGGCGCCGCCCTGCGAGCTCACGAGCTCCGCCGGTCTGCGCGCGGGAAGAGGGCTCCGGTAGAAGACCGACCGCTACACTTCCTGCGAAACGGAGGTGCCTCATGTACTGCCCACGATGCCGGAGCGAGTTCGAGGCGTGGGTCGCCACGTGTCCCGACTGTGACGTGCCGCTGGTCGCGGAGCTGCCCCCGGAGCCGTCCCACGACGCGCCCGAGCTGCGGGTCGTGC
>DATKDQ010000434.1:0-4162 GCA_035544635.1 Thermoanaerobaculia bacterium
CAGGTACTCCTGGGCGAGGAAGGGGCCGGCGTCGTCGTAGCCGAACTCGAAGACGGTGACGATGTTGCGGTGGTGGAGGTTGCCGGCGATCTCGGCTTCGCGTAGGAAGCGGCGTTTGAGGGTCTCGTCCTCCGAAGTGCAAACCTTGACCGCGACCAGGCGCTTGATGAAGGGGTCGCGGCCCTTGTAGACGACCCCGAAACCCCCCTTGCCGATCCGCTCGAGGACTTCGTATTTTCCGATCGTCCGCGGGATGTCCACCGTGCTCCCAGTCTAGCAGCCCGTGGTGGGGGGCTGGCCGTTCCCGCGCCGCTGCTCCGCCGCATCTACGAGGTCGAGCCTCTCACGTGCGCGGAGTGCGGCGGCGAGATGCGGATCATCGCCTTGCTGCTCGACCCGGCGGTCGCGCGCAAGATCCTCGCCCACCTCGCGATCAACGGATCGCTTCGACTTCGAGGCCCTGGAACGGTCGGAACTGGCGCGGGTTGAGAGTCACGACGGTGAGTTGGTTGACGGCGGCCACGGCAGCGATCTGGCCATCGACGAAGGCCGGCGTTCGTCCCGCGCTGGTTAGGCGCGCCCGCTCTGCTGCGTGCCACTCGGCGGCCTTGGCATCGTAGGGCAGCACCGGAAGGGAAGGTCCGAGCACATTCTCCAGGTAGGCCTCGAGCTTCTGGCGCTTCGCCGACGGAGGCAGCCGGTTGCACCCGAACCGTAGCTCGTGCCAGACCGGTGCCGCGGTGGCTGTCTCCTCCCGATGCTGCTCAAGCCACCGGAGGACTCGCCGGTCCGGCACCGGCCTCAATGGCTCGGAGAGGACCTTGGTATCGAGGAGGTACTGGAGGCTCATAGCTCCACTTCGCGCCCGGGCAATCGATCCCTCACGCCGGCGAAGATCTCGTCCACATCCAGGTCGCTGAGATCCGTCTCCCGCCGGAAGGTCTCGATGGCTTGCCACAGATCCGGGCGGCGCCGGCCGAGACGCTCATAGTCCCGAAGCGAGACAAGCACCGCGACGGGCTTGCCCCTCCGGGTGAGGCGTACCGGCGGCCCCTCTTCGACCGCATGGACCAGGGCCGGGAGTCGATTGCGGGCTTCGGCGATGGAGAAGTCTCTGGCCATGGGCTACCTCCAGATAGACATTAAGGTGTCCATCTTAGTGAATCTGAAGGGCGGCTGCAACGGCCCTTCGTCCTGCTCGGGCGCGGCACCCCGCTCCCGCTCGGGCGCGTCGCGACGGGCGTGGCGCTCGTCCTTGCCGCGCTGCTGATCGTCGGCGGGTTGCATCTCGTCTACCGGCGGCTCGACGAGGTCGAGCGGGCGGTGCACGACTTCGCCTTCCGGTGGGGCTTCGCTGCGACGCTGGCGGCGTCCCTGGCGCAAGCGGCGGCGCAGGGCGGCGAGCTCGGCGGCGCGCTCCCCCTCTGGCCGGTGGCCCTCGTCGCGTGGCAGCTCGCGCTCGTCGTTGGCTGGTGGCGCATCCGATGAGGAACCGTATCCGGGAGCTGCGGGAGCTCGCCCGGATCTCGCAAACCGAGCTCGCCCGCAACGTTCGAGTCAGCCGCCAGGCGATCCACGCGATCGAGAGCGACCGGCACGACCCTTCGGTGCGCCTGGCGCTGCGCATCGCGCGGGAGCTCGGCAAGACCATTGAGGAGGTCTTCGATGTGGAGTCGATCGACGATGACTGAGCGGGCGCGCGTCGCCTGCGCGACGTGGAGCCTGGTCGTCCTCGGCGCGGTGGCGTCCGGCGCGAGCACCGCGACGCGGTCGACGGTGGGAGCCGATCCGGCCGTCGCCACGGTGCTCACCCTCCCGGATGGCCGCGCGACGCACGCCGCCGTCCTCGTGCCGGTCGCGGGCCCGAGCGACGCCGACATGTCCTTGGGCTCGCTCGGGATCCACCGCGAGGCCGCCGAGATTCTCGCCCGTCACGGCATCGCCACCCTGCGGCTGGCGAGCCGTGGCGTGGACGGCAGCGGAGGCGACTGGCTGGCCTCGTCCTTCGCCGACCGGCGCCGCGATCTCCTCGCCGCCGTGGCGGCGCTGCGCGCCGACCCGCGGCTCGCCGGAGCGCGGCTCGGGATGGTCGGCACGAGCGAGGGCGCGGCCCTGGCGGTGGCGGCAGCCGAGGAGGCCGGCGCGCACTTCGTAGTCGCGCTCTCGCTCCCGATGACCGACGGGATCGGCGGCCTGCGCTGGCAGCGCGACCGCGCTGTCGAGTCGGCACCGGTGTCCGAGGCGGAGAAGCAGGCCTTCGTGGCCGCCTCCGAGCGACTGCTGAGCGCCGTGCTGGAGAAGGACGAGGCGGCGGTGCGTGTGGTCCTCGATGGCCCGATGGGCGCGATGCTTCTTCCCCCCTATGCGATGGTGCCCACCGAGGCCGAGGCGCGGCTGCGCTTCGCCCTCTCGCCCTGGTACCGCTCCCAGCTCGAGCTCGACGTGAGCGCGGCCGCAGCCGCGCTGCGGATGCCGACGCTCGCCGTCTACGGCGGCCGGGACCGCGTCGTTGACGCGGACGGCTCGGCGGCGCGCCTGCGCGCCATTCCGACGGCGGGGTCGCTCTTCACCGTGCGCGTCGAGCCCGACCGCGGACATTTGCTGCTGCGCGAAGGCGACGGCCCGGCAGCCATCGACGGGGTGTTGTGGGAGGCGATCGCCGAGTGGATCCTGGAGCGCCCGACCCGCCGAGACGCTGATGGTGGGTGACTGCCGCTGGGACCTCGAGATGGCGCGCAACGCCTGCGTCGAGCCCGGTGCGCGCGAAGTCGCGCACCAGGCCGCGGCGGCTCTTCGCGGTCGCCAGGCCGAGCAGGGTGCCGGCGAGCGCGATCGCGAAGGCCCCGAGCATGCGCGGCCCGGCCGCCCGGAGGGCTCTCGATCATGGGAAGCCGCCCCCCATCCCCGGCCTCACGAGTCGATGACGCCGCGCTTCGGCAGCTCCACGCCGACCAGGCTCGAGCTCCCGGCCTCGCCGGCGCGCCGGACCGCCAGCCGAAAGCGCATGGGCTAGCTCGGACGACGGCGCCGATCAGCCGCGGGGGCGTACCAGAGCGGCTGACCGCGTCCACCGCGCGTGCCGGTCCTCCAGTCGCGAGCGGCGCGTTCGAGCACCCCCGTTCAGGCCGGCTGGGGTAAGGTCAGCGGGTGACCCCGAGCGATCCGATGCCCGAGCTGGTGCTCTCCTCCGAGGCCCTGCCGTTCATGCTGCTCCAGCGCGCCGAGGCCTCCTCCTTCGGGCGGACCGCGCGGCGGCACCGAGAGTTCTACCAGCGGCGGCTCCTGCACTGGGAAGCCCGCCTCTTCGCCGGACCGGTTCTCCGGAGGTACCGAACCTGGCTTGCGCGCGACTACGACTCGATCCGCCCGTTCCTCCCCACGCGGGCCGCCGCCTTGTGCGACGTCGGGTGCGGCGTCGCCGGGATCGACGTCCTCCTCTTCCGCCACTACGGCGGCCCGGACGACCTCCGGGTCCACTTGGTGGACAAGACCGCCACCTCGGAGCTCGTGACCTACGGGTACAAGGGCGACGGCGAGTTCTACAACTCGCTGGAGCTCGCCGCTGAAACCCTCGCCACCAACGGCGTCCCCCTGAGCCAGGTCCACACGCACGAGGCCAGTGCCGAGGGCAGACTGCCTTCGGGCCCCCTCGACCTCGTCTTCTCTCTCCTATCCTGGGGGTTCCACTACCCCGTCGCCACCTACCTGGATGCCGCTCACGAAGCGTTGAGGCCCGGCGGCCGGGTGATCCTCGACGTTCGGAAAGGAACGGAGGGCGAGGACCGGGTCCGCCGCAAGTTCGGCAACCTCCGCGACCTGGGTTCCCTGGAGAACGGGAAGGGCCGGCGAGTCGGGGCGATCAAGGAGTGACCCTTCCCCGCCCGCTCCGGGGCCCCTCCCCCCTCCGGCCTCAGGCCCGCGGGGTGGTGGTCGTCGCGGTCGTCGGGCGGTTTCGCTCTTCCACCCGAAGATCGCCGCCACCACCGCGATCGCCAGGTGGAGCCCTGCCCGACGATCTCGTAGCCCTCTACCGGCCGCGCCGCCCGCGCGACTCGCCGCTGTTTCGGCTCGTTGACGCCTTCTACGACGAGGTCAAGGGCCACTGGGAGGAGCACTTCGAGCGACGGTACGGCTTCTGGCGCGGCAGCGTCGAGGACGCGGT
>DATKDQ010000435.1:0-20353 GCA_035544635.1 Thermoanaerobaculia bacterium
CGGCGGATTCTCCCCGCTCACCGGGTTCATGAGCCGCCGCGACGCGGAGTCCGTCGCGTCCACGATGCGCCTCGCCGACGGTACGCTGTGGTCGATACCGATCACGCTCGACGTCACCGAGCCGGTTGCGGCGCGGGTGGAGAAGGGCGGCGCGCTCGCGCTGCGCGACCCCGAGGGAGTGATGCTCGCCGTGCTCCAGGTGGAGGACGTCTGGGCGCACGACCGCAGGGTCGAGGCCGAGGCGGTGTACTCCACCACCAGCGAGGACCACCCGGGCGTCGCGCACCTGTTCCGGCGCACCAACAACATCGCGGTGGGCGGGCGCGTCGAGGGCGTGGCGCTGCCGGCACACTACGACTTTCCGGCGCTGCGCCGGACGCCGGCCCAGCTCCGGCACGAGTTCGAGATCATGGGCTGGCGCAAGATCGTCGCGTTCCAGACCCGCAACCCGATGCACCGCGCACACTTCGAGCTCACGCACCAGGCCGCCAAGAATGTCGAGGCGAACCTCCTCATTCACCCCGCCGTGGGCATGACCAAGCCCGGCGATCTCGACCACTACACGCGCGTGCGCTGCTATCAGGAGATCCTGCGCTACTACCCGCGGCAGACCGCGCTCCTGGCGCTCTTGCCGGTGGCGATGCGCATGGCCGGACCGCGCGAGGCGTTATGGCATGCCATCCTGCGCAAGAACTACGGCTGCACGCATTTCATCATCGGGCGCGATCACGCCGGGCCGGGGTCGGACGGCACGGGCAAGCCGTTCTACGGCCCTTACGACGCGCAGGAGCTGGTGCGCAAGCACGAGCGGGAGCTCGGGATCGAGATGGTGCCGTTCCAGAACATGGTGTACCTGGAGGACGAGGATCGCTACGTGCCCGACGACCAGCTCACCGACGGGGCGCGCACGCTCGTGATCTCGGGAACCGACCTGCGGCGGCGGCTGGCGGAGGGCCGCGAGATACCGACCTGGTTCACCTTTCCCGAGGTGGCGGTCGAGCTGCGCAAGACCCACCCGCCGCGCCACGAGCAGGGCGTCACCGTCTTCTTCACCGGCCTTTCCGGAGCCGGCAAGTCGACGATCGCGCAGGCTCTGCTGGTCAAGCTGCTCGAGATGGGCGGCCGCCCGGTCACGCTCTTGGACGGCGACATCGTCCGCAAGAACCTCTCCTCCGAGCTCGGGTTCTCGAAGGAGCATCGTGACATCAACATCCGCCGTATCGGCTACGTCGCATCGGAGATCACCAAGAACGGCGGCATCGCGATCTGCGCTCCGATCGCCCCCTACGAGCGGGTGCGCCAGGAGGTGCGCGACATGATCGAGCCGCTGGGGGGCTTCATCCTGGTCCACGTCGCCACCCCGATCGAGGTGTGCGAGGAGCGCGACCGCAAGGGTCTCTACGCCAAGGCGCGCGCCGGGCTCATCGAATCGTTCACCGGGGTCTCCGATCCCTACGAGGACCCGGCGAATGCCGAGGTGGTGATCGACACCACCGAGGTCTCCCCCGAGGAGGCGGCCCAGCAGGTGCTGCTGCATCTGGAAAAGGAGGGCTACGTCGGGGGTGGGGCGGGGGCCTGAGGGGCTGAGCCTGTGACGGTCGGCGCACGAGTGGCCGGCGCGGACCGCGTCCTGGCCGGATGGGCGGCGCTGGTCGCGGTCCTGCTGCTCGCGCCGCCCCAGCTCCTGCCGGCCGCGGTGCTCGACCGCGGCGGGCGGTTCCCTCTCGACCAGGCGGGTCACTTTCTCCTGTTCCTGGTCGTCGCCTACCTCGCGGCGCGCGCCGCGCGTGCGCGGACCCGGCATCCGCTGCTCTGGGCGGCGGCCGCCAGCTTTCTCTACGGCGCGGTGCTCGAGGCGATCCAGGGGCTCCTCGGCTATCGCGACGCCGAGGTCGGCGACCTGGTCGCGAACGGGCTCGGAAGCCTCGCGGGGGTGCTCCTTCCGGTGCTGTGGCGGCGGCCATGACGGCCGCGCGCGGGCTCGCCGGTGCCGCCAGGCGGCTGGGGCTGGTGCTGGTGTGGACGGTGGTCTTGATCCCGCCGTTTCTCATCAGCCCCACCGCGGAGGACGCCTTCCGGCTGCCCAAGCTCGCCGCGTCGGAGACGCTGGCGCTGGCGTCGCTCCTCGCCCTGTCCTCGACGTGGTGGAGCCCGAGGAGGATCTCGCTGTTCGAGCTCCTGCGCCGCCCCGCGACGTCGTTCGCCCTGCTCTTGGCGGCGGCGGTCGCGCCCGGGGCGATCTGGGGCGCGCAGTCGCTGCACTGGGAGCGGGCGACGACCAGCCTGGCCGTGGCGCTCGGCTGTCTGGTGCTCTGGAGCCTGGAGCTCGACCAGCGTTCCCTGCGCCGCGCGCTCGATCTGCTGGTGGTGCCGGCGGTCGGGCTCTCGCTGCTCGCCATCCTGCAGGCGCACCACCTGTTCTCGCCGTTCGCGTTTCAGCGCGGGGGCGGTCACCGCTACGGTCTCACCTCGCTCGCGGGCAGCGTGGGCGACCTCGGCGGTTATCTGGTGCTGCCCGCTCTGGCGCTTCAGGCCTCGCTCGCGCGGGGCGGCAGCCGCGGCGCCAGGGTCGCGCGCGCCGTGCTCGCCCTGGTCGTCCTCTACGCGCTCTTCCTCAGCCAGACGCTGGCGGCTCTCCTGGCGACGGGAGTCGCGAGCGTCCTGCTCTGGGCCATCGTGCTGCCGGCGCGCCGCCGCTTCCTGCTCGCGCTCCCGTTCGTCGTGGCGGCGTTCGGCGTGTGGTTCGTCCCCGGTCTCGAGCGCCGTCTCAGAGTCAAGTGGGAGCAGCTTCGCGCGCTCGAGCTCCACGATCTCCTGAGCGGCCGGCCCGACGCCTGGAAGGTTGCCCTCGCCATGTTCCGCGAGCACCTGTGGACCGGGGTCGGGCATGGCGGGTTCCGGTCTCGCTTCTCGGCCACCAAGCTCGAGCTCGCCTCGCGGGGAGAGCCTTTCCTGACCAGGGGCGAGAGCGCCCACTTCGTCAACGCGCACAACGAGTACCTCGAGGCGCTCGCCGAGTGGGGGCTCTGGGGAGCGACCGCTCTCGCCGGCGCCGCCCTCGTCCTCGCCCGCCGGCTCCTACGGGTCTGGCGGACGGCTGCGGTCGAGGAGCGCGCCTTCGCCGTCGCCGGCTGCGCCGCCCTCGGGACGCTGGCGCTGGCATCGTTTCCGCTGCACATCGCGCTCAGCGGCTATTCCTGGCTGCTCTTCGCCGCGTGGCTCTTCGCCGAGCGGGAGCAGGTCGCGCAGGCGGGGCGTAGCGCCGCTGTTCCCTCCGCCGCCACTCCCGCCCGCCGGCGGAAGCGAAGGGCTGCGGCGAAGCACACCGCCAGGCCGGCGGTGGGCGCGGACACCGCCGGAGGCAGCCCGACCAGCGTCCCCGCGTGGGTGCTCGCGATGGTGGCGACTGCCATCCTGGCGCCGTCGCTCGCGCTGCACGGCCGCTCCCTGGCCGGCCGCCTCGAAGCGAGCCGCATCCTGCGCACCACCACCCAGGTCGCGCAGCTCGCCATGAAGACGGGTCCCGAGGCGGCGCGGCCGATGCTGCAGGCCAACCTCCGCCCGCTGCGTCGCGCCGCCGAGCTGGATCCCGCCTCTGCCGCGATGCCGATGGCGATCGGAAGCCACTACCTGCTCCTCGGCAACGCCGGCGCCGCGGGCGAGGCCTACGAGCGCGCGCTCGCGATCGAGCCGCGCGCGACCCTCTATCTCAACCTGGCGCGGGTCCGGCTCCTCGAGGGCCGGCGCGAGGAGGCCCTCGGGCTGATCGACGCCGCCGTGACACTCGATCCCGCACTGCGCCGGGAGGCCGAGACGCTGGGCTGGCGCAGCGACCGGCTGCGGCCGGTCACACGCTCGGAGAGGTGAGGATCACCTTCACGGTCCGCATCAGGATCGTGAGGTCGAGCCACAAGCTCCAATTGGCGATGTAGGCGAGGTCGTAGCGCACCTTGGTCTCCGGCGACGAGTGGTAGTCGCCGTGGACCTGCGCCAGCCCGGTGACCCCGGGCCGCACCACGTAGCGGTGCGAGTAGCCCGCGACGCCGTTCGAGAAGGCATCGGCGAAGCCCGGGCGCTCGGGCCGCGGACCGACCAGGCTCATCGAGCCGTGGAGCACGTTCCAGAGCTGCGGGATCTCGTCGATGCGATGCCGGCGCAGCCAGCGCCCCACTGGGGTGACGCGCGGGTCAGCCGAGGTGGCGAGCGTTTCGCCGGTGGTGTCCTCGGCGCCGGCGCGCATGGTGCGAAGCTTCCAGATGGTGAAGGGCTTGCCTTCCCGGCCGAGCCGCACCTGTCGGTAGAAGATGGGCCGGCCGCTGCCGAGGAGCACGGCGATGGTGCCGGCAAGGAGGACGGGCAGGAGCAGGACGAGGAGGAGCCCGCCCACCACGACGTCGAACATCCGTTTCAGCGGCCAGTTGATCCGCCACTCCACGTCGCGCGCCACCTCGATCAGCGGATGGTCGTCGACCCAGGAGTAGCGGGTGCCCGCGATCAGGCTCTCGAACGGTCCCGGCAATAGCCAGACGTTGGTGGAGGCCGGCGCGGCCCTGGCGAGCGCATCGATGAGGCGGGACTGCCAGGGTGAGGTCTCGCTCGCGAGGATCACGTCGTCGATCGCGCCGCTCGACACCAGACGCGGGACGTCGTCCACGTTTCCGAGGACGGGCGTCAGCGCCTGCTGGGGGTGCTTGGTCGAGCCGCTCGCTTCCGCGGCCGCGCCCGGCCGAGCCCCCACCGCTTCGGCCCAGCCTGCGCTCGGGGTGGCGATGAAGCCGACGAGCTCGAGGCCGTGACGCCCCGGGCCGCGCAGGCTCTGCGCCATCGAGGCGGCGCCGGGACCGTCCCCGACGATCGCGACGCGCCTCCGGCGCGGCGGGTGAAGACGCCAGAAGAGGAGCCGCCATCCGAAGAGCAGCGCACAGTTGAGCGGCACGAACAGGAGGACGACCGACCGCGGAAAGACCGCGCGCCCCAGGAAGTAGTACCCCATGAGGATCAGCCCCTGGAGGCTGGTCGCCGTCACCAGGCGGCGCAGGAGCTCGGTGCGGGCGGCCGGCTGCGGCGGGTCGTACAGCGCGAAGACGTAGAGGACGACGATCTGGGTGACGACGACCGCGGTCCAGTGCTCCGCGTAGAAGGCGAGGCGGTCGAGGGGGAGCAGGCTGCGGGTGAGCGGCACCGGGATGTAGAGCCGTACCAGGAACGCGAGCAGGAACGCGATCGGCCCCACGGCGACGTCGCCGGCGAGACGTGCGAAGCGGAGGGCGCGGGGAAGCGATCCCTTGAGCGTCATTCAGCCTCGAGTCGCTGCGTTATGATTCGCCGCCGGCAGGCAGGGGGCGCTGGAGTTTATCGCCATTCGCCGAGGGCAGGAGGAGCCGGACTGAGCGCCGTCCTCGGCGCCAAAGTAATGTAGCGGAGGAAGGTGCTAAACAGCACCTTCCGGAGCCGCGCCGTCCTCGGCGCCAAAGTAATGTAGCGGAGGAAGTTGCTAAACAGCACCTTCCGGAGCTATGAAGGTCATCGAGCATCTCGCCCGCGCCACGCGCCCCCTGATCTCGTACGAGATCATCCCGCCGCTGCGCGGCGGCACGCTACGCTCGCTTCTCGAGCTGATCGAGGACCTGGTTCCGTACGCGCCGCCTTTCATCGACATCACCAGCCACGCCGCCGAGGTGGTGTACGAGGAGGGACCGTCCTCGATCGAGCGCAAGGTGAAGCGCAAGCGGCCGGGCACGCTGGGCGTGTGCGCGCTGATCCAGAACAAGTACGACATCGATGCCGTTCCTCACATCCTCTGCAACGGGTTCACGCGAGAGGAGACCGAGGATGCGTTGATCGAGCTCAAGTACCTCGGCATCGAGAACGTGCTCGCGGTCCGCGGCGACGACTCGGGCTACGTCAAGCCGCTGCGTGATGGGCGCACCGCGAATCGCTACGCGCTCGAGCTGGTGCAGCAGATCTGCGACATGAACCGCGGCCGCTATCTCGAGAAGGAGCTGCTCGACGCCGACCGCTCGGACTTCTGCGTCGGCATCTCGGGCTATCCCGAGAAGCACTTCGAGGCACCCAACCTGCAGACCGACATCACCTGGACGAAGAGGAAGGTGGAGGCTGGAGCGGACTACATCGTGACCCAGATGTTCTTCGACAACCGGCACTACTACCAGTACGTCGAGCAGTGCCGTGCCGCCGGCATCGACGTGCCGATCATTCCCGGGCTCAAGATCGTGACCACGCGCTCGCACCTGACCTCGCTGCCGGCGAACTTCCACGTCGACATCCCGCCCGAGCTCTCCGACGAGGTGGCGACCGCGAAGGATGCCGCCGAGGTGCGAGAGATCGGCGTCGAATGGGCGCTGCGCCAGACCGAGGACCTGCTCGCGCACGGCGCGTCGTCGATCCACTTCTACATCATGCAGAGCTCGCAGGCGATCAAGATGCTGATGGAGCGGCTGAAGCTGTAGCCTGTCACCATCCGCCCGCCAACCGGGCTCGCCCCGCCTTCGTACCTGTTACAATGAGCCCTCACCAGGAGCGCTTCACATTCAACACTCCGATCTCGGCCCCCCCTCGCCTCCCCGACACTGACGAGCGGATCGCCGCGCTCGAGGCGGCGCTCGAAGAGCGGATCCTGGTGCTCGACGGAGCCACCGGGACGGCGCTTCAAGCGGTCGATCTCTCGGCGGCCGACTTCGGCGGCCCCGACCTCGAAGGCTGCAACGAGATGCTGTGCGCGGCGCGCCCGGACGTGGTCGCGGGCGTGCACCAGCGCTACCTCGCGGCCGGCGCCGACATCGTCGAGACCAACACTTTCGGCGCCACCTCGATCGTCCTCGTCGAGTACGGCGTGGCCGCTCGCGCATTCGAGCTGAACCAGCGCGCGGCGCGCATCGCGCGCGAGGCCTGCGCCCGCTTCGAGGAGCCCGGGCGCCTGCGCTTCGTGTGCGGCTCGATGGGACCGACGACCAAGGCGATCTCCGTCACCGGCGGCGTCACCTTCGAGGAGCTGCGCCATTCCTACGGTGAGCAGGCGCGGGGGCTCATGGCCGGCGGCGCCGACTACCTGCTGCTCGAAACCTGCCAGGACACCCGTAACGTGAAGGCCGGTCTGCTGGGGATCCAGGATGCCTTCACCGCCGCCGGCTGGAGCGTCCCGGTGGCGGTCTCCGTGACCATCGAGACCACCGGCACGATGCTCGCCGGCCAGGACGCCGAGGCGCTGGCGGTCTCACTCCTGCATCAGGATCTGCTTTACCTCGGGCTCAACTGCGCCACCGGTCCAGAGCTCATGAGCGACCACCTGCGCACGCTCGCCGAGACCTCGCGCACGCGCATCGCCTGTGTGCCGAACGCGGGCCTGCCCGACGAGGAGGGCCTCTACCACGAGGGGCCCGAGGAGTTCCGTCAGGTCTTCCGCCGCTTTCTCGACGCCGGCTGGCTGAACCTGGTCGGCGGTTGCTGCGGCGCCACCGCCGAGCACGTGGCCGCGCTCGCCGGACTGGTGTCGGGGCGCCCGCCGCGGCGACCACCCGAGCACACGCGGGCCCTGGTGTCCGGGCTCGAGGCGGTCGAGCTCACCGCCGACAACCGGCCGCTCCTGGTGGGGGAGCGCACCAACGTCCTCGGCAGCCGCCAGTTTCGGGAGTTGGTCAAGGCCGGCGACTTCGAGGCGGCGGCAGAGGTCGGCCGCGCGCAGGTGCGCGGCGGTGCCCAGATCCTCGACGTCTGCCTCCAGGACCCCGACCGTGACGAGATCGAGGACGTCGAGGCGTTCCTCGACCAGATCACGCGGCGAGTGCGCGTGCCGCTCATGATCGACTCGACCGACGCCGCGGTGATGGAGCGCGCGCTCACCTGGTGCCAGGGAAAGTCGGTCCTCAACTCGATCAACCTCGAGGACGGGCTCGACCGCTTCGAGCGGGTAGTGCCGTTGGCCCGACGCTTCGGTGCCGCCCTGGTGGTCGGGCTGATCGACGAGAAGGGTATGGCGGTCGACGTCGAGCGCAAGCTCGAGGTGGCGCGGCGCAGCTTCAGGATCCTCACTTCGGAGATGGGGATCTGCCCCGAGGACATCTGGTGGGACGCGCTCGTCTTCCCCTGCGGCACCGGCGACGAGAACTACATCGGCTCGGGCGCGGCCACCATCGAGGCGGTGCGCCGGCTCAAGGAGGAGATGCCGGAGACGCGCACCATCCTCGGGGTCTCGAACGTGAGCTTCGGGCTGCCCGCCGCCGGGCGCGAGGTGCTCAACTCGGTCTTCCTCTACCACGCGACCCAGGCCGGCCTCGACGCCGCGATCGTCAATACCGAGCGTCTGGCGCGCTATGCCGAGATCCCGGTCGAGGAGCGTCAGCTCGCGGAGCGGCTCCTCCACCTCGAGCCGGGCGACGCGGCGGGGTCGAACGCCGCGATCGAAGCGTTCACGGCGCACTTCCGCGGGCGCAAGGCGTCCGCCACGGCGCGCCCGCGCATGGACTTCCCGCTCGAGGAGCGGCTGGCGCGCTCGGTGGTCGAGGGCTCGAAGGAGGGACTGCTCGAGGACCTCGATGCGGCCCTCGCCGATCCCCGCTGGCCGGAGCCGCTCGACATCATCAACGGCCCGTTGATGAAGGGGATGGCCGAGGTCGGCCGGCTCTTCAACGCCAACGAGCTGATCGTCGCCGAGGTGCTTCAGAGCGCCGAGGTGATGAAGGCCGCCGTGTCGCACCTCGAGCCGCACATGGAGCGCAAGGAGGGCTCGCTGCGCGGAAAGGTGGTGCTGGCCACGGTCAAGGGTGACGTCCACGACATCGGGAAGAACCTGGTCGACATCATCCTCACCAACAACGGCTTCGAGGTGGTGAACCTCGGCATCAAGGTGCCCTCCGAGCAGCTCATCCAGGCGGTTCGCGAGCACCGCCCCAACGTGCTCGGCCTGTCGGGGCTACTGGTCAAGAGCGCGCAGCAGATGGTCGTGACCGCGGCCGACCTCAAGGCGGTGGGCATCGAGGTCGATCTCCTGGTGGGCGGCGCCGCGCTCTCGCGCCGGTTCACCCACCGCAAGATCGCGGCGGCCTACGGCGGCCTGTGCACCTACGCCAAGGACGCGATGACCGGGCTCAAGCTGGTCGAGCGGCTCACCGACCCCGAGGCGCGACCTGAGCTTGCCGAGGAGGTGGCGGGGATGATCGCCGAGGACTCCGCGGCGGACGACCGCGCGGCGGTGGCCTCGCCGCTCGCCCGGCCGCCCGGGTCGGCGGTACGGCGCGACCTCGAGCCGCCGCCGCCGCCCGACCTCGACCGGCACGTCCTGGCGCCCGACCTCGATGAGATCTGGGCCCTGGTCAACCCCCAGATGCTCTACGCCAAGCACCTCGGCCTGCGCGGCTCGGTCAAGAAGCTCGCCGCGGAGGGCGACGAGCGCTACCGCAAGCTCGTGCGGGTGATGGACCAGGTGAAGGAGGAAGCGCGCGAGCGGTTCGCGGCGCGCGTGGTCTGGCGCTTCTATCGCGCGCGGTCGGTGGAGGACACCGTCGCGCTCTACGGCGCGAACGGCGCCGCGGCGGTCGAGCTCGGCTCGTGGGTCTTCCCGCGGCAGGCGGGCGGCGACCGGCTCTCGCTCGCCGACTTCGTCCTGCCGGAGGACTACCTGGCGCTCTTCGTCACCACTGCGGGCGACGCCCCGCGGCAGCTCTCGCTCGAGTGGAAGGAGAAGGGCGAGTACCTGAAGAGCCACGCGTTGGCATCGCTCGCGCTCGAGACCGCCGAGGCGGCGGCGGAGTGGCTGCACCGCAAGCTGCGCGCGGAGTGGGGCTTCCCGGATCCGCCGGAGACGACCGATCAGGAGATCTTCTCGGCGCGCTACCACGGGCGCCGCTACAGCTTCGGCTATCCGGCGTGCCCCGACCTCGCGGGCCAGCGGCTGCTGTTCGAGCTGTTGCGGCCCGAAGACATCGGTGTCGCGCTCACCGAAGGCGACATGATGGACCCCGAGGCCTCGGTGTCGGCGATCGTGGTGCACCATCCGGAGGCGCGGTACTTCGGGGTGTGACGCCACACGCTGCTAGAGCGCCGGCATCTCGTGGGTCATCCCTCGAACGAGTGACACCCGGCCTCGAGGCCTACGCCGGCGACGACTCCTCGGCCAATCTCCCGAGCGCCTCGTCGACCTGCTGCCACTCGGTCATCAGACCGTCGATCTCGGCCTTCAGCCGCTTCTGCTCGTGCTCGAGCTGGCGCACCTTCTCGCGCGAGGCGGCGCCGAAGAAACCAGGGTCCGCAAACTGCTCGTTGATTTCGTGGACGCGCGCCTCGGCCTTCTCGAGCACGTTCTGGATCTTGTCCTGGTGCCGAAGCAGGTCGCGGCGCTCCTCGATCGTGGGCCGCGAGTTGGCGCCGTCACCGCCCACATCGCGCCGTCGCGTGCCGCCCGCTCCGCGCTCACGACGTGCGGCGCCGCCGCCATCGGCGGCACGGCCCCCGCGCTCTGCGCCGTCCGTCCGGGCGGCTCCTTCGCCGCTCGCCGACGGCTTCCTCTGCCGCTCTTTCCTGGCGCGCGCCAGGACCGCCGCCGCGTCGAGGTGATCGTCTCCGAGGCGCTCGAGGTACTCCTCGTAGGTGCCGTGGAAATCGTTGAGGCCGTGCGGCGTGATCTCGAGGATCCGGTTCGCCAGTCGCGACACGAACCAGCGGTCGTGCGAGACGAAGACGAGCGTGCCGGGATGCTGCTCGAGCCCCTGCGCCAGCGCTTCGATGGCCTCGAGGTCGAGGTGATTGGTCGGTTCGTCGAGCAGGAGCACGTTCGGCTTCTCGACCGCCATCCGCGCGAACAGGAGCCGCGCCGCCTCGCCGCCCGAGAGGTTCCCGACGCGCTTCTTCACCTCGTCGCCGGAGAAGAGGACCATGCCGAGCTGGCCGCGCACGAACCCGACCGGTTCGCCCGGGCAGAAGTCCCACAGCCACTCTTCGACGGTGCGGCGCGGCTCCGCTAGCTGCTCGCGGTGGTCCTGCGCGAAGTATCCGGGGTGGGTCTCGTAGCCCCACTCGATCGAGCCTCCATCGGCCTCGACCGCGCCGACCAGGATCTTGAGCAACGTCGACTTGCCGATCCCATTCGGTCCCAGGATGGCGAGCCGGTCGCCGCGCCGCACCTCGAGCTCGACGCCGTCGAGCACCTGCTCCGCGCCGTACGCCTTGGCGATGGCGCTCGCGCGGAGCACCTCCTTGCCGCTCGGGCGCACCTGCCCGAGCCTGAACACCGGGTAGCGGCGCGAGCTCCGCGGCAGGCGGACGATCTCGATGCGGTCGATCAGCTTGAGCTTGGACTGGGCCTGGCGCGCCTTGGTCGCCTTGGCGCGGAAGCGGTCGACGAACTCCTTGTGGTCCGCGATCTGCCTCTCCTGCTTGGCGATCTCGGCTTCCTTGCGCTCGCGCTCGGCGGCCTTGGCGGCGACGAAGTCGCTGTAGTTGCCGCGGTACAGGAGGATCGTCTCGTAGTCGACGTCGGCGATGTAGGTCGACACGTTGTCCAGGAACCGATGGTCGTGCGAGACCACCAGGGCGCACCCGGGGAACTCGCCGAGGAACTTCTCGAACCACCGGATCGACAGGATGTCGAGGTGGTTGGTCGGCTCGTCGAGGAGCAGCACGTCGGGCGAGGAGGCGAGCACCTGCGCCAGCAGAACGCGCAGCTTGAAGCCGCCCGAGAGCGTCGAGAGCGGGTGGTGGTGGCGGTGGCTCGGGATCCCGAGCCCCTCGAGGATCTCGGCCGCGCGCGACTCGAGGGCGTAGCCGTCGTGGGCGAGGATCACGTCCTCGAGCTCGGCGTAACGCTCGGCGTCGAAGTCCGGCCGCTCGAGCAGGGCCTCCTTCTCCTGGATGGCCGGCCACAGGAGCTGATGCCCCATCATGACCACGTGGACGATGGGGACGCCCTCGTAGCGGAAGTGGTCCTGCCGCAGGACTCCCACCCGCGCCCGCTTCGGGATCGAGACCGCGCCCTCGCTCGCGATCTCTTCGCCCGCGAGGAGCCGCAGGAAGGTGGACTTGCCCGAGCCGTTCGCTCCGACCACGCCGTAGCGCTCGCCGGCGTTGAACTGCAAGGAGACGCTCTCGAACAGCGTCTGCCTACCGTAGGCCTTGGCGAGGCCGGAGACCGCAATCACGCGGTGGAGGATATCAACGCCCCCATGATGTCTCCGCCGCCAGCCGTCCTCGGCGCCGACGGCAATACGCGGACGGGAATGCTAGACAGCATTCCCGTCCGCGTACAATCGACGACGCATGGCGCGCAGGAAACCCGAGAGCGCGGTGCGGCGGCGAGTGTTGCGCCGCTCGGCCTCGCGTTCGAGCCGCGCGGCGGGCGAGAGGTCGAGTCGGCCGGGGCGGCGGCGCTCGGGGACGCGCCGCAAGTGGCTGCTGCGCGGGCTGCTCGGCGGCGCCGCGATCGGGCTGGTCGTGGTGGCCTGGCTGGTGTGGCCTTCGTGGCGCGCGGCGCGCGGATTCGCCGCCGGAGAGTGGCCGCGGCCGTCGCTGGTCTATGGCCGACCCGACCGGCTCGCGCGCGGCGCGTCGCTCGCTCCCGGCGAGCTGGCGGACCGGCTGCGCGGGCTCGGCTATCGCTGGAGCGGCGAGGCGGCGACGCCGCTCGGCGCCTACCGCACCGGGGACGGCGTGATCGAGGTGGGCCTGCGCTCGTTCCCCACTCCCGACGGTCCCTCGCGGCCCGGCCGCCTCCGGGTCCACTTCGCCGGCGACCGCATTCGGGCCTTGAGCCTGGACGGTGAGGACGTCGTCGCCGCCGGCCTCGATCCACCGCTCCTCGGCCTCTTCCTCGAGGACGACCTGCGCGACCGCCGGCCGGTGCGCACCTCCGAGCTGCCGCGGCACGTGGTCGAGGCCGTGCTGGCGGCCGAGGACGCGACGTTCTTCGAGCATCCCGGCATCTCGCTCTCCGGGCTCCTGCGCGCGGCCTGGGTGAACGCGAAGAGCGGCGAGGTCCAGCAGGGGGGAAGCACGCTGACGCAGCAGCTGGTCAAGAATCTCTATCTCACGCCGGAGCGGACGCTCCTGCGCAAGCTCCGCGAAGGTGTTCTCTCGCTCCTGGTCGAGATGCGCTTCGGCAAGGACGCGATCCTCGAGGGCTATCTCAACGAAGCCTATTGGGGGCGAGTCGGCGGCGTCAGCCTGATGGGGCTCGGCGCCGCGGCGCGCGCCTGGTTCGGCTGCGAGGCGAGCGAGCTCGACGTGGCCGAGGCGGCGCTCCTCGCCGGCATGCTGCGCTCGCCCGGCGGGCTCGACCCCGCCCGCCATCCGGAGGCGAGTCGGGCGCGGCGCGACGAGGTGCTGGAGCGGATGCACGAGCTCGGCTGGCTCGAGCGCGAGGCCTGGCACGCGGCCGCCGCGGACTCACCCCAGCTCGCGCGGCGCCGTTTCGCGCCGCGCACCCGCGCCTACTTCCTCGACGCGATCGCGCGCGAGGCGCGCCGCCGCTTCGGCGTCGAGGAGCTGCGGTCGAGCGGCTTCACGCTGCTCACCACGCTCGATCCCGACGATCAGGTGGCGGGCGAAGAGGCGCTCGCGACCGGGCTCGAGGACAGTGAGCAGGCGGGCGCCGAGGCGGGGCTCCAGGGGGCGCTGCTCTCACTCGACCCCAGGACCGGCCGGGTCCTCGCCTGGGTCGGCGGCCGCAGCTACCAGGCGAGCCAGTTCGACCGCGTGGAGCTGGCGCGTCGCCAGCCCGGGAGCGCATTCAAGCCCGTGATCTTCGCCGCCGCCTTCGCCAAGCGCGTCGCGACGCCGTCGACGATGCTCGAGGACGCCCCGCTGGTCCTCGAGGTGGGCGGCAAGCCCTGGCAGCCGCAGAACGTCGATCGCCGGTTCCGGGGCTGGGTCACGGTGCGGGGCGCGCTCGAGAAGAGTGTCAACGTCGCGACGGTCAGGCTGGGCGAGCACACCGGCTGGGAGCTCGTGGTCGAGATGGCGCACGAGCTCGGCATCGAGGCGCCGTTACGCCCGCTGCCGGCACTCGGGTTGGGCGCGCTCGAAGTCGCACCGCGGAGCCTGGCCACGGTCTACGCCACGCTGGCCAACGGCGGTTGGCGCTCCGAGCCCCATCTCCTGCGCGCCGTCCTCGATCCTTCCGGGTTGGCCCTCGCGGGAGGGGAGCTGCCGAAGCCGCGGCAGGTGATCTCGCCCCAGGTGGCCTACCAGGTGGCCTACCTGCTCCAGGGCGTGCTCGACCGCGGTACCGCAGCCTCCGCCCGAGCGCTCGGCGTCACGGACCGGCTGTCGGGCAAGACCGGAACCACCAACGGCGGCCGCGACAGCTGGTTCGCGGGATTCTCACCCGACCGCGCGACGTTGGTCTGGGTGGGCTACGACGACAACCGGCAGAGCCGGCTTTCCGGCTCCCGCGCGGCACTGCCGATCTGGGCGCGCTTCACGACGGCGCGGCGTCCGGCCGGCGGGTACGAGCGGCTCGATCCCCCGCCGGGCGTCTTCTTCTTCGAGGTGGATTCCGAGACCGGGGGGCTCGCCGGGCGGCGCTGCCCGGTGGTGATCGAGGAGGCGTTCCTCGATGGCACCGGGCCCGAGACCGACTGCTACCTGCACGCCGGCGGGCGGCCGCCGCGATTCGACCCGGACGGCGACGACGAGGAGTGGGGGGGACGCCGGCGACGGCCGTGGTGGCGGCGCGGCGTCCTCAGACCCCGGACGCAGGACGACGGGGTCATCGCCTTGCCTCCTCTCGGACGGCCCCGGTAGGATGCCGCAGGTCGATGTTCGACACCTCCAGCTTTCGCATCCGTTACAAGGCCCCGATCGAGAAGCCGCTCCTCATCGCGGCCGGCCCTCTCCTGGTCGCGGCGGCGCTCGTGGTGGCGTTGTGGAGCCGGTACGTGCATCCGGTCACGCTCGGGCCGTGGATCGGCTCGGACCTGATCGCGCTCCTGCTTCCGATCGCCGCGCTGACCGGGATCGCGCTCGGGATCGAGAGCCTGTTCGGCGTCGACGAAGGCTATCCGTGGAAGCGGAGCGTGGCGGCGACCGGTGCCGGGATCGTGGGCGGCACCCTCCTGGTGGGGGCCTGGGGCAAGCTGCTGGATCCGGTCTCGTTCGCCGACGCCATACGGCAGGAGGGCCTGACCGGTTGGCTCGACGGCTTCGCCTGGCTGCCGGTGACGGTGCCGCCGCTCCTGGTGGTCGCGATCGAGGTCGCCCTCGGGTCTCTCCTCGTGCTGGGCGTGCGCAAGCGCGGCCCATTGGCGGTGACCGCGCTCCTGGTGGCGTTCTTCCTCTTTCTCACCGGACGCGCGTACTGGCGGGACGCCAAGGGGATCGTGTCCGCGGACTCCTCCTGCGGCTGCTTCGGCAACATGCTCGACCGCACGCCCGCCGAGGCGTTCTGGCAGGACGTGGCGCTCCTCGTCCCGGGCCTCCTGCTGGCGACGATGGCGGTGATCAGCCGTCAGGCCATGGGGCGGCGGGTCGTGTTCGCGCTCGCGGCGACGGTGGCGGCCGTCACCTTCGGCTGGTTCGCTCCGGAGCTTCCGATCGACGACCTCGCCACCCGTCTCGAGCCGGGCTCGACCGTCGCCTCGATGTGCGCCGGCCGCGATCAGGAGCGGCTGTGTCTGCCGACGCTCCTGCCCGAGCTCCAGCGAGGCCGCAACGCCGTCGTGCTGCTCGACTTGGGCGCGGAGGGCATGGAGTCCGAGGTCGAGCGGCTCAACCGATATGCTCTGGCGGGCGGGAACCCGCAGCTCTGGGTGCTCGCCTCGGGCACGCCCGAGCAGAGTCAGGCGTTCTTCTGGAAGTACGGCCCGTCGTTTTACATCCACGAGGCGCCGCCCGCGCTCCTGCGTCCGCTCTATCGCGCGCTGCCGCGATCGTTCCTGGTCGACGACGGTACCGTGACCGAGACTTGGAGCGGGCTGCCGCCGTTCGAGCGCTGGCATGCGAGCGCTTCCGAGCCGGTCCCTGGAGGCGCCGACTGAGATCCTCCCCGCGCGCGGCTCGCTGGCTAGCGGTGCGCTCGGGGTCACACCGCGCGGGCGGCCGGAGAGCCGGAGTTCCCAAGGAGGCGATGCGACCATGACCACGACGACGAAGATTCTCTCCCCGGCGTTCGCCCTGACAGCGATGCTCGCGCTCGTCGGCGCCGTACCGCTCGCCGCGCAGAACCTCTCCGGGTTCACGCCGAGCGAGGACTACATGGTCGAGATCGATGGCCAGCCGGCCCCGACGGCGCACGTCTACTGGTCGCAGTCGGCGCGTGCGTTCCTGATCGTCGCGAAGGAGCTTCCGGCCCCGCTGCTCGTGGAGCCGGTGTCGCGACAGGTCCGCAGCGTGCCGCTGGTCAAGCTCGCGAGCCGGTCCGACGGCTCGGTGGGAATCCTCGAAGGTGCGGCGCTCACGCCCAAGGCGGTGATCGACACCAGCCAGGGCCCCGCCTCCTTCTCGGTCGACGGGCGAATGATCAAGCTGGTCGAGAAGCCCGCGCTCGTCGGCTGGCAGACGCTCGACAGCCTCGGCTCCTACAGCGCGAAGTACGCCGAGCGCGCAGCAGCGTACGAGCCGAAGGCCGGGGTGGTGAACGATCTGCGCGCCCGAGGCGAGGACGTCCGGCTCACCGTCTTCTTCGGATCGTGGTGCCCGTTCTGCCAGCAGAAGGTACCGCTGGCGATGAAGCTGGCCCGCGAGCTCGTCGGCTCGAACGTGAAGATCGACTTTTACGGACTGCCCCGACTCTTCAGCGGCGACGCACAGGCGAAGCGGTACGGCATCAAGTCGGTGCCCACCGGGGTCGTCTTCGTCGGCGGCAAGGAGGTGGGCCGGATCAGCGCCGACGGCTGGGCGAGCCCCGAGACCACGCTCGACCAGATCGTGAGCCGCTGAGCTCTTCCACCAGATCGATGCCGCCGTTCGCCCAGGTCGCGCCGGGCGACTGCAGTCGCCCGGGCTCACACAGGTAGGACACGCCCAGCGCGCGAAGGCCGCCGGAGAGCGCCGCGGCGCCAGCGCCGGCGAGGGCGGCGCCCTGCAGACGGCCGGCCGCGGCGCGCAGGGCTTCGAGCGCCGCTTCGGGATCCGGCACCGGGTGGATCCGCACGGTGCGCTGTCCCGGGGAGGGGCGGAACGCGGAATCGCGATCGACGATGACGGTGCCGCGCTCGAGCGCAGTCGCGGTCACGCGGCACCCTAGGAACGCGGCCTCCTCCCGCAGGAGTCGAAGGGCCGCGGCGCGCTCGTCCGAGAGCGGCGGCGGCGGCCACCGGTGGGACGCCTCGTCGAGCGCACCCGCCACGGCGTCGGCGAGCGCGTCGGCGTCGCCGTCGGTGTAGATCGCCTGGAGCGAGAGGCAGCCGCGCTGCTCGAAGAGAG
This sequence comes from Thermoanaerobaculia bacterium, assembly GCA_035544635.1. Classification (GTDB taxonomy): domain Bacteria; phylum Acidobacteriota; class Thermoanaerobaculia; order Multivoradales; family Multivoraceae; genus DATAFT01. Next base: position 17,371 of record DATKDQ010000435.1, read on the forward strand.
CCACGTCGCGCGCCAGGCCGGCGGCGATGCGCGGCAGGTCCCGCCGCGGGGCGGCGCCGGCGACGATCGCGACGCTCGCCTTCGGACCGAACGCGACCAGCCTCTCGGCGGCGCGCCGACGCAGCGCGGCGATCGCCTCCCCGCTGCCGTAGGCCACCACGCGATCGACTGCCTGGTGGAGCCCGTCCTCGATCGCCGCCGCCCCACCCGGCCAGGCGACGGCGGCGATCGCGTCGGCCAGCGCCGGCTCGCGCGCCGCGAGCGCCGCGGCGAAGGCGGGGGCGAAGAACGGCTCTCGCGACGACGACTTCACGAGCACCGGCCGGCGGACGGCGAGCGACGCGAGCAGCGGCTGTAGGAGGAGCCCCGGAAGGTCGCCGGCGAGCACGATCAGATGAGGCGCCGCCGACGCGGCCCCGCTTCCGCGCGCCCGCCGCTCGCTCCCATTCGACGCCGGCGTGCGGTCCGGACCGCTCGGTGGGCGGCGCCGCGAGCGCAGCGCACCGCCTGCGGCGCTGCGCTCGGGGGTCGATTCGGCGGTCGCCGAGCCCGCTCTCGCCGCGCGTGCCAGCACCGCGCGCACCTCGAACCGCGAGAATCCGTCGAGCAGCGCGTCGAGGCTGGCGTCGAGGCAGGCTTGCGAGAGCTGCGTGTTGCGCCGGAGGTCCGGATCGAGGCGGCGTCGCTCCGGTGAGTCGGGGTCGCGGAACGCCTCGACCGCGCCGGCGAAGGCGGCTTCGAGGCGCTCCGCGTCGATCGACGCCAGAGCAGGTGCGCCGGCGGTGCCCAGATGGGCAGCGACGCGGAGGAGCGCCGCCGCGTCGACCTGCTCGACGTCCGCCGCGAGCGCGCACCCGAAGCTCCCCGTCGAGCTCATCCAGCCGCGGCCTCGAGCTCCTCGGCGCGCAGTGAGCATCCGCGAAGCTCGGCGCCCCCGGCGCGGCCGGTGAGGCGGAACCCGCCGTCCTCGGCACGACCGAGGTCCTCGGTGAGCAGATGCAGCGCCGAGCCGACGTTCGCCAGATCGAGCACGGCGAGGAGCCCGTCGCGCCCGGGGAGCGCTTCGTCGAGCGTCGAGGGATCGAGCGCCTGCACCCGCATCCAGTGCGGGCAGACAAAGACGTCGGCCCGACCGCCGACGAGCGAACGGGTGTAGGCCTGGCTGGTGAGCTCGGTCATACCGTACTCCTGCACCACCCCGCCGGCAGGAATGCCGGCGCGCTCGTGGAGCCGCCCCAGGAGGTCGCCGAGAGTGAGCTCGGAGTGGCGGGTCTTGAAGCCGCCGGTGAGAAAGACGGCGCTCCCCGCCGGTGCCCGGAAGCGCAGGTCGAGCCGCTCGAAGCCACGCAGGAGCTGATCGAGTGCGAGCGCGGTCGCGAGCAGCAGGAAGGCCCTGCCGTCGCGCTGGCGCGCGGCCAGCCACGAGCGCGCGCGCGGGAGATCGAGGCCGCGCGCTTCCGCCACCGCGGCGCTGCCGTCGCCGCCGAAGATCTGGAGCACGTGATCGATCATGAACGAGAGGCTCGAATCGCCCTCGAGCGTGAAGGAGGGGATGATCGAGAGCATGGGTGGGCGTCCACCGCGCGGCAGGCAGAGCTCCGGAAACGAGCTCTCGATCGAGCGGCGGTAGAGGTCGGGAAACGGATGGTGATGCACGCTGCGGCGCTCGCCCGCCGTGGTGGTGCCGCTCGAGCGGAACACGACGCGCGCCGGAGCGGCGGCGAGCGTCACGCTCTTCATGACGGAGGTGGGAATCCAGGGAATGTCCCGCCAGTGGACGACCGTGGCCGGGCTTCTCCCCGACCGCTCGCACCAGCGGCGGTAGGGCTCGACGCGCTCGAACTGAAAGGCGAAGGCACGCAGTGCGAGCGACTCGAAGTCGCCATCTGCGACGGACCGGACGAACCGCTCGATGGCCTCGACCACCACTCCACGATTCTTTCACGGGACGCCCGCCGCTCCGCCGCTAGCTCCGGGAATGGTGCTTACCATTCCCTCCGCTAGCATGACTTTGGCGCCGAGGACGGCGCGAGTCGCCCGTCTGTTACACAGACGGGCTCCCAGCGGAACCGCGCGTCGCCCTCTGTTACAATCACCCCAGCTCGCTGCGAGCGAGCGTCATCGATTCACTGAGGACCCGATGCCAGAGACCTTCCCCTATCCGCTGAAGATCGAGGTCGACAAAGCGCCTCGCCCCAAGGACCCCAAGCAGCTCGCCGTGATCGACCAGACCGGGTGCACCGGCTGCGAGGCCTGCATCGCGTTCTGTCCGGTCGACTGCATCGAGATCGTGCCGGGTCCCGTCCACCCCGATTTCATGAAGCTGGTCGAGGTGGATCTCCAGCGCTGCATCGGCTGCCAGCTATGCGCGCGGTACTGTCCCTGGGAGACGATCGACATGTGGGGCTACGAGGAAGGCTTGGGGCTGGCGCCGTCGAAGACCCTGCGCTCGATCCTGTACGACTACGACCCCGAGCAGATGCACGAGGCCGCGGAAGCACGAGCCCAGGGGTGAGCTCGCCAAGCCCAGCCCCCGACCCCGAGCTCGAAGCGGCGCTCAAGAGCGTGCTCGACGTGCTTTACAGGCAGCATCCGTTGAGCGCGAACCAGATCCTGACCCTCTCCTCCGAGCTGCAGCGTATCGGCGTTCACCGCCTGGTCGAGGAACACCTCGAGAGGTTCAGGCGCCGGACAGGGTAGGACGGGGTAGGCGCCGAGGACGGCGCGGGTCGGGTGAACGATTCCCGCAGGCCGCCCGTATAAAGAGGTGGAGAGACCATCTCCAATCTTCCTCCCTCCTCCTGACCCCGCGGGCCTCCCCCGCGGGGTCACACTTTCTCGCCGCCGTCCTCGGCGCCAGACAGCAACTAGACCCTATAGAACGACCGATCCTCGCGTTCGCGAGATCGCGGGTTACCGTGTGGGCTATCTCAACCCCGCGGCAGAGCCGCATGCGAAGGAGGATCGGTCATGCAAGACGGTA
>DATKDQ010000436.1:0-2579 GCA_035544635.1 Thermoanaerobaculia bacterium
TACCGTCTTGCATGACCGATCCTCCTTCGCATGCGGCTCTGCCGCGGGGTTGAGATAGCCCACACGGTAACCCGCGATCTCGCGAACGCGAGGATCGGTCGTTCTATAGGGTCTAGTTGCTGTCTGGCGCCGAGGACGGCGCTGGCGCTTCGCGCCCCTCCGGAACGTGCGAATAGCACGTTCCGGAGGCTACGGCGCGTCGGCGCGCCAGCGACAGTAGATCGTCTCGTTGGGGCGGGCCGGCGGGTGCAGCCATACCCACGACGCCTGCCGCAACCCGAGCCGAGCCTGGTCGCCCCAGAGCCCCTGGCCGTAGGGCGCCACCTCCTCGGCCGGGGTCCAGTGCCGATCGTCGAACTCCGGGAGCTGCCAACCCGGCTCGAGCGTCGCGGCGCATCGCCAGGCGGCGGCGACCTCCATCGTCGCACCGTCCGCCTCGGTGCGTCGCAGCGCGCCGACCAGCGCTCCGGGACCGCCGAAGTTCCGGGCCTCGACGGCGAGCGTGAGCGGAAAGGCATCCCCGCTCACGTCCACCTGGAGCGCGAGATCCCATTGCACGACCTCGCCCACCGCCTCGCCGTTGACGTGCAGCACGGCGCGGTCGTCGCAGGCGAGAAGCGCGAGCGTGCGGGCCCGCTGGGGCGGCTGCGGCGGCTGCGCGGTGGTGGGCGCGGCTGCCGCCAGAGCGAGCGCCGCCACCATGACGAGGACGTTCATTTCGACCTCCGCAGGACCGAGGGCGGCACCGGAGCCTCGGCGCCGCCGGGCGGCTCCCAGAACAGCTCGAGCGCGCTGCCGCCGCCGCTCTGAAGATAGTCGATCCGCAGCGGGTGGAGGCCGGCGTCGAGGTCGACGTCGGCCTGCAGATGGTTGAGGCGGTGGGGCGTGAGCTCCTCCGCGACCACCACGCCGCCGAGGGTGAGCCGGGCGCCGTCGTCCACCACGATGCGGAAGCGGTATCGGCCGGCGGTCGCGATCTCGATCGCGCCGGTGAAGGTCGCCGTGAACGCCGAGGGGAGCGGCGCGGGATCCTCCCAGGCGAGGAGGACGAACGGCGTGATCTGGGTGTAGAGCGGCGGCCCCTCCCACCGGTCGTTGGGGAAGAACTCGCCCAGAAGCCCGCTCTCGGGCGGCTCGACGCGGAAGAGGGCCCCCTCCATCCCGGCGATCTCGCCGGCTCCGTCGCCGGACGCGCGACGCCAGCGCAGCCGAGCCGAGCCACGGGCGCCGCACTCCGCCTGCGCGACGCGGAGCCGGTGCAGGCCCCGGCCCAGGACGCGCGGGCCGTCCCACCGCTGGTCGTCGACCCACAGCTCGAGGCCTCCCTCCGCGACCGGCTCGTACGCGCCGGTGACCTCGACGCGCAGGCCGCCGCGCCACTCGGCCACCGCGACGTCGCGGCCGCTCCAGGTCTCCGCGATGGCATCGACCACCTTCGACTCGACCTCGCCGCGCGCCGAGGTGAACCGCGCCTCGAGCCCCTGGAGCGCGGCCACCTCGGCGCGGGCGATCTCGACCCGCAGGTACATCGGCCGGTCCTCCTCGTCGGCGACGAGGTCGAGGCGCGCCGAGGGATAGGTGGCGAGGAAGTGGTCGCGCACGGGCCAGTAGTAGGCGTCGAGCAGAAGCAGGACGTCGCCGCCTCGGGCCGGGAAGGGCAGGTCGACCTCGGGCTGCGCCAGCCGGTACGGCGGCCGATCGAGCGTGCTCTCCCCGGTGCGCTCCTTGACCACGCCGTACACCAGGTAGCGCAGCGGAGAGAAGGTGTAGAACCGCGGCGAAAGATACACGTCCGATCCCCTCTCGAGCGCGGCGAGCACCTCCCGGGTGACGCCGATCTCCATCAAGTTGAAGCTTCCCCGCACGGCGGGCGAGCGCGCCTGCCGGCCGAAGTAGACGCTGGTCTCCCACAGACCCGCGCCGGCGAGACCCGCGATGACGATCGCCGCCGCGATCGCGGCGCGCAAGAACCGCGGACCACCGGCCACGGATCGCGAGCCGGCGACGGCGGCGGCCGCGCGCGCGAGGCGCGCGAGCACGTCCCCGGCGAGAATCGCGATCGCGGGGACGGCGTTCAAGGTGCGGTACGCCTGGGGCGACTCGTGGAGCACGCTGAAGACGCCTGCGAGCATCGCCACCACCAGCCACAGCCACAGCAGGACGCGGCGCCGGTCGCCGAGGCGAAAGAGCCCGTAGCCGAGGCCGACCACAAACAGGACGCCGGTCACCGGATCGGTCTGGGGCTCCCCGGGGAGGTTGTGCTTGCCGCTCGGGTCGCCCTCCTGATGGAAGAAACGCAGATGACGGCGCACGTTCTCGTAGAGCGGCTCGAGGCTCTCCTTCTCCCGCACCTCGTTGAAGATGCTGATCTCGCGCATGCGGTTGGTGAAGGTGAACGGGTCGGTCACGTAGGTGACCGCGAGCGGTGCGAGCGCGAGCAGCGCGGCCAGCAGGTAGAAGAGCAGTCCTCGTCGGTGGCGGCGCCACGCGGCCCGCGGCCCCTCCGGCGCGGCGAGCAGCCACCAAAGGCCGAACGCGCCGAGGGTGAGGAGGGCGAGCCGACTGCTCAGATAGGTGTA
>DATKDQ010000437.1:0-13514 GCA_035544635.1 Thermoanaerobaculia bacterium
GAAACGAGGTGTCGATGGTCGAACAGGTGCTGCGCTCGCTCTATCGGGTCGTGGTTCCCCTCCCGGGGAGCCCGCTCAAGGAGCTCAACTCCTACGTTCTCACCGGTCCCGACCGCAACCTCGTCATCGACACCGGCATGAATCGTCCCGAGTGCCTGGCGGCGCTCGAGTCCGGGCTCACCGACATCGGGATCGACCTCGATCGCACCGACTTCCTCGCCACCCATCTGCACGCCGATCATCATGGTCTGATTCCGACCCTGCTGCGGCCGGGACGGCGCGCCTTCATGGGCGCAGTCGACGCCGGGCACATGCACCGCGGCTTCGGCTGGTCGACCGACAGCCCGATGGGCCGCTACATGGCGCGCAGCGGCTTCCCGGCCGACGACCTCGTCGCCTCGTTCGAGAACCATCCCGGGTTCAAGTTTCGGCCCGACCGAGTCGTGGAGTACGAGCGGCTGTACGAAGGCGACGTGATCGAGATCGGCGACTATCGGCTGCGCGTGATCGACACCCCCGGGCACACGCACGGACACATCTCACTCCATGATCCCGAGCAGCGGCTGTTCATCGCTGGCGATCACGTGCTCGGCGACATCACCCCGAACATCCAGGCGTGGTCGGACGACGACGATCCGCTGGCCGACTATCTGGCGAGCCTGGAGAAGGTACAGGCGCTCGACGTCGAGCTGTGCCTGCCCGGCCACCGCCGGCTGATCCACCAGTTCCATCAGCGGACGCGCGAGCTGGCCGAGCACCACCACCAGCGTGCGGCCGAGATCGTCGACGTGCTCTCCGCCCAAGGTCCGCAGAACGCCTACGACACGGCGGCGCGCATGACCTGGGACATCGTCGCCCGCTCCTGGGAGGAGTTCCCGATCCTGCAGCGCTGGTTCGCGACCGGCGAGGCGATCGCGCACCTGCGCTTCCTCGAGGAGCAGGGCAGGGTGGGGCGCCGGGACGCGGGCGAGCAGATCGTCTATTCGACGGCAGGGCTGTAGGCTCGGGTCGCCATGCACGCAACCTCAGAGGCAGCGCCTGGTATCGAGGCCGTCCGGCGCGGCGCCGTCCTCGCGTCTCTCGCGCTCGTCCTGCTCGCGGGCTCTGCCGCGGCGCAGCGCGAGACCACCTGCCGCGATCGTGAGCCCGCCGCGGCGAGCGTCGAGATCGCCGGACCGGATGAGCCGGGAGAGCGGCTCACGATCACCGGCCGGGTCTTGGTAGGACCCGATCGGACCCCGAGCCCGGGCGCCCGGGTCCTCGCGTACCACACCGACGCGCGCGGCTACTACTCGGACGGGGGCATGGACGAGCGCAACGCGCGGCTCTGCGGCGTTCTACGCGCCGACTCCGAGGGTCGCTACCGGTTCGAGACCATCCGGCCGGCGCACTACGCCACCGGTGGACCGCCCGCGCACGTCCACTTCGAGGTCACGCTCCAGGACGCGCCGATGCGCCGGTTCACGCTCGAGTTCGAGGGCGATCCCAGGCTCGGAGACCAGCGCGCTGGCGAGCGCTGGGAGACGGTACGTCCGGTTCTCGACAGCGGCAGCGGCAAGCTCGAGGTCGAGCGCGATCTCTGGGTGCGCTGACGCGTTCACCGAGCGGCGAGGCGCGCGAGGACCGCCTCGTAGATCTCGCGCACCCGCCCGGTGTGCTCTCCGTACGCTTCCTTCAGGCTCGCTGCCGCCGGGTGAGGCAGGCCCATCCGCTTCCCCACCGGATCGAGTCGCTCCGCCTCGTCCGGAAGCGCGCTCACGTTGGCATCGACGTCGGTGCGCGCGAAGAGCTCGAGGCGCCGCAGGAACGAGTACGCCCCACGTAGATCCCGGAGCTCCGCATCCTCGATCGACGGCGTACCGGCCAGGCGATCGAGCAGCTCGTGCGTGTCCGCGACGCGGATCTCCTCGCGGTGATGCCCTTCGCGGATCTGGATCATCTGCAGCGCGAAGTCGACGTCGGCGAGGCCGCCGCGGCCGACCTTGAGCTCGAGGTGCCGGCCTCCGGGCTGCGTCAGCTCGCGCTCCATCCGCCGGCGAATGTCGGCCATGACGGCAGGGATCCGCTGGTCCCACGGTCCGTAGACGAAGCCGCTCACCGCCGCCTCGACGCGCGCTGCGAGCGAGCGCGAGCCGGCTACCAGGCGGCCGCGGGTCCAGGCCAGACGCTCCCAGATCTCCGCCCGCTCGCCGAGGTAGCGCTCGAACGCGAGGAGCGGCATGGCGAGCGCGCCCTTCTTGCCTTCAGGGCGCAGCCGCGTATCGACCTGGTAGGCGACGCCGTCGGCGGTCGGCTCCTCGAGGCACCGCTCGAACGCAGCGACGAAGTCCTGGCGAGCCATGAACGTCGCGGAATCGGACGGGTCGCCGTCATACACCACCACCAGATCGAGATCCGAATGGACGGTCAGCTCGCGACTGCCGAGCTTCCCGAGCGCGAAGATCGCCCAGTCGGGCTCGCCGCTCGACGCCGGCGGAGCCGACCAGGCGGCCGCGGACGCCACGCAACACTCGGCCAGCAGTGACAGTCGCCGGTGGAGGAGCTGCCGGTCGCCCGACTGCGTGCCGGGAGCGCCGCCGTCCGGGCCGCCGTCGACCGGGCCACTCCCCCCCGCCCCGCCATGAGCGTCCCCGGAGGCCACCCACTGGATCAGGATCCTCAGCTCCTCGACGGCCTTGAACCGCCGGATCTCTCGGGCCCGATCCGGCGGCTCCACGTGGGCGAGCGCGTCGCGGTAGCGGGCACGCAGGCGGTCGAGCTCGGGCAGCGGCTCGGCCAGCGAGTCGAGCAGCTCGGGATGCCGGACCAGGCGCGACGCGGCGAGGTCGCCCAGGTCGAGAGTCGCGATCAGGAGGTCGCGCAAGGGCTCGCTCTCGAGCAGCGTCCGGTAGAAGGACGCGGGAGCGCCGGTGCGCTCCGTGAGCTGCTCGAAGCGGATCAGCGCCTGGCCCGGGCGGCCGCACCGGGCCACCCGCGCCAGCAGCTCGGGCAGAAGGTTGGCCAGCACATTGCGCGCCATCGAGCGCGACGGCGCGAGAGCGGTCGCCTGATCCAGGGCGCGGATGGCGTCGAGCGCGGCTTCCGGGGCGGACAGGCCGTGCTCGGCGAGCAGCTCGATCGCCTCTTCCCGTGACGCCTCCTCGGAGAGCACGCGGAACCACTGCCGGCTCCTGAAGTCGTGCGCCCCGGGGCGGCGCTCGAACAGCGCGTGGAAGATCTCGTGCACGCTGCCCCGTCGCGCCTCGAGCTCGGCTTCCAGCTCGGCGCGATCCGCGAGGCCGAGACGGCGCGCGCAGATGTTGAGCTCGCGGTCGACCCGCGACAGCGTGTGCGTCTGCTGCTCCTGGACGATCTGGAGCCGATGCTCGAGCGTGCGCAGGAACACGTAGGCCGAGGCGAGCGCCGAGCGCGCCTCCTCGCCGATCAGCCCGGCGCGCTCGAGCGCGTCGAGCGCGCCGAGCGTCGAGGCGCGCCGCAGGTCGGGGTCGCGCGCGCCGTAGGTGAGCTGAAGGACCTGAGCGAAGACCTCGATCTCACGGATGCCGCCGCGGCCGATCTTGACGTCGCGGTCGAGGTCGGGCTGCTGCTGCTCGGAGCGCCGCTTGTGGAGGAAGATCTCCTCGAGCGCGGCATGGTCGAGGTAGCGCCGGTAGACGAAGGGCTCGACCAGCTCGACGAAGCGCGCGCCCAGCCCGCGATCGCCCGCGATCGGCCTCGCCTTGAGCAGCGCGAAGCGCTCGAAGGTCTCGCCCCAGTTGTCGTAGTACTGGGCGTGCTGGCGCAGCGAGTAGGCGATGTTCCCGCGGCGTCCCATCGGTCGTAGGCGCAGATCGACCCGATAGAGATAGCTCTCGTCGGTGAACTCGGTCATCGCCTTGACCAGGGCGCGGCCCAGCTTCTGGAAGAGCTGGTGCGCCGCGCCATCTTCCTCGTCGTCCGGCTCGTAGACGAACAGGAGGTCGATGTCGGAGCTGTAGTTGAGCTCGCGTCCGCCGAGCTTGCCCATGCCGATGACGGCGAAGGTGCCGGGCAGCGGCCGCTCGCCGCGCGCGTCGAGCCCGGCCGAATCGGCAATCGTCCGCATCGCGATGCGCAGCGCACGTTCGGTGACCACGTCGGCAAGATCGGAGACCTGGGCGGTGGCCGACTCGAGCGTCTCGCGCCCCAGGATGTCGCGCGCCGCGATGCGCAGGATCTCGCGCCGCTTGAACCGCCGCAGCACGTCGCCACGCCCGCTCGCGGTCGCAACCGGCGCCAGCAGGAGGTCCACCTCCTCGGCCAGGTCCTCGGCCTCCGGCGCGGGGCGCTCGAACTGCGACACCAGCCAGTGGAAGTACTCCGGGTTGCGGATCAGGATCTCGGACAGGAAGGGCGAGGTGCCCATCACCTCGATCAGCACGCCGAGAGCGCGCGGATCGTCGGCGAGATAGCGCAGGAAGGCGGCGCGCGGTACCCGGGTCGCGACGTAGCGCGAGAACGCGACCACGGCGGTGTCGGGATCGGCGGCGCGGGTCAGAGCGTCGAGCAGCGTGTCGGCGAGCGCGCCGAGCGCCTCGCGGGCGGGCAGCTCGTCGGCCAGGGCCTGCAGATGCTGGTCGGCCGCCCCTGGATCCTCCAGCCCGAACGAGCGCAGGTAGTCGCGCGCCTCCTCCTCGCCGAGGGTCGGCGAGAGGAAGAGGTCCGAGGGGGCGATGGGAGGCAAGCGGGACCGCGGGTCGTTGACCGGCCGCAGGAGCGGCCGATCGGGGTGTCGGCCGGGGACCCGGCCGGGCTCGCCGTCCCGGCGCCGGGTCCCGGCTCGAGGTCGAGGATCAGATGTCGAAGTAGAGCGCGTACTCCCACGGATGCGGGCGCAGGCGAATGGCGTCGACCTCCTTCGAGCGCTTGTAGTCGAGCCAGACCTCGATCACATCCTGGGTGAACACGTCACCCTTGAGCAGGAAGTCGTGATCCTTCTCCAGCGCGTCCAGCACGACGTCCAGGCTGCCCGGAGCCTTGGCCACCTTGGCCAGGTCCTCGGGCTCGAGGTCGTAGAGGTCCTTGTCCATCGGCGCCGGCGGCATGATCTTGTTCTGAATGCCGTCGAGGCCGGCCATGAGCAGCGCGCTGAACGCGAGGTAGCCATTCGCCGACGGGTCGGGGAACCGCACCTCGATGCGCTTCGCCTTCTCGCTGCGCGAGTAGGCGGGGATGCGCACCGCGGCCGAGCGGTTGCGCTGCGAGTAAATGAGGTTGATCGGCGCCTCGTAGCCCGGTACCAGCCTGCGGTAAGAGTTCGTCGTCGGCGCGCAGAACGCGAGCAGCGCGGGAGCGTGCTTGAGAATGCCGCCGATGTAGTGGAGCGCGGCCTTCGACAGGTCGGCGTAGGTGCCGCCCTCGAAGAACAGGTTCTTCTTGCCCTTCCACAGGCTCTGGTGCACGTGCATGCCGGAACCGTTGTCCTGGAAAATCGGCTTCGGCATCAGCGTGACCGTCTTGCCGTGGCGGCGCGCCACGTTCTTGATCACGTACTTGAACTTGAGCAGTTTGTCGGCCATGTTCCGGAGCGAGTCGAAGCGCATGTCGATCTCGGCCTGGCCCGCGGTCGCCACCTCGTGATGGTGCACCTCGACGTGGACGCCGATCGACTCCAGCGTCAGCATCATCTCGGTGCGCAGGTCCTGGTGGCTGTCGGTCGGTGGCACCGGGAAGTAGCCCTCCTTGTACCGCGGCTTGTAGCCCAGGTTCGGCTTCTCCTCCTTGCCGCTGTTCCAGAAGCCCTCGGTGGCGTCGAGGAAGTAGTAGCCGTAGTTGTAGGACTGGTCGTAGCGGACGTCGTCGAGGATGAAGAACTCGGGCTCCGGCCCGAAGTAGGCGACGTCGGCGATGCCGGTGGACTTGAGGTAGCTCTCCGCCTTGGTCGCGATGTAACGCGGGTCTCGTGAGTAGGACTCGCCGGTGACCGGATCCCGGACGTCACAGATCAGGACCAGCGTAGGCACAGCGGCGAACGGGTCGACGAACGCGGACGCGGGATCCGGAAACAGGAGCATGTCGCTCTCCTGGATCGCCTGGAACCCGCGAATCGAGGAGCCGTCGAAGCCGATGCCCTCGTCGAAGACGTCGACCGCGAACTCCCTGGTCGAGACCGTGAAGTGCTGCCACGTGCCGGGCAGATCGACGAATCGCAGATCGATCGCCTTGACCGACTGGTCCTTGATCAGAGACATCACTTCCTGGGGCTTCATCGAACCTGTTCTCCTTTCGGTTCGCTCCGGGCGTGGTTCTTACCACGCCCTCCGCTCACATCATTCTGGCGCGGCGGACCGCGCTCGCTACGGGCGTGGTCTTACCACGCCCTCCGCTCACATCCCTCTCGCGCGGTGGACCGCGCTCGCTCCGCTTTCCCGCGCGACCAGAGCACGTCGCACACGAAGGTACGCACGCCTTGCGCGCCGCCCGCACGGCTCTCCGATCTTGATTCCTGACCGGCTGTGTCCCCGGTGGCCGCGCCGTCCAGGCTGATCAGACGATATCCCGCTCGCCGGTGCGGATATTGTAGCCATGCTCCACCGGAATCACAAAGACGCGTCCGTCGCCGATCTCGCCTGTGCGCGCAGCTCCCATGATGGCGCGGATGGCCGGCTCGACCATGTCGTCGGCCACCACCACCTCGATCTCCATCTTCGGCAGCAGGTTCACGACGTACTCCTTGCCGCGGTAGACCGCGGTATGTCCCTTCTGGCGGCCATGGCCGCGCACCTCCGTGACCGTCATCCCCGAGAGGTTCAGCTTCGACAGCGCGTCCTTGATGTCGTCGACCTTGTTCGGCCGGACGATGGCCTTAACCAGTTTCATGGCTCCCCTCCAGCATTTTCTCGACCTCCTCCTTGAGCGCGAGCTGAGCTTCCTCCGACAACTTCCTTCCGGCTGCGGTGAGATGAAAGACGTCGATGGCGCGATCGCCTTCGGTCGAGATCAGCACCAGGTCGACGTCGGATCCATGGCGTGAGATGACCAGGCTGACCCGGTGCAGGAGACCCGGCGCGTCCTGTGCCACGATCTCGAGGACGCTGTAGCGGCGGGAGTGCTCCGAGTCGAAGCGGACGATGGGAGCGACCCGACGGGGCGGGGGCCGAAACAGCAGACCGCTCTCCCGCCGCTCGAGGAGAACGGCCACGTCCTGGCGCCCGGCGACCACCTCGCGCAGCAGGGTCTCGAACTGCTCGGTCCCGCCCTCGTTCTTGCGGAAGAACCCCTCGCGGTCGGTGAACTGGAAGATGTCGAGCACCAGGCCGGAGGGGCTGGTCATCGCGCTACCGCGCAGGATGTCCATGCCGAAATAGGACAACACCCCGCAGAGGTTCGAGAACAGGAAGGGACGGTCGAGCGCGACCACCGCCAGCTCCCACACCCCGCCCTTGCGCTCCAGGAACAGGTGCACCTGGTCGGGACTGATGTCGCGCGACAGCCGCGCGTGGCGGTAGATGTCCTCGCGCTCGAACAGCGCGAGATAACGCTGTGGAAAGCCCTCGAGGAAGTGCGCCAGCTCGCCCTCCCCGAGGTCGGGCGGCCGGGTGGCCTGAAGCGAAGCGACCGCGTCCTGGCCGCGCTCGATCACCTCGTCGCCGTAGCCCATCGTGAGCTGGTTGTAGGCGTCCACGTAGAGCCGCCACAGGAGCTCCTCGCGCCACGGCGTCAGCGTCTCGGTCGAGACCGCCTCGACGTCGGCCAGCGTCATCAGACAGAGCATCTTGAGGTGCTCCTCGGTCGCGACCAGACGCGCGAAGCGGCGCACGACCTCGGGATCCTCGGTGTCACGGCGGAAGGCCACCACCGACATCGCCAGATGCTGCAAGATGAGGAACTCGACGGTCTGGCGCGCGTCTCCCGAGATGCCCATGCGATCGAGCATGCCCTGCGCCATGCGCGCGCTCTCGGAGGCGTGATCGTCCTCCTTCCACTTGCCGACATCGTGGTAGAGGAGCGCCAGGACGAGCAGCTCCGGCTGGTCGAGCTCGGCGAGGATCGAGCCGAACCGCTCCCGCGAAGGCTGCTCGGGCTCGAGCAGCCGCTCGATGCCGCGGATGGTGAGCAGCGTGTGCTCGTCGACCGTGTACTTGTGGAAGAAGTCGCGGATCACGCGGCACGAGATCGCCTGGAGCTCGGGAAAGAAGCGCTCCAGCAGGCCGCAGTCGTGGAGCTCGGAGAGACGCGCGTACAGGCCCGGGCGCGGCCGCAGCGAGCGCAACAGGCGCCGGGCATCGGCGGCGCCGGCGAGCAGGTCCGTGACCTCGTACGAAGGGCCCTCGCGCTCGAACAACGCCAGCGCCGACGGCGCCAACGCAGCGCCGTGGTCGAGCGCGGCCTCCAGCGCTGCGAGCCACGACGCGGGCTGGTCGGCCGCGTGGCGCTCGTCGGCGAACCCGACGCCTTCGGCGCCGAGTACGAGGTTTCCTCCGAGCTCGATGCGCGCGCCGGCCCCGTAGAGCGGCCGCGCCAGCCGGCGCGCGCGCTCGAGCCCGCGCGTGACCGCGCGCGCGTAGCGAAAGTACTCGCCCATGAGCGACTCGACGCGCTGCTGGGCGTGCGTCCCGAAGCAGCCGAGGCGCTCGGCCGTCGTCTCCTGCAGGTCGTGCGAGAGCACGTTCTGGTTGCGGCCGGCCTCGAGATGCAGCCCCGAGCGCACCCGCAGCAGGAAATCCTCAGCCTGCGCGAGCCGCGCGTCGTCGATCGAGCCGCGCAGCGCGGACGGATCGGCCAGCGAGAGCAGGAGCCTCGCCGCTGAGATGTCGCGCAGGCCGCCGGGCGCGTCCTTTGTGTCCGGCTCGAGCTGGTAGAGGGTGTCATTGTACTGGCGATGGCGCTCCTCGATCAGCGCGTGGAGCGCGTCACCCACCTCCGCCCGCGCCCCCTCGAGCGACCGCGCGAACTGTTCACGCGCGCGCTCGAACAGCGCGTCGTCGCCGGCCAGCGGACGGGCGTCCATGAGCGCGAGCAGGAACAGCGGGTTGTCCCGCTCGAGCTCCCCGAAGTCCTGCAGCAGCCGAACCTGATGGCCCACCTGCAGATGAAGGTCCCACAACGGATGCAGGACCGCCTTGACGAACCGCTCCTCGGCGCGTCCGATGCGCCCGTCGAAGACCAGCAGCAGGTCGAGGTCGGAGTGCAGGCAGAGCGCGCGCCGGCCATAGCCTCCGAGTGCCGAGACCGACACCGCGGAGCGCGCCAGAGGCCGCGCGTCGTCGACGATGGACCGGATCAGCTCGTCGACCCGATCGGAGAAGCGCTGGTGCGCCGCACGGCCGCCCTGCCCGTTGCGAACATCGTGCGCGAACGCCGCACGCGCGGCACCGAGCTGGACTTCGAAGCGCTTGAGGCGCGCTGCCGACGCCCGCTCACGGAAGGTCGAGGTGGTGGGCATGACCGCGGGTCTGCCGCTCCCGAGGGAGCGGCCGAGCATAGCGTACCGCGCCGGGACGGGCGCAGTTTCATCGCGCCGAGCGAGGCTGCCGATGGCGCCGCCCGGGACTCGGCCGCGCCCGCCCCGGCGGCGCACGGAGCCGCCCCTCGCCGGGGCGGCGCCGCAGGCGCGCGGAGCGTTGGCGGTCGCTCGAGCCATGACGATCCCCCCGCGCGCAGCAGCAGCTAGATGATCTCCGCGCTCATCTCCTGCGCGGCGGGAACGAAGCCGGGGTAGGCCTCGATCCCGTGCTCGCCGACATCCAGGCCCTCGAGCTCCTCCTGCGGCGACACCCGAATGCCCATGGCCACCTTGAGCAGGAGCCAGATCACCGTACTGGCGGCGAACACGAACGCGCCGATCGCCGCGATCCCGATCGCCTGGGTCACGGTCTGGGCGATGCCACCGCCGAAGAACAGACCACCCTCGATGGCGAACAGGCCCACGGCGAGCGTTCCCCACATACCGTTGACCAGATGCACGCTCAATGCGCCCACCGGATCGTCGATCCTGACCTTGTCGAAGAAGAGCACCGAGTAGACCACCAGGACACCGCCGATGGTGCCGATGAGGACCGAGCTGGAGACGCTCACGGCGTTGCACCCGGCAGTGATCGCCACCAGGCCTGCCAGCCCTCCATTGAGGATCATGGTCAGGTCGGGCTTGCCGAGCTGCACCCAGGCCGTCACCGTCGCGGCGAGCGCGCCCGCGGCGGCCGCCATGTTGGTGTTGAGCGCGATGCTCGCGATCGCGGCGGGGTCGGCAGCCATCGTCGAGCCCGGGTTGAACCCGAACCAGCCCAGCCAGAGGATGAGCGCGCCGAGGGTCGCCAGCCCCATGTTGTGGCCAGGGATCGGACGCACGCCGCCGTCGGGCAGGTACTTGCCCCGGCGCGGCCCGAGGAGAATCGCCCCCGCCAGTGCGGCCCACCCACCGACCGAGTGGACCACGGTCGACCCGGCGAAGTCGGCGAACCCGATGGCGCTGAGCCAGCCGCCGCCCCATGCCCAGTGACCGCCCACCGCGTAGACCGTCGCGACCAGCACTGCCGAGAACAGGATGAACGCGGAGAACTTGACGCGTTCGGCGACCGCACCGCTGACGATGGTGGCGGCGGTGGCCGCGAACGCGAGCTGGAAGAAGAACTTCGCCTCGAGCGGCACGCCCGTCCAGCCGAGCGAGGAGAAGACGCCCTGGTAGGCGTCGTCCATGGCCGGGCTGTTGTCGCCGCCCAACAGGAACCAGCCCGAGGAGCCGAAGAGCGCGTTGCCGTCGCCGAACATCAGGGCGAAGCCCACCGCCCAGAACGCGATCGAGGACAGCCCGAACACGATGAAGTTCTTGGCCAGGATGTTGACCGCGTTCTTGGCGCGGCACAGGCCGGTCTCGAGCATCGCGAAGCCGGCGTTCATGAAGAACACCAGCATCGCGGCCACCAACACCCAGAGGGTGTCGAGCGCCACCTTGGTCTCCGGTTCGATCCCCTGCGCGAGCGCCGGGGTCGCCAGGGCGGAACAGATGAGCAGGCCGAAGAGGGCCTTCCGACGCATGTCGTCTCCTTGCGTAGGTCTCGGTTGAGCTCCGAACGCGGCTGCGCGGTGTCGGAGCCGACGCGGAGCAAGAGACGGGCCACCCCGCCCCGATCGACCGCAGGCCCGCGAAAGGCCCGATGGCGCTGGACCTGCGGTCGCAGGGCGCGGCTCGCGCAGCGTCCGCCGGCGGACAAAAGCGTAAGGCGACGGAAGGTGGAGAACAGGAATGTAGGGTCCGAGCTGGCCGCTCCAGCCCGGACCCCGAGCGGGAGTCTTCGATCAGGTCGCGTACGCGCTCTCGCGATGCTGGTCGACGTCGAGCCCTCCCTCTTCGGCTTCGCTCGAGACGCGCAGCCCCATCACGACGTCGAGCACCTTGAGGATCACGAAGGTGACGAGCGCGGAGTAGACCCACGTGATGAGCACCGCGAGCGCCTGCACGCCGAGCAGCGACGGGTTGCCGTGGAGGAGGCCGTCGCCGCCGCCGGAGTTGACGGCAGTCGACGCGAAGACGCCGGTCAGGAGAGCGCCCACCGTTCCTCCGATTCCGTGCACACCGAAGACGTCGAGGGAGTCGTCGATGCCGGTCCGGGCACGGTAGCTGACCACGCCGAAGCAGACCATCCCACCGAGCGCTCCGATCGCGAGCGCCGCCAGCGGGCTGACGAATCCCGCCGCGGGCGTGATCGCGACCAGGCCGGCCACCGCGCCGCTCGCGGCGCCGAGCGCCGTCGGCTTGCCCTTGACGAACCAGTCCATGAGGATCCAGGCCAGAGTCGCCGCCGCAGCCGCCGTGTTGGTGGCGACGAAAGCGCCGGTGGCCAGGCCGCCGGCCGAAAGCGCGCTGCCCGCGTTGAAGCCGAACCAGCCGAACCACAAGAGACCGGCGCCGAGCAGCGTGAACGGCAGGTTGTGCGGCGGCATCGGCGTGTCGGGGAAGCCACGCCGCCGGCCGAGCACGATGGCGGCGACCAGCGCGGAGACCCCCGAGCTGATGTGAACCACGGTGCCGCCCGCGAAGTCGAGCGCCCCCATGCCGCGCAGGTACCCGCCGACCGCCCATACCCAGTGCGCGATGGGGTCATAGACCAGCGTCGCCCACAGCACCATGAAGACGAGGAAGGTCTTGAAGCGCATGCGCTCGGCGATGGCGCCGGTGATCAGCGCGGGGGTGATGATCGCGAACATGCACTGGTAGATCATGAACGTCTGATGCGGGATGGTCGCCGCGTAGTCGGCGTTGGGCTCGAGCCCGACGTTCGACAGGCCGAGGAACCCGAGCCCTCCGATGAACCCTCCGATGTCCGGGCCGAACGCCAGGGTGTAGCCCCACAGGACCCACTGCACGCCGACGATCGCCAGGGCCACGAAGCTCTGCATCAGCGTCGCCAGCACGTTCTTGCCGCGAACCATGCCGCCGTAGAAGAACGCCAGCCCGGGCGTCATCAGCATGACCAGAGCCGCGCACAGCAGGACGAACGCCGTATCTCCGGTGTCGACGGCATTGGCGGCGATCTCCTGGCCAGACTGCCCGAACGCAGGTCCGGCCAGGAGCAGCGCCGCTGCCCCCACGATCGCAAAGCGACTCATAGGCCTCCTCCGCGAAGCCGAGACGATAGGTGTGGTTGGCGAGGACGATCCTCCCCCTTCCCCCGGCAAAAGCAAGACCGGCGCCACTCCGGACAGATCCTCATTCTCCCTTCCAACACCAGACGACACAGTGGCTTACGAAAGAGTTGCCGAAGCCGTCTCGAAGCCGCGACGACACAACCCTGTCGCGCCGAAGTCGATCGGCTACAAAAATGTAGCAACGCGAGATCGCCTCTAGCGTCCGAGTAACTGCGTCCCATCTGTGCGGGGCGCGAAGCGCCAGCGCCGTCCTCGGCGCCAAACACCATCTAGCCGGAGGAACGTGCTATTCAGCACGTTCCGGAGGCGGAGCGAAGCGCCAGCGCCGTCCTCGGCGCCAAACACCATCTAGCCGGAGGAACGTGCTATTCAGCACGTTCCGGAGGCTAGCGTCCGAGTAACTCACGGCTGACACTGCGCTACCCTTCTGCGAGAATTCGGCGCGGATCATGCCCCCGCCCGATCCGCCTGTGGGCCAGCCGCCGCACCCTCATCCACGCACGGGCCAGCCCCGAGACCCCCACCGCCCCATGGACCAGCCCCGAAACCCACACTCACCCATGGGCCAGCCGCGAAACCCCCGCCCACCCGTGGGCCAACCCGAAGCGCCGTGCCTGGTCGTGATCGACGACGAGACCGGGTCACGAGAGTCGATGGCGCTCGCGCTCGAGAAGGCCGGGTTTCGCGTCCGCACCTTCGACGACGCGCGCAAGGCGCTCGAATTCATCGCCGAGGAGCCGGCGGTGCGAGTCGCCGTCTGCGACGTGAAGATGCCGGGCATGGACGGTCTGAGGTTCCTCAATGCCGTGCGCGAGCGCGGGATCGACCTGGGCGTCATGCTCGTCACCGGCTTCGGGTCGATCGACTCGGCGGTCGAGGCGATGCGCATCGGCGCCGACGACTACATGACC